>JAUYQQ010000009.1:300000-413081 GCA_030697165.1 Acidobacteriota bacterium
ATGTTGATGCCCCAGATGGCTTCGAGGCACATGCGCTGGCCGGGCGCGTGCAGGTGCGGTTCGAAGGTCGCGATCTTGGTCGGCTGCTGCAGCACCATGTAGGCGTGGAGTTGCTGGTTGGCTTCGTTCGGCTTGATGTCGATGTCGAGGCCGTTGCCGAGGCTGCGCAACGTGCTGCGGCGCGCCGGCTTGTAGCCCTTGGGGTGGAACTTGAAGCCGAACAGCAGCTTCGACTTCACGTCGGCGCCGCCGGCGTGCAGGTGGGCGGACTGGTAAATGATGCTGGAGTTGGCCTTCAGCAGGCGGCCGGCGTTGGGCTCGAACACGTCGGCGTTGCGGCCGACCTCGTGGACCGGCCAGCCGACCGCGCCCTCGCCGATCGACGCATCAATCGGATCGCCGTCGCCGGTGAGTTCGGCGGTCGCCCAAATCAGGTGGTGCCACACGTAACGCTGGCCTACGGTATCGCGGCCCGACGCGTCTTTGGCAAAGTCGTTGACCTCGCGGATTTCCACCGACGCGACGTAACGGTCTTCGGTCAGCGGGATCTTGGTCGGCTCGAACTCACCCCACCAGTCGGGCGTGTTGGCCTTGACGGTGATTTCGGGGCTCTCGACAATCAGGTCGGGTTCGCCGGCGTGCCACGAGGCGCCGTCGGGGAACGAGATGGGCGGCGGCATGTCGGCCGGGTTGCCCCGCGGGGCGCCGGTGTCGGCCCACTTGGCGACCTTGGCAATTTCCTCATCGCTCAGTGAAGGGTCGTGCTTGTAGTGCTGAATGCCGATGTTCTTCTCGATGTACCACGGCGGCATCACGCCGGCCTTGTCGCGCAAGCCGGTGCGCTGCTTCATCGACCGGGCCCAGGGCCGCGCTTCCTCGTAGGTGATGAGCGACATGGGCGCCACCTGGCCGGGCCGGTGGCAGTTCTGACAGCTGCGCTGCAGGATGGGCGCGATGTCCTTGGTGAAGGTCACCTCGGGTGCCGGCGCCGCCTGCTCGGCCCTCACGGCAAGAGGCGTCACGACGCCTGCGATCGCCGCTCCGAAGAGCAGGGTGCCAAGGGTCAGGCTCCAGCCAGCTTTCGTTCCAACCGCCATCTCGTACTCTCCTTCAAGTGAGTCCCAGGGTCGATTCCGAGGTCTCCGATTGTATCCCTTCGGGCCGTCCCCGACTACACCCCACCCATCTGGCAGGGAATCCTAGCGCCGTTCGTCATGCTTCGGATACGATTGGCCTTTTCCAAGGCGGACTCTTCAAGGCGGACCTGTGCATCCTGATCTCCAAGACGCGATTACCTTCCACGAGGCCATCCTTGCGGAAGGCGGCAAGGCCCTCGTCGGTTACCAGCAGCCCAAGATCCTGGCCAACCTCGTCTTGTTGTCGGAGATTCCGACGACCTACGACAAGAAGGAGCAGCGCCAGGTCAACTCGGGCAACCTGCTCTTGCGAGGCGTGCCGGGCGTCGGCAAGACGTTCTTCGGCGTCATCCTGGCGGCGATCAGCAATGCCAAGTTCGCCCGCATCCAGGGCCGCGCCGACCTGCAGCCGACCGAAGTGGTCGGCTTCCAGATGATCAATCCGGCCACCGGCGAGCTGACCACCGAAATGGGCCCGCTGGCCGAGGCCGAGGTCATCCTGCTGGATGAAATCAACCGCATCCCGCTGAAGTCGCAAAGCGCCTTCCTCGAAGGCCTCCAGGACCGCACCGTCACGGTGGGTAAGACGACGTACGAGCTGCCGGCGTTCAACTTCGCCATTGCCACCATGAACCCGGTGGAGCTTGGCCAGGGCACCTTCCCGCTGTCGGAAGCCGCCACCGATCGCTTCGCGATCATGGTGAACATCGGCTACCTGCCGCCCGAGGAAGAGCGCAAGCTGGTGCACTTCGACTTCAAGCAGGTGCGCCTCAACCCGCTGATGCGCAAGGAACGCATCATCGAGCTGCGCGCCGCGATCACCGAGCACGTCTACCTGCACGAACGGCTCGGCGACTACATCCAGCGGCTGGTCGCCAACACCCGTCCCTATAACGCCGACACCGACTGGCTGAAGCACTCGCCGTCGGAGCTGGTCGAAAGCGGCGTCGACCTCGGCGCCTCGCCGCGCGCGATCATCGTGTGGGGCCGCCTCGCCAAGGTGTGGGCGCTGCTCGTCCGGCGTCGCGACGAGGTCTACCCGGAAGACATCCAGGACCTGGCGACGTACGTGCTGGGGCATCGGCTCTGGCTGGGCCCGCACGCCGCGAGCCATGGCTTGACCACCGATGCGGTGATCAAGGATGTGATCGAGAAGACGCCGATCCCATGAGCACCCTTCGACTCGTATGCGACCGGCTTCGCCGGCCGCACCCTCGCTCAGGGTTGTTCACTCGTCCCCCAGGAAAGGCCCTGTGAGGACTCGCGAACAGGAGGTCGAGCCGCTCATCAACCTGTCGGAGATTACCGAGGTCGAGCTGCTCATCCTCAAGCGGATGCGCGAGTTCACGATCGGCGAACACTCCAGCATGTTCCATGGCACGGGGTTCGACTTCGTCGGGCTGCGCGACTGGCAGGCGGGCGATCGCTTCGAGGCGATCGACTGGGCGCAGTCGTCGCTCACCAACTTCAGCCCGCTGATCGTCCGCGAGTTTGAGCAGCCCACCACCTCGGGGGTGATCCTCGTCGCCGACCGCTCGGCCTCGACCCGCTGCGGCGCCGACCCGTCCGCCAAAGGCGATCGCCGCGGCCTGCAGATCGCCACGCTGATTGCGCGCTCGATCGCCACCATCGGCATGTCGGCGGTGTTCTTCCAGGACTCGATCGGGTTGGTGACGTTCGACGAGGGCCTTCACACCCTGGGCGCCGTGCGCCCGCGAATTGGCAAAGGCCAGGTGATTCACTGCCTCGAGGCCTACCAGGATGGCCACGGCCTGCAGGACCTGAAGAACTCGGGAAGCCTCAGCGCGACCCTCACCGGCTTCTCGCGCAAGACCTCGATGATGCCGGTGATCTCCGACTTTCTGTTCGACGACGCGCCGGCGTTCTTGACGGAATTGTCGCAGGTGGACAACGTCCACGACGTGTTCATCATGATGGTTGACGCATCGTTCGCCTTTGAGCTGCCGCGCGTCTCGGCCGGCTGGGTCGAAGTCTACGACGTCGAAACGGGCAATACTCGCATGATGTCGCGCCGCGAGCTCGGCCGGCAGAGCGAGCGGATCAAGCTGTGGCAGGACGACATCACCCGCCAGGCCAAGGCCCTGGACCTCGATGTCATTCGCCTCGGCGCCGACCAGGTGAAGTTCGACGTGGCACTGATTGAATGGGTAGCTGAGCGGCGGCTGCGCCGCCGGAAGTAGCAAGTGAGAAGTCACAAGTGAGATGTAGCCTCCGGCTTTAGCCGGAGCTCAGAGACGACATGAACAAACACATTCTTCGCGCGGCCCTGTTGCTCCTGGTTTCGGTCCCGGCGTTTGCCCAAACCGGTACCGACCTCGTCGAGGTCGAACCCATCAAGTGCTGGTGGCGGACTTCCACGAGCGCGGTGCGCACCGGCGAGTTCTTCGACCTGCGGCTGACCTGCGCGGTGGTCGAGACCGAGGCCGCCCGGGTGGTGCCCGACCTGTCGAAGCTCGACCCGACCGTCGTGCAGCTGCCGCCGTTTGAAGTCACGGGTGGTACGCACGCCGGCGATTTGGTCACGATCGGCAAGCGCTTCATTCAGTACGACTACCGCATGCGGCTGATCGCCGAAGACGCTTTCGGCGCCGACGTCGCGATTCCGCCCCTCGAGGTGACCTACACCATCGAGAGCAAGGTGACCGGCGGCGAGTCGGTGATGGGGCGCGAACAAAGCTACGCCCTGCCGCGCGCCTCGGTAAAGCTGATCTCGGTGGTGCCGGACGACACCTCGGACATCCGCGAGGCGCCGGCGGCGGCGTTCTCGGACATTGAGGCCCGCAGCTCGCGCGCCGACCTGTTCCAGACCGCCGCCACGGTGCTGTTCGCGCTGGCCGGCGTCATGCTGGCGGTGATCCTGATTGGCATGCTGCGTAGCAAGACCAAGACCACCACCGCGACCCGCGCGCACCTGGCGCCGCGGGCGATTCTGCGCCACGTCGCTGGCGAACTGGGCGAGGTGCAGCGGGCGGGCCGCGGCGGCTGGACGCCAGAGCTGGCCGGCCGCGCGCTGTCGGCGGCGCGCATTTCCGGCAGCTACGCCTCGGGACGCGCCGTGGGCCAGCGCCCCGTGCTAGCCAATGACCCGCTCGTCGACGGCGCGCTCCTGGTCGGTCGCGGCATGGGCCGCACGCCGATGTACGTGTCAGGTTCGGTAACCGCGGAATCGGCAACCGACTCGTCGCTGGTTGACGCGCTCAAGACAATGACGATCGCGCGCTACGGCCGCGATGGCCAGAAGGTCGACATGGACGACGCGGTCAGCACGGCGATTCGCATCACGAAGCAGCAGCAGTCGGCACACTCGCTGATCTCAGAATGGTCGGGCAACTTCGTCCGCTCGCTGGTCGACATGCGTAAGAAGGTCTGGGCGTAGCAGCACCCTTAGGCACCCCAGGCACCTTAGGCACTTTAGGCACCAGAGAATGCAAGTCTTTCGAGACATCTCCCAACTCGTTCAGGCTACATGGGCCGAGTGGGGAGACCTGTATCTCGAGCGGCTGATCTTCTCAGAGAGCTCGACGGCGCGCCAAGTGGTGCTGGCCATGATTGGCCTCGCCGCGGTGTTCATGGTGATCCGGTCGTTTGGCAGCCGCAATCCCGGCAAGAGCCGCATGGCGCTGCCGGCGATTGTCACCAGCCCGGGCTGGTCGCGCGCGTCACTGTCGCGGCACGGGGCACTGATCCTGGCGCTGGCCGGCCTGCCCTTCTTCATCCTGGCGCTCGCCGATCCGCGCACGACGCTCACCCGTTCGGAAACCACCTACCCGGGCCGCCGCATCAGCCTGCTGATCGACGCGTCGTCCAGCATGCTGTCGGCGCTGCCGTCCACCACGCTGGCCAAGGGCGCGCCCAATAACGCCGCATTCTTCACCACCGTCGGCGCGGCCCGCTACTTCATCGAGCGCCGCATGGCCGGCAAGTACCGCGACCTCATGGCGCTGGTCGAGTTCGGCGACGATGCGTATGTCATTACGCCGTTCACGACCGACTACGAGAACATCCTGTTGAGCACGGCGCTAATCGGCGACTGGAACGAGTTCATGGCGTTCCCCGATCAGGGCACGGTCGTGGCGCGGGCGGTCGAGCAAAGCGTGGGGCTGTTCAACGCCTTCGATTTCCTCGACGCCTCCGGCAACCTGATGGTGATCTTCACCGACGGCGCCGACGCCGACGTACTGGAGAACGGCAAGACCGTGGACGACGTGCTGGGCGAAGCGACCCGGGCGAAGATCCCGGTGTACCTGATCAAGATCGGCGGCAACATCCAGAACAAGCGGAGCGTCGCCGACGAACTCTGGATTGGCGCGGTCAAGCGGACCGGCGGGCAGTTCTTCTCCGGCGGCGACGAGGCGACGATTATCCAGGCCATCCAGGCGATCGATCGCGCGTCGGCCGGCACCATCGAGATGAAGCAGTACAGCACCGAGCGGCCGCGCTACGCGCCGTTTGCGCTGACCGCGCTCGCCTTCTGGTGCGCGGCGCTGCTGTTGCGGTTCACGATTCCGGCGTTTCAGACGTTTCCGTAGCTTGACGGGAGTCGGGAGTCGGCAGTCGGGAGTCAGAACGTAGAGGCGGGTCTTGAGACCCGCCTAGAGTAGGGAGCAAAGCAATGAGATCGTCTTCATGGTTCGGTCAGGCCCTGATCGTCATCGTCCTCGTCGCCGCGGGCGCCATCCTGTGGCGCACGGCGGAATCGGAGCAGCGCCTGGCCGCGGCCGAGCGTGACCTGGTGACGCTGCGCTACCAGGAGGCGGCCGACCTGGCACAGGGCCCCGGCCGGATTGCCCGCCTGCTGCCCGGCAGCGACCGTCTGACCGCCTCCGCCAACGCGCTCGACACCTCGGCGGCGTACTGGCAGGGGGACTACGACGCCGTGGCGACCAATGTGGACGCCAAGTTGATGGCGGCCAACGCGGCCTATCGCAAGTTGCGCCAGGAGGGCGGCACCTGGCAGACCGTGGTCGGGCGGCTCGACAACGTGGTGAAGAGCTACGCCGAGATCCTCCGGGAGCAGCCCGACAACGCCGAGGCCGCATTCAACTACGAGTACGCCGCGCGCCTGCGCGCGGTGCTCACGGCCCGCAAGCAGCCGGTCGCGCCGTTCGATGCGACCGCCACGCTCACGCTGCACGGCGTCGAGGGCGCCCCGCCCGAAGCGTCGGACATGAAGAAATTCAAGATGATTGTCCCGATGCGTCCCGACGAACGGCTCGAGGCCGAAAAAGCGGGCAAAGGCACGACTAAGGTGCGAAAGGGCTGAGCGGATTTTGCGTTCTGGCACCTGGTGATTTGGTGATTTCGCTCGCAGATTTGGTGAGTTACTGAATGAAGTTCGGCGCGCCCGGATTCTTGCCGCTGCTGGCGATTCCCGCCCTGCTGCTCATCCTGTGGGTGTGGCAGGTCTGGCGGCGACGTGCCGATGTGCACGCGTTCATGCGGCATCGGCAGGTGCCGGTCGAAGAGCGCGTGCCGTTCTTTGGCGAGCTGCTGTTCTGGTTGTGCCTGCTGCTGGCGGCGATCGCCGGCACCCTCGCCCTGGCCAAGCCGCAGGCGGTGACCTCGCTCGTGCGCAACGCCGGCGTCGACCTGGTGATCCTGCAGGACGGTTCGGCGTCGATGCACGTCCAGGACGTCAAGGGCAACCGCTGGCAGCGGTCGATGCGCTTTCTCCGCACCCTGGGCGAGTCGCTGCGCTGGGACAACGACCGCGTGGCGATGGCGCTGTTCGCGCACATGGCGACGCCGCAGATTCGCCTCACCAAGGATCCCAACACCTACTTCTTCTTTCTCGATCATCTCGAGGACACCTCGCCGTTCCGGCTTGAAGACGACGGCACATGGGACACCAACATCGAGCGCGGCATCTATTGGGGCCTGCGGCTGATCGAGAAGGACGAGGAGATACGCCGTGAGTCGGGTCTCGACGACAAGCTCGGCGCGAACACCAATCCGAAGGCGTTCCTGCTGATCTCTGACGGCCAGTCGTGGAGCGGCGAGGTCGCCAAGTCGTTGGCGATGGCGCTGGAGCGCGGCGTGCCGTTGAACGTGGTCGGGGTCGGGACCACCGCGGGCGGGTTGATTCCGGATCCCAAGCGGCAGCCCAACCAGCCGCTGATCCGGTCCACGCTCAATCGCGCGGAGCTCACCCGCATTGCCACCGCGGGCGGCGGCCGCTACTTCGAGATCGATCGCGACAGCGACCGTGACATTGCCAACGCCGTGATCGAGCAGACGCGCCGGCGCGCCGGCACCACCGGGGTGCAGGAAGGCGTGCAGGAGTTGTACTGGAACTTCCTGTTCGGCGCCGCAGTGCTGATCGCCCTGGGCGTGCTGTTCCTGCGCGACCGAATGGCGCTGGCGCTGCAGCTGACCGCGGCGGCCGCGGTGTTCGTGTTCGTCTCGTCGGTGTTCTGATGTGGCGTCCGGCTTTCTTGTCCCGCCGTAGCCTTGGCGGAGGTGGAAGCCGGACCTACACGTGCGGAAACTTCGGGTTCCACGCCACTTCCCACAAGAACCCGTCGGGATCCGAGAAGTAGCCGGAGTAGCCGCCCCAGAAGGTGTGGTGGCCGGGCTTCACCAGCTTGCCGCCACCCTGGGCGGCGTAGCTCAGCAGCGAATCCACTTCTTCAATCGACCGCACGTTGTGGGCAAGCGCGAAGCCCGGAAATCCCGACCCGGCCGCCGGCACGCCGGCGTCCGCCGCGAGCGCCTCGCGCGGGTAAAGCGACAGCCATGTCTTCCCCATTTCGAAGAACGCGACGGTGGGCGGCGTCGGCTTCTGCGGCAGGCCGAGCACGTCGCGATAGAAACGAGAGGCGCGCTCGAGGTCGCTCACGCCGAGGGTGATGAACGAGACGCGTGGTTCCATCTGGGTAGACTAGCCTGACCGCATCCGGTTGAACAGGAGGCGAAGAGTTCAGGAGGCTATCTTGCCGCATCCTGACGGCCCTATCAGCGCGACTGCCCTGAGGAGCGGCGAGGGCTCAAGCCCTCGCCCTCAAAACGCGCTAGAAGTTCAGCTTCAACCCGATGCGCGCCAGCCGCGGCGGGACGATGCTCAACGGACGGTCGAACGCCGTGCCCGAACTCCACTGCAGGTTCTGCGCCGGGTTCTCGTTGGCCAGGTTGTAAAGATCGAAGAATACCGAGATATCGCGGCCGCTGAACCGGTGCGTTTTCTCGACGCGCAGGTCAACGATCGAAATGGGGTCCTGGCGTCGCGTGCCCAGTGGCTCGGCGAGGAATCGAACGCTGCCGTAGCTGAGGGTCGAGGCAAAGGTGCGACCGAACGGGATGCCCTGCTGGTAGCGGAACATTGGCGAGAACGAGACGTCCCACCACGGCGAGTTCCAGGTGCCGCTGACCTTGACCGTCTGCCGGGTGTAGACGAACCGGCCGTTCTCGGTGTTGATCTCGTCGTTGGGATTCCTGACCAGTGCGTTGCCGCGGATGGCGTTGCCCTGGATGGTGGCGGCCTGGTCGAAGCTCTTGGTCCAGCCGTACGAGGCCAGCAGGCTCCAGCGGTTGCTCATGCGCTTGGTGCCGGTGATCTCGAAGGTGTGATAGTCCGAGTCGCCGCGCTCGACGTTGATGGTCCGGTTGATCGGCGTCAAGCCGCGGAACTGTGGCGCCAAATCCATGGCCGCGATCGGCGCACCGTCGTCCGCCGTGCCGACGCGTCCGTCCGGGCCTGGATCGGGCACCGACACCGGCACGGTGAAGGCTTCATACGGGATAGCGATGTTGTAGCGCCCGTACTGATCGCGCTGCCCGCGCCAAACGTAACCGGCACGGACGCCGAAATTCGCCATCAGCTCGCGTTCCACGAACGTCGCGAACTCCTTTGTCTGGCTGTTTTTCAGGTTCGGGTCGAGCGACTCGGTGGCCGCGCCACCGCGCGTCGAGCTTGGCACGGCGGCCTCTTCACCCGGCTGCCACCGGTTGTCGTTGTTCAAATCGGTCCAGCGATGGCGCCGCCACCACGCCGAGGCGTTCGGGCTAATGTTGAAGACGAGATCGGCGCCCGGGTTCCACCAGTAGGTGCCGTAGTTGGCCTTGAGCACGGTGCGGCCGTCACCCAGGAGGTCGTAGGTCATGCCAAGGCGCGGGGCCGGGTTCTTCCACGAAAAATAGCTGTCGACCGCCGCGAATGTCTGGGCAGTTGGGTTGAACCGGCTGGCGGGATGTTCCTGCTCGGGCGAGTAGGCGCGGTACGCGTCGATGCGCGCGCCGAGGTTGAGCGTGAGCTTGTCGCCGACGCGCCAGGTGTCGTGGATGAACGCGCCGTAGGTCCGCAACCCGCCGATCGATTCACCCGGCTGGAACAGGATGACGTCCAGCTTCGCGCCGTTCTGCAGGACGTGGAGAATGTCGTCTTCGAAGCCGTCGATGAAGACGTCCTTGACGCTCTCGTCGAAGATCTCGCCGCCGATCTTGAAGTTGTGGTCGCCGGCCATGTTCTTGAAATAGCTCAGGGTGCCGAGGACCTGATCGCGGCGGCGCTCGCGGGCCCAGTTGCGGTTGCGGCCGGTGATGATGTTGTTGCCGATGTCTTCATAGCGCAGGCCGGTGCCGTTGACGCCGTTGGTCCAGTCGTAGCCGTACTGGCCGCCGCGGATCTCGGCGAACGCGTTGTCGCTGAGCACGCTGTTCCACTCCGCCTTGTGGACCCACGCCCAGAAATTCTGGCTCCACGTCGTCGATTCGGTCGAGTTGATGCCGGTGTCGACGCCGAGCAGCCACGAATCGAAGCGCTGCGGCTGCTTCTTCTGCGATGGCTGCGTGTAGGCGATCAGCTTGTTGTTGGTCGACAGGTTGTAGGTGACCTTGCCGCTGTAGTTGTTCAGGATCGTGGTTTGCGGCTTGACCGGGAAATTCACGTAGCTGGCCTTGATGTCCTGGTGCCGGTAGGAACCGTACCACCACAGGCGGTCCTTGATCAGGTAGCCACCAAAACCGGCGTTCATGTCCTGGTAGCTGTTGAGACGATTGACGTCCTCGGGGGCGAGGTTGCCGCCGCCACGCAGGCCGCGCGCAATCTGATCGGCGTCGATGTTGAAGGCCTGCCACTTCTCGGGCGAGTAACCGCCGTAGAACGTGCCGCGGAACTGGTTGCCGCCGGACTTGCTGATGAACTGCGACTGCACACCGGGGGTGGACGCTTCGGCGGAGTGCGCCGCGGTGTTGATCTGCACTTCCTCCATGCCGCCGATGTCAGGGTAATTGCCGAAAGCGCCGGTGGCTTCGGTCGCGTTCAGGCCCTCGAAGATCACGCGGACCTGGCCGCTGGTGCCGTACACCACGAAGCCCTGCTGCGTGCCGTTGGTGCTGCCGCCCACGTCGATGCGCGACATCTGCACCGCCGGTGAACCGGCCAGCAGCGAGAAGTAGTCGCGCGACGTCGGCAACGCCGAGAGTGCCTTGGCGTCGAACGAGTTGCCGATCTGCGTGGCCGAGGTGTCGACCACCGGCGACTGGCCGGTCACGGTGACCGACTCCTCGAGCGAGGCCACCGTCAGTGCGCCATTCACGGTGGCCGTGAATCCCAGGCTGACTCGGATGCCTTCGTTACGGACGATCGAGAAGCCGGCCAGCTCGAAGACGATCACGTATTCACCGGGCGTGACCGCGGTGAAGCGATACGCGCCGTCGGCGTCGGTGACCGCGGTGCGAACGCCCATCTGCGATGGGCTGGTCAGCGTGACGGTCACACCCGGCATCAGCGCGTCTGATGCGTCCGTGACCCGTCCGTTGATGGCGCCGGTTCCTGAGGTGACAGCTTGAGCGAACGTGAGGGAGGCCGAGACCAGGAGCAACGACACGGCAAGCGAAAACGTGCGACGCATGGGTACCCTCCGGGAAATGAGGCTACGACCGATGGACGAACGGCGAGAGCGACCTGACGACGAGTGAGAAAGTGCCGTATCGTATGCCGAAATCCCGGCGCCGTAACATTGTTTTTCCGCGGACCGCGACACGGCCGACCGCAATGCAGCTTTCAGCCCTTGTGCGCGCAGCAACACCAGCGAGCGGCGCTCAACGCGTGAGCCGTTGGAGCCGCCGCCGCGCTTCCGCCAGCCGCCCGAGCAGCACCGGCGTTGGCGTGTCGCCGTACGCCTGCCGGACGCGCTGCTCGGCGATGTCGAGTGCGGTGAGCAGCTCTTTCCCGGCGCGGGCCGCGGCATCTGGATCGGTGCTGCCGCGCGAGCCGATCCAGAGCGGCGCGGTGTGTGCGAACGGATAGCTGTCCATGCCGGGCCACTCCATCCCGCCGCCGTGGACGCGCGCGGCAATCCAGCCGCCTGCCGGTACGGTGACGCTGCCGCGGTGAGCGATCGTGCCCGCCTGCGCGATGCCGGCGCCCGTCCATACGACCTCGCCGTTGACGAGGACCTCGGCCCGCTCGAACGGCAGGGCGGACGCGACCGACAGCTCGAACCGGGCGTCGCCGATCTGCTTTAGCACATCACCGGGCCCGGCGCTCGCGACGGTGAACCGGATGAGCGGCCCATTGGTCACGAAGCTCCGACCGGCGCGCAGCCCGTCGAGATACCGGTCCATCGTCAACCCACCCGGCACGTGTACGTAGACGCGCGTCGTGCCGATCGCCATCGTGCGAAAGAAGTCCACCATCGCGTCGGTGCCGGCCGAGGGCGTCACCGTCGCGCCGACGCTCAGCAGGCGATACCAGGCGTCGGCCGTGCCCAGTTCGTCGCTCCAGAGACACGCCAGCTCGATCGTGTCCACGTCGCCCAGGACCGCGTCCGAGACGAGTTCCAGCGGAATGCCCCGCGGTGCGTCTCCCCCGAACGGGTCTCGGCTCGATACCGGATGCACGTATGAATTCACGCCCCCCTGCTCGCGGGTGTGACGCAGTGCCGAGACGTTCGACCGATCGTCGCGGCCGTAGACGGGGTAGTTCGGACCCCAGTACCACGGCCAGAAGAGCGCCTTCACGCCAATGTGCCCGGTGTGGCCGAGGAAGTGCGAGCGGACCTCCTGTCCGAACTGGATGAGGGGCGGTTCGGCGCGCGTCCACGCGAAGTAGTTCTCGTCGATCCGACGGGTGTGCAGGTTGGCCGAGAGCGGCGTCGCGACGTCGAGGTCCTCCCCGCGCATCATGGGCACAAGCACCTCAGGCGACAGGCGGACCGGCCCACCGTAGTTCAGGTGGAAGTGATGATCGCCGGAATACCAGCCCTCCATCGACGGGCCGCCGAGCGGCGTGAACTCGAGGACCATACCCGATGGCACGTCTGGCGCCGCACGTCCCTCCTGGCGTGCCGGCCGGTACTCGAACCCGTGCGTCGCCACTGCACGATAGGAGCCCACGGGGATTTCGAATTCCAGCGTCCCGGGCGAATGGCTGAAGATCAACCCCGACTGGCCGTCGAGCCACACCTGTCGCCCGGAGGGAAACGCCGGGTGGCCGTCGCGGTCGACGATGTGGACGCGCGCGGGCACTTGGTCGCCTCCCGCGACCTGAGTGCGGACGATGACGCGGGTGGTGGGCTCGCCCCAATCCCAGGACAAAGGCGTGACCGCGCGTGGAATGCCGCCACCGTTGTCGATTCGCCAGAGGCCGAAGACACCACTGGCATCGGCTCGCGCGAACAGGATGCTGCCGTCAGGGCCCCAGGCCGGCATGATCGCGAAGGCGCCGCCGGAGGTGATCGCGGTCATGGGGCCGCCGCCCACGTCCATAAGCTGAAGCGCCCAGTCGGTGCCCGACAACACCGGCAGCGGCACGGCGAGGCGCCGTCCGTCCGGTGACACCGCGGGCCGCGCAAGCGACGCCACCGCGGCGATCGCCAGCACGCGGCGTGTCCCCGTCGGATCGATCACCGCGACTTCGTCGCCGCTGCCGCGCTTCGAGATGTGCATGACGCTGCCGTCAGCGAGCGGCTGAGGACGAAGATCCAGTCCGAGGGCGTTGGTGATGCGCGACGGTGCGCGCGTCGCGAGATCCATTCGATAGAGCTCGAGGTCCCCGGTCTCGGCCGACGCATAGTAGAGCGCCCCGCCGTCAGGCGAGTACGCGGGATCCAGTGCCGCCGCAGGACCGTCCACCAGGACGGTCTCGACGCCCGTAGCGAGGTGTACTTCGAGGATGTCGGTGGTGCGCGTATCGTCGCGGACGAACGCGATGCGCCCTCCACCGGGATGCCACGCCGGCCGCGAGTCGAGGCCCGCGCCCCTCGTCATCCGCCTCGCTGTCCCACCCTCAGCGCCCATGGTCCAGATCCACCCGCGCGCCGAGAAGGCAATGGTGCGCCCGTCGGGCGACACCGCGGGATAGGTGGGGCCAACGGAGTAAGTGGGAAAGTCGTAGCCCTCGACGTAGACGTGGTGCCCTTGACCGATCCGCTGGTATCGGTTGGTCCACTGAGCCGAGAGGGGCAGGGTCAGCACGACAAGCGCGAGGGTGACCAGGAGTCGGCGCATTGGGGAAGCTTAATCGACCTGCCGACCGTCGAGCACGGGACCCGCGGGCCGGCAGGAGGCGGCAAGCGGACAGGCCGCCGACGGAGCGCACGATTACGGCGTCAGCCGCCCGCCCTCATACCCCGGGCCGCGGACGACGCGGCCGGGCGTGGCGCCGGTGTGTTCGCCAGCACGCAGCACCGGCGTCCCGTTGACCAGCACGTGCACGACCCCGGTGGCGTACTGGTGCGGGCGCTCGAACGTCGCATGATCCTGGATGCGTGCGGGATCGAACACGACGACATCCGCGAAGTACCCCTCGGCGAGCCGCCCGCGCTCCTTGATCGACAGATGTTCCGCCGGCATCGTCGTCATTCGGCGGATGGCCTCTTCGAGCGGCACCAGCTCCTCGTCGCGCACGTAGCGTCCGAGCCAGCGCGCGAAGTTACCGTAGGCGCGCGGGTGCGGGTTCGACCGCAGGAACACGCCTTCTGGCGCCATCGACCCCGAGTCCGAACCGAAGCTCACCCACGGCAGTCGCAGCTTCTTGCGCAGGTTGTCCTCGGACATCAGGAAGTACACCGCTTCGACGCGGCTCCCGTCTTCGATGACCAGATTGATCGCCGTTTCCTCCGGCGACGTACCGCGGGCCTTTGCGACCTGCGCCAGCGTCTGTCCGGTCAGCGGCTTCAACGCCTCCGTCTTGAAGCCTGACAGCAGGATGCCCTCGGGGCCGGCGCCGACGAAGAAGTTCTCCCACTCGGTCGTTGGCGTCGTCATCTCTGTCATGACGCGTGCGCGAGTGGCGGGATCCCTCAGCCGCGAAACCCAGCGGTCGTGGCCGCCCTCCTGCACCCACGGCGGCATCGTCGCGTTGAGCCCGGTTGCACCGGCAGGATAGGTGTAGACGTCGGCGGTGATGCGCAGCCCCTCGCGGCGTGCCGCCTCGATCCGGGCGATGGCCGCGTCGGTCTTGTCCCAGTTCTCCCGCCCCGCGGCCTTCAGGTGATAAATCTCTGCGGGCACGCCGGCGTCGCGCGCGATCTGAATCAACTCGTCGATTGCCTCGAGCAGGCGCGAGCCCTCACTGCGCATGTGCGAGATGTACATCCCGCCGGACTCGCCGGCGGCGCGCGCCAGCGCGACGAGCTCTGGCGTCTTCGCGTAAAACGCGGGCGCGTAGATGAGCGACGAGCCGACGCCAAGCGCGCCCTCGCGCATCGCCCGGCGGACCAGCTCCTTCATCCGCTCGAGCTCCTCTGCCGTCGGATCGCGATCCTCGTAGCCGATCTCATGGATGCGCAGCGTGGTCGCGCCGACAAACGACGCGACGTTGGTGGATACGCCCTTGCGGATCAGCCCGTCGAGATACTCGCCGAGCGTTGTCCAGTCGATTGGAAACTTGAGGTCGCCCTGGCCGGCGAGCTGCTCGGTCTTCATCCGCTCGTTGAGCGGCCCCATCGACCAGCCTTCGCCGAAGACTTCGAGCGTCACGCCCTGGCGGACGTTGCCTTGCGACCGCCCGTCCACGAGCAGCGGCTCGTCCGCCCAGCTGAGCATGTTGATGAAGCCGGGGGCGACGACCAGCCCCGTCGCGTCGAGCGTCTCGCGCGCCGTGGCGTCGGCCAGCGGCCCGATGGCGACGACGCGGTCGCCGCGGATGGCGAGGGATGCGTCCACTCCCGGCGCGCCCGTGCCGTCGATGACACGGCCGTTGCGGATGAGGATGTCGTACTGCGGCTCGGGCGTGGCACACGCCGCCAGGGCCAGGATTGCGATTGCGGAGCAGAGGAGGCTGAGCAGGCGGGACACGGCGGGAATTATGTGCCGCCTCCGGCGACAAGGTCAAAACAGGTAACCGCCACGTTCAGAACCCGTGGCCGGTCTCCTGACCTCTTTATCTCCTGTTCACGCGCCTACACGTTGAACTTGAACAGCGTTAGGCACCGGTGGCGTTCTCGCCTGGGGGCTTGACAATCTACTAATCGACTAGTACTAATATTGACGTAGACGACTGAGGGGAGGTTTCATGGCGGCGCCGCATCCTACTGAAGGCGAACTGGCGATCCTGCGCGTGCTCTGGAGCCGCAAAGGACCGACGACCGTTCGCGAAGTGCACGACGAGTTGCGTCGCACCAAGGACACCGCCTACACCACGGTGTTGAAGATGCTGACGATCATGTCCGACAAGGGCCTGGTACGACGCGATGAATCCGAACGCACCCACACGTACGTCCCGGTACATGCCGAGCGGGTGGTGCAGACATCTCTCTTGAAGGACCTGATGCGTCGCGCGTTTTCTGGCTCGGCCTTGAAGCTGGTGCAGCGCGCGCTCGATGACGACACCGCCAGCGCCGAAGAGCTCGACGCCATCTCGAAGCTGATCGCACAAGCCAAGGCCAAGCGGAAGCGCTGATGGACATGCTGTGGAACGTGCAGTTCGGATTCGCGCCGGCACTGGCCCAGGCGCTGCTGCATTCGCTGTGGCAGGGAGCGCTGTTGGCGGCGATGGCGGGGCTCGCACTGAAGTTGCTGGGCCGCCACGGTGCGGCATTGCGCCACTCGGCCGGGATGGCGTTCCTGCTGGCGATGATTGCGGTTCCCACATTGACCTTCTCGCGTTTCTGGTCGCAGCCCTCCGCCGAAGTGAACGCCGGAATACTGCCAGCGATGACGGCACCCGCGATCGGCGTCACGCCGGGCGTGTTCGTGCAGCAATCCAGCGGATTGGCCGCGGCACTGAGCCTGCTGTGGCTGCTTGGCGTGGCGGTGATGCTGCTGCGGCACTTGGGCGGTTGGCGCCTGATTGGCGCGTTGGAGCGCCGCCCGTTCCACCCCTTGCCGCCGGAATGGCAGCAGCGGGTGGACGCGCTGCAGCGGGCACTGCGGATTTCGCGCACGGTAGTCGTGCGCCTTGCCGACGATGTCGGGTCGCCCTTCACCGCGCGTGTCCTTCGGCCGGTGATCTGGTTGCCGCTGTCGTTGTTGACCCGGCTACCGCATGAGCAAGTCGAGGCGCTGCTCGCGCATGAGTTGGCACACATCCGTCGCCTGGACTGGCTCTGGAATGGCTTGCAGTGCGTGGCCGAATCCCTGTTGTTCTTCCACCCGTGCGCGTGGTGGTTGAGCCGGCGCATCCGGCAGGAACGCGAACACGCTTGTGATGATCTGGCGGTCGCGGCCGGCGGGGACGCCATCGCCTTGGCGGAGGCGCTGGCCGATCTCGAGCGCCACCGCTCTTTCGTCCCCCACTTGTTGCTCGCAGCCCAAGGAGGCTCACTCATGAATCGCATCAGCCGTCTTCTGTCCCGTCCGCCAACTCGCAGGAGTTGGTGGGTGCCGCTCGGCCTTGTTGTTGTGTTGGCTTCTGGCTTCGCGATCGCCACATGGCTGGATCCTTCCAAGCACCAACTGCCTCTACTGCGCATCGAATCGTCCACCGAAGGCACCCTGCGTCCCGGCGATTACCGCGAAATCACGGCCCGCGGCCTCGACAAGCAGCGCTACTACCGCGCCAGCGTCGACGCACGCGGCCGCATTGCCGAGGTCTACAAGGAGGATGGCACGCCGCAGGTGATCGACCCGGCGGTGCGCTCGTGGATCGATGAAGTGGCGCGCCTGAGCGTTCCGGCACCTCCGCCGCCGCCACCACCGCCATCGCCAACCGAGGCAGGTGGTCCGTCAGCACCACCCGCACCGCCAGTGCCACCCCCGCCCCCCTCGGTCGCGGACTCGGCCGACTTCAAGGCGATACTCCGCCTGGTCGCTGCGAGTTCGTCAGTGGGCAAGAGGATCGGCAACCCGATTGCAGTGATGCCGGACTCCATCGACGGTGAAATGCGCCTATCCGGCAATAACGACGAACACGGCAATGCGAGTCTTTCGTTCATGCTCAGTGGCCCCCATGGCCTGGCGCAGATCGTCGTGTTCGCAACGCGTGCGCATGGGACCTGGGCCATCACCACCTTGGATGTGCAGCCACTGGCCGGCTGAGGTTTTTTGCGTTTATGTACTAACCAACTAGTAGACGCCCGCGCGACTTGTCGCTTTTGAATAGGTGATTCCCGTGATCAAGACCCGGTTTCCTGCTACTAACCTCTGGACCTGCGTGCTGGCTTGCTCGCTGGCACTTTCCGCCGATTCGCTTGCAGTAGCGGCACAAGAAAGCAACCCGGTCCACGCGAATTCCGTACAGCAATTCCTGTTTTCGGCGGATACATCTGCGGGAGTCCAAGCGGAGTTCGCCAACATGGGCGTGCTTCTCACTGATGCGCTGGCAGCGCCAGCGCAGGGCCGAACAGTCTGGGTCACCGGGACCGGTCCGAGCGGGTTTCCCGCGCCTTACCGGATCGACCATGTCGGTGGTCGTTTTCATGTCTATGCCGAGCGACGCCGACCCCAGCATCCCGTCGCGCCGTTCCCGTACGTGAGCCAGGAGGTCAGGTTCAAGACGCCCGATCCCGGGGTGGCGCCGGTGGGCACGCTCACCTACCCGAAATCGAGCGGCTCTTTTCCGGCCGTCGTGCTGGTCGCCGGAACCGGAGCTCACAATCGCGATGCCGGCATGTCACTGCACAAGACGCTGCTGGTGCTGGCCGATCACCTGACCCGACAGGGGTTCGCGGTGTTGCGCTATGACAAGCGCGGGGTCGGCCTGACGGGAGGTGAGCGCCATCCAGGCCCCACCACCGATGACTACGCCGCCGATGCCTTGGCCGCGGTGCGGTTCCTGAAAATGCAACCGAACATCGACCCTCGGCGAATCGGAATCGCCGGCCACAGTGAAGGCGGCATCATCGCTGCCATGGTCGCGGCCGAAGCGCCGGAGGACGTGGGATTCATCGTGATGCTTGCGGGAACCGGTCTGCCCGGCCAGGAGAACCAGAGCCTGCAGGGTGCCGCATTCGCGCGTGCCGACGGAGTGCCGGAAGCGCTGATCCTCCTCAACCAGAAGCTGGAGCGGGGACAGCTCGAGATCGCGGCCAGCAAGCTGGGGCGTCAGGAAGCGCTGGATGCGATGCGCACGGCGACAAGAGTACTGCCGGCGGAGGACAAGGAAACACTGGAAATTCCGGCCGAAGGACTTCCTGCCGAGGCGTTCGAGGCTCTGCTTTCGCCATGGTTTCGTCGCTTCCTGGCGCTGGACCCGCGCTCGTACCTTGAAAAGGTGAAATGCCCGGTCCTTGCGATTGTGGGCGAGAAAGACCTGCAGGTGCCGCCTGCCGAAAATCTTCAGGGGATCGAGCGGGCGCTCGAGCGTGGCGCCAACCGACGCGCAACCGTGCGTCAACTCGCGGGTGTCAACCACAACCTCCAGACCGCCAGAACGGGCAAGTTGAGCGAGTACTTCCTGATCGAGGAAACCGTCGCCCCGTCAGTGCTGGAATTGCTGTCGAGCTGGATGAAGGACGTGACGCACCACAAAGACTGAGGGATCCGGGCCGAGGTCGCCTTCGGTTGTACCTACCGGTGTATGAGCACGACCGTTCGCGAACTGGCGCTCGCCGGTGTACGCACCCGATTCCCGAATGCCGGCGCTCGAGAGCAGTTCTTGAAACTAGCGGTGGTGACGTTGGGGCTTGAGTTGGCGAGAGCAGTCTACTCGGAGATCGCTTCCCTGGATCCGCTCTAACCGGTTGGTCTCCTGACCTCTTGATCTCCTGTTCAAGCGCTTACACGTTGAACTTGAACAGCAGCACATCGCCGTCCTTGACGATGTAGTCCTTGCCTTCCATCCGGTAGAGGCCTTTGTCGCGCGCCGCGGCGACTGAACCGCACGCGACGAGGTCGGCATAGGCGACGGTTTCGGCCTTGATGAATCCCGGTTCGAAGTCGGAGTGCAACGCCATCACGACCGACTTCCGGCAGAACCTCGACGCGGCCTCCGCAGGGAGTCGTGGGATATGTTCGGGAAGACGGGGACGCAAAGGGGCAGGCGGTCCAGATCAACCACCGGTCACACGGTTCGGCCTGGTGCCGCATTCGACGCATCCTGGTTGGCGCGGCCTGCAGCCGGGGCTATAATCCGCGGCACGGAGGGATTCGTGAGGATGAGTCACGTCGCCTTGCTGGTGCTCCTGTCGGCGGCCGTTGCTGACGCACATCACAATTTCCGGTCTGAGTTCGACATCAACGCCCCGTTCACGGTCGCGGGCACGGTCACGAAAGTTGAGTGGACCAACCCTCACACCTGGTTTTATCTCGACGTCAAAGACGAGAAAGGAGCGGTCGTCAATTGGGCGATGGAGATGGGCAGCCCCAACGCGCTGATGCGTGCCGGGTGGAAGCGAACCTCCCTGAACGCCGGCGACGTTGTCAGCGTCGACGGATATCGGGAGTGGGATCGGAAACACACCGGCAACGCGCGGAGCGTGATTCTCACCAAGACCGGCCAGCGATTGTTCGCGGCATCGAGCAGCGGCAAGTAATGGCCCGCCTCGCACACGTCATCGTGGCAGTCTTGCTGCTAGCGGCCGCGGCGCAGGCGCAGTGGCTCGGCTACCCAGCGAAGCACCTGCCGCGCAATGCCGACGGCACTGCGAACCTCTCGGCCCCGGCACCACGGACCGCGGATGGCAAGATTGATCTGTCCGGGGTGTGGGAAGCCGCCAAGGGCGACGATCCGCCCGGTGGCATCGAAGCCGTCGGCTCGCCACGGTATCTCATTAACGTAATGCGCGACTTCAAGGGTGGCGCGCCGTTTCAACCATGGGCCGCCGAGATTTTCCGGCAGCGGCAAGCGAACAAGCTGCGCGACAACCCGAGGATTCGTTGCCTGCCGACTGGCGTGCCGGGCTTGGTCGCGTACACCCACCCGTACAAAATCGTTCAGACCGCCGATCTGATTGTAATCATGTATGAGTCGCAGACGCTGTTCCGGCAGATCTTCATGGATGGGCGGTCGCACCCGGTGGACCCCGAGCCCACCTGGTTGGGATATTCGATCGGCAAGTGGGAGGGCGATACCCTGGTTGTCGACACCTTGGGCTTCAACGACAAGACCTGGCTGGATGGCATTGGCCATCCCCATAGTGAAGCGATGAGAGTGACGGAGCGGATGCGCCGGCGCGACGTCGGCCACATGGACATCGAGGTTGTCATCGACGACCCTAAGGCCTATACCCAGCAGATCCGCTACGTTCAGCCGCAACAGCTGGTGCCGGATGGCGATTTGATTGAATACATCTGCAACGAGAACGCTAAGCCAGTGGGTCAGTAGAGCCGATCATGGCTGGCCGCGGCGCGAGAGCCGACTTGAACGCTTTCTCAGGCATACCACTCGAGGCACGTTCCGGGCGGTTCGCCACCTCGCGTCAGCGCCGCAACCGATTCGCCTCCTGACCTCTTGATCTCCTGTTCAAGCGCTTACACGTTGAACTTGAACAGCAGCACATCGCCGTCCTTGACGATGTATTCCTTGCCTTCCATCCGGTAGAGGCCTTTGTCGCGCGCCGCGGCAACTGAACCGCACGCGACGAGGTCGGCGTAGGCCACGGTCTCGGCCTTGATGAAGCCGCGCTCGAAGTCGGAGTGGATCACACCGGCCGCCTTCGGCGCGGTGTCGCCCTGGTGAATGGTCCAGGCGCGCACTTCCTTCTCACCGGCGGTGAAATAGGTCTGCAGGCCCAGCAGGTGGTAGGTCGCGCGAATCAGCGCGCCCATGCCGCTTTCGTCGACGCCGAGCTCCTTGAGGAAGTCCTGCGCCTCGGCTGGCTCCAGGTCCACCAGGTCGCTCTCGATCTGCGCACTGATCACCACCGCTTCGCATGACAGGTGGGTGCTGACGTACTCGCGCACCTTCACAACGTACGGATTGGAATCCGCCGTCGCGAGGTCCCCTTCCTTCACGTTGCAGGCGAAAATCGTCGGCTTGTCGCTCAGCAGGAAGAACTGCGTTGCCAGCACCTTCTCCTCCGGCGTCAGCGTCACGGTGAGGGCCGGCTTGCCGGCATCGAGCGCGGTTTCGATCTTGGCCAGCACCGCATCTTCCGCGGCGGCCGTCTTGTCGCCGCGTTTCACTTCCTTGGCGACCCGCTCGCGTTTCTTGCGGACGGTCTCGAGGTCGGCCAGCATCAGCTCGGTGTTGATCACCTCGATGTCGCGGACCGGGTCCACCGAGCCCGATACATGCAGCACATCTTCATCGTCAAAGCACCTTACCACCTGGACAATGGCGTCGACCTCGCGGATGTGGGTCAGGAACTTGTTGCCCAGGCCTTCGCCGTCGCTGGCGCCCTTCACCAGGCCGGCAATGTCGACGAACTCGACGGCCGCCGGGATGACCACGTTGGTCTTGGCAATGCCCTGCAGCACGGCCAGCCGGGCATCCGGGACGGTGACAATGCCGACGTTGGGGTCGATGGTGCAGAAGGGATAGTTGGCAGCCTCGGCCTTGCGGGTGCGGGTCACCGCGTTGAACAAGGTGGACTTGCCGACATTGGGTAGACCGACGATTCCGGCTCGCAACATAGCCTTTCAGGATACCTCACGGTCAGCGATTGGTTATAGTTGGCATGTGAGGCGCGGAGTTCGAAGGGCAGTAGTAGCTGTGGTGGCGGTTGCGGCCGTGGCGGTCGGGGCGGCGTGCGGCCAACCCGAAGACTACTCGTCGACGATTGCGGCACAGCGCGCGGCCAAGGACGAAGCCTTCAAGGCCCAGCCCGGCAACCCCGTGCCGGCCGACAAGATGGCGGCGCTCGTCCCCCTGGCGTACTTCCCCATCGACGAAATGTATGCGGTGCCGGCATCGCTCGACCCGGCGGCCGAGCGCACCCGGCTGAAGGTGCCGACCTCCACCGGCAAGATTCGCGACATCGAGCGGATCGGCACGCTGAGGTTCATGGTCAAGGGCCAGAAGATGAGCCTGACCGCGTTCCACGAGCTGGACCAGCCGCGAGTCACGCGCCTGTTCGTGCCGTTCTCGGACCCGACCAACGGCGTCGAGACCTACTCGGCAGGCCGCTACATGGAGCTCGACCCGACCCCAACCGGCATCTACGTCGTCGACTTCAACGTCGCCTACCACCCCTACTGCTACTACAACGAAGAGTTCGACTGTCCGTATCCGCCCAAAGAGAACCGGCTCGAGGTGCCGATCCGTGCCGGCGAGAAGCTGGCCAAGGGCGAATCGAGCATTCCATGACTGATTCAGCCGGGAGTCGGGAGTCGGGAGTCGGGAGTCGGACGGGGGCACTCCAGGCGATCGTGTTCGATTTCGACGGCGTGATTGCCGACAGCGAGCGGCTGCACCTCAAGTCGTACCAGGACATTCTCGCGCCCGAAGGCCTCACCATCTCGAACGAGGACTACTACGCGAAGTACCTCGGCTACGACGATGTCGGGGTGTTCAAGGCACTGGGGAAAGACCAGGGCGTGCCGATGGATGACGGCCGCGTGCGGTCGCTGATCGAGCGCAAGGGCGAACGCTACGAGACGCTGGCGGCAGCCGGGGAAATGCTGTTTCCCGGCGCGGCAGACTTTATTCGCGCGGCTGCCGCAGTGGTGCCCATCGCCGTGGCCTCGGGAGCGCTGACCCACGAAATCGACCACGTGCTCGAGCGGGCGGGGCTGCGGTCGCTGTTTGCGGTCGTGGTCGGTGCCGATCAGACCGAACGCAGCAAGCCCAACCCCGAGCCGTACCTCACCGCGTTCGCCCAACTGCGCCAGCGCTCGGGCCTGGACCTGGTGCCGTGGCGATCGGTGGCCATTGAAGACTCGAAGTGGGGCCTGGTCTCGGCCCGCGGCGCCGATCTCCGCTGCGTGGCGGTGACCAACACCTACTCCGAGGCGGAACTGCGGGGTGATGCTGAGCTCGTTGTGCCCGGCCTGCATGCGCTGACCATTGCCGACCTGGATGCGCTTTGTGCCGACTGAATCCCAGACTTCGCTCGCTGATCTCATTACCGAAGCGGCTGACCGGCCGGGCCAGGATCTGGCGGGGCCGGCGTTCCTGGTCGCGCGCATCGAGTATCCGAAGCTCGATGCCGGTCCGTATCTCGATCGCCTGAACGTCATGGGCGATGCCGCGTTTCACTTCGTGGCCAAGGATCCGGGACACGATGCGCCGATTGCCGCCCGCATCGACGCGGTCAACCGCTATCTCTTCGGCGAACTCGGCTTCACCGGCAACCGCGAGCAGTACGACGACCCGCGCAACAGCTGCCTGAACGAAGTAATGGATCGGAAGAAGGGCATTCCGATCACCATGGCCCTGGTCTACATCGAAGTGGCACGGCGAGCCGGGCTGCGCGCCGAGGGCATCAACTTCCCGGGCCACTTCCTGGTGCGCGTGTTGCACGACCTGCACAGTGGCAATCCCGGCGACGGCCTGATCGTCGATCCGTTCCACGGCGGCGCCATCCTGAACGAGGCCGATTGCCGCCGGTTGCTGAGCCGCGTCGGCGAAGGCTCGGCGTTCGAGCCGTCGCTATTGGCCCGTGCCACGCGCCGCCAGGTGCTGGTGCGGATGCTGAATAACTTGAAGCGGCTCTATGTGAAGATGCACTCGTTCCCGCAGGCGCGGGCGACCACCGACGTGCTGCTGGCGCTGCAGCCCTCGTCACTGGCGGACCTCAAGGACCGGGGACTGCTTGCCTACAACATGAACGACTTCTCGCACGCGTTGCGCGATTTCGAGGAATACCTCAAGCTGGCGCGCCTGTCGGAGCAGGACGACAGCGACGACCGCAAGGAAACCGAGCAGGTCTGGGAGCACGTCAAGACGCTGCGCCGCCGCGTCGCCCAGCTGAATTGAAACCACGATGGACGCGAAGGCCACGAAGACCAATTGGTTTTCGTGAGCTTCGTGTCTTCGTGGTTGCGTTTAGACTTTCAGCGCCCCGATCTCTTGGTAGAGGTAAGCCGACGCGATCACGCCGTTGTGGAAGTTTCCCAGGTCGAGCTTCTCGTCGGGGGCGTGGGCGTTTTCGTCGGGCAAGCCGATCCCGAACAGCACGCACGGCACGCCAAGCTCCTCCTGGAAGGTCGATACCACCGGGATTGATCCGCCCTCGCGGTTGAACACCGGCCGCTGGCCGAAGCCCTGCTCGATGGCGCGGCCGGCCGCCTGCACGAACGGGTTGTCGAACGCCGTCATCCAGGGTTTGCCGCCGTGCATGCGGGTGATCTTCAGCTCCACCGTCTTCGGCGCGACCTTCTTCACGTACTCCTCGAACAGGTCGCCAATTTTCTGGGGATCCTGGTTCGGCACCAGCCGC
This sequence comes from Acidobacteriota bacterium, assembly GCA_030697165.1. Lineage (NCBI taxonomy): Bacteria > Pseudomonadati > Acidobacteriota > Acidobacteriota bacterium. The sequence goes on from JAUYQQ010000009.1 coordinate 324,800, forward strand.
ATGCTGACCTTGGCCATGGCCACGGCCGGCAGCACGGTCTTGGCGCCTTCGCCGGTGAAGCCCGACAGCAGGCCATTCACTTCAAACGTGGGCCGCGCCCACGTGCGTTCGAGCGTGGTGAAGCCGGTTTCGCCGAACAGCTTCGGCGCCCCCAGGTCCTGCTTGTACTTCTTCTCGTTGAACGGCAGCCGCGCCCACTCGTCGCGCTCCTCCTGCCTCAACTCGACCACATCGTCGTAGAAGCCGTCGATCTTGATGCGGCCGCCCTTGTCCTTCATCTGCGCCAGCATTTGCGCCAGCACCATGGCGGGGTTGGCGACCGCGCCGCCGAAGGAGCCCGAGTGCAGGTCCGACTTGCTGCCGCGCAGGTCGATCTGGAAGTACGACAGGCCACGCAGGCCGTAACAGATCGAGGGAATACCGCGGTCGAACATCGGCGAGTCCGAGATCACCACGACGTCGGCTTTCAGCAGGTCCTTGTGCGCGCGGATGAAGTTGTCGAGGTTGGCGCTGCCGACTTCCTCTTCGCCCTCGATCAGGAACTTCATGTTCACGGGCAGGCTGCCGTGTTGCTTCAGGTGCGCCTCGACGGCCTTGAAGTGCATGAACACCTGGCCCTTGTCGTCGGCGGAGCCGCGCGCGTAGATCTCGCCGTCGCGGATGGTGGCCTCGAAGGGCGGCGACGTCCACAGGTTGACCGGGTCCACCGGCTGGACGTCGTAATGGCCGTAGAACAGGATGGTGGGCGCCCCGGGTGCGCCGAGCCACTCGCCGTAGACGCACGGGTGGCCGGGCGTCTCTTCGAGGCGCACGTTCTGGAGGCCGATCCGCCGCATCTCGTCGGCGGTCCACTCGGCGCAGGCGCGCACGTCGCCCTTGTGCTCGGGCAGGGCGCTGATGCTGGGGATGGCGAGGTACCGCTTCAGCTCGTCGATGTAACGGTCGCGGTTCACGTTGATGAAGTCGACAATCTTGTCCATGTCTTTGCCTAGCCGATGGTATCCGGAGTCCGGGCGCCTGTCAGCATGTCCACCGCAGCCGTCAGGCGGTCGAGGTTGAAGGGCTTCATGAAGTAGCTGCAGCGTGACTGGTCGAGGAACTCGCGCGTGTCTTCGCCGTCGATATCGCCGGTGATGAAGACAAATCGCCGCGCCATTTCGGGACGAATCTGGCAGACCCGGCCGTACAGCTCCTGGCCGCTCAACTCGGGCATCTTGACGTCGCAGATCACCGCGTCGTATGCGGTCCGCTCGATCATCACCAGCGCCCGGCGCGACAGGGTCGTGCTTTCGACATCGTAGCCGGCGCCGGCGAGCACGCGTCGTACCAGCGCCGCGTTCGATTCCTCGTCATCGACCACCAGCGCCTTGCGCTTCCTGGTCTCGCGACCTAGGTCGTCAACAGGCGGCTGCACCAAGGCGAACGACGGCGACGGCACCACCGATCGCGGGTTGGCGGCCATCGCGGGTACGGCGGCGGCGGCGGTGGCCGACGCCAGCGACTCGGCCATGACCGGCAAGTCGATCGTGAAGACGGCGCCGCCCACCTCGGCGTTGCGCACCGTGATCTGGCCGCCATGCTCGCGGACGATGCCGTAGCACACCGACAAGCCGAGGCCGGTGCCCTGCCCCACTTCGCGGGTCGTGAAGAACGGGTCGAAGACCCGCGGCAGGTCCTCCTCGCGCAGGCCGCTGCCGTTGTCGGCCACGTCCACCAGGATCCTGTCGGGCTCACCCTGCCAGCGTGTCTGAATCACAATCTCGCCTGGCGTCTGCCGCGGCACGCCCGAGGCCGGCACCGTGCCGTCGCGCCGCGACGCGATCGCCGCCTCGGCGTTCTGGATCAGGTTGACCAGCACGTCCTCGAGGCGGGCGTGGTCCACGTAGACGAGCGGCAGCCGATCGGCCACTTCGAGCCGCAGCTCGATGCCGCTGGTCTGGAGGTGGGGTTCGCGGACGGCGACGGCATCCCTGACCACCCGGTTGATCTGCTGCCAGCCGCGCGCGGACGAGGTGCGGCCGGCAAAGGTCATCAGGTTGCGAACAATGCCGGCCGCCCGATTGGCGTTGTCGCGAATGGCAGTCAGCTCTTCCGTGTCGCGGGATGAAGGCCGTGCCGCCAGCATCAGCTCGGCGTAGCCCAGCACGCCCTGCAGCGGGTTGTTCAGTTCGTGGGCCACGCCCGAAACGAGCTGCCCCACCGCGGCGAGCTTCTCCTTCTGCACCAGCTGCTCGCGGGTGGACACCAGTTCCTGGCCGGCGCGCAGCAAGGCGCGCCGCGACAGAAACTCGCGAACCACGACGACCAGGCCGAAGGGGATCATCATCGACAGCGCCAGCCGCGTCCGCAACGTGCCGGTCGCCGGCGACACGTCGAGCAGGCGGCGGGCGATCTCGTCGATCGCGGGAATGGCGACAAGCAGCGTGATGGCGATCAACGACACCACCGGCAGCCGGGCCAGAGGCGGCGCTTCCTCCTGGGGCTCGAACAGCTTCTCGTCGTAGGCCACCGCCGCGGCCAGGCCCATGAACACGAACGGCAGGATCCAGGACAGGTCCCACAGCGCGCCGGGCACGTACACGCCGGCCTGATCGACGACGTCGTAGACAATGCCGCCCGCGAACGACAAGGTGAGTCCGATGGCATAGACACCGAACATGCGGCGCCACGCCGGCGTCGGCGCCGTGCGCCAGAGCCAGATGCCCCAGATCGCCAGCGCCAGGTTGCGGGCGTTCAGCAGCTGCGTGAGGTTGGTGTGGTAGAGCGCCTCGTTGCCGTCGGTGATCGCGATCGAGACGACGAAGTAGAGGTAGACAAACGCCGAGAACAGCGCGATCAGCACCAGGTCGAGCAGCACGATGTCGAACAGCCAGCGCGGGCGATCGCGTTCGGGACGGCCGTAGAGAGCGGCGGCCAGCGGGATGCTCGACACGAAGAACAGCGGGTCGGTCGGCGAGATCACCGGCACCCCGCCGTGCACGAGGTCGTAGTACGTCCACACCGTCTGGCCGATCGCCCACGCCACGCCGTGAATCGCGTTCAGGTTCCAGAAAATACGCACCTGTCCGCGGCAGCGGCGGGCGAGTTGGAAGGTGAAGGCGGCGAACGCGAGCGGAGGAATCAGCTGGGCCAGGTCGCCAAGGGCCACGACCCGCTGGCCGGTCAGGACCGCCAGGACGCCGTAGAGGAGGACATAGCCCGCCCCGGCGAGGCCCACGGTTCGAATCATTGGGGAACCAGTATATCGTCCGGCTAGCGGATCGGGAGACTCGCGCGGCGCTGCCGCAGCACTTCATAGGCGGCAATCGCCACGCTGTTCGACAGGTTCAGCGAGCGGACCCGGGTCGACAGAATTGGCATCGCGACAAAGCGATCGCGATACTTCTCGTGGAGTTCGGCCGGCAGGCCGGCGGTCTCGCTGCCAAACACGAGCACGACGCCTTCCGGTGCGCCCAGCGGCGCGTCCCAGAACGAGCGCGTCGCCTTGGTCGAGAAGAAATACGGCTCGCCGAGCGCCGGCAACTGCGCCTCGAAGGCCTCCCAGTCCGGCCACACGCGCAGGTCCACGTGCTCCCAGTAGTCGAGACCGGCCCGCTTGACGCGGCTGTCGTCGAGGGAGAAGCCCAGTGGCTCAATCAGGTGCAGGCTCGCGCCCGCCGCCAGGCAGGTGCGGCCGGCGTTGCCGGTGTTCCAGTGGATGTCGGGATACACGAGAACGACGTGCGTCACCTCGTCAGGCCTCGACACTGACGACGCTCATCACGTCCTCGACCGTGGCCAACCCCGTGGTCAGCAGCAGCGTGGCGTAGCGTTTCAAGTCGATCATGCCCTGCTCGACCGCGGCGGCATGAAGCTCCTCGGCGCGAGCGCCCGCGCCCACCATCGACCTGAGCTGCGCGTTCATTCGCATCACTTCGTAGATGCCGATCCGGCCCTTGACGCCCTTGCCGCCGCAGATCGCGCACCCGACCGCCCGATACAGCGTCGTGTTCGGCGGCAGGTCGAAGTAGCGGATGGCGTTGGCGTCGGCCGGCACGGGCTCCCTGCACTGCTGACACAGACGGCGGGCCAGCCGCTGCGCGATCACGCCGATGGTCGACGATGACACCAGGAAGGGCTCAATCCCCATTTCGTGCAGCCGGGTGAATGCCACGGCGGCGCTGTTGGTGTGGAGCGTCGTGAACACCAGGTGCCCGGTCAGGGCGGCTTCGACGGCGGTGTGCGCCGTCTCTTTGTCGCGGGTTTCGCCGACGAGCAGCACGTCGGGATCCTGCCGCAGAAACGCACGCAGGACGGCCGCGAACGTCAGGCCGATGTCGGGGGCCGCCTGGATCTGGGTCACGCCAGGCAGGTCGTACTCCACGGGATCTTCGGCGGTTGAAATATTGACGCCGGGATCGTTGATTTCCGCCAACGCCGAATAGAGCGTGGTCGTCTTACCCGAGCCGGTGGGCCCGGTCACATAGATGATGCCGTAGGGCTGCTGGATCATCTCCCGCACTAGCGCCAGCACCGGAGCGTGGGTGATCAGCGTGTCGAGACCTAGCGCCGTGTTCGATTTGTCGAGCAGGCGCATGCACACCTTCTCGCCCCATTTGCCAGGCACCGTCGAGACGCGAAAGTCGATCGGCTTGCCCTCCATCGTCACGCTGATGCGGCCGTCCTGGGGCAGCCGTTTTTCGGCGATGTCGAGCCGGCTCAGGATCTTGAATCGCGAGATCACGCCCATCTGCACGCGCTTGGGAAGCTTCTGCACCACTTGCAGAACCCCGTCGATCCGGAAACGCACGGTGACGTCGCCTTCCATCGGCTCGACGTGGATGTCGCTGGCGCCTTGTTTGATGGCGAGCCCGAGAATCGAGTTGACGAGCCGGATGATCGGGGCGTCCTCCGACGCGCTCATCAGGTCCTGCTTGGTGTCGGCGGCCACGACCTCGGCGTCGGCCGCCAGCTGCAGCTCGCGGATGAGATCCGCCTGCAACAGGTCAACCGACGCGGCCGGCGACGGCGGCGCAGTTGTGGCCGGTCGCGGGGCGGCGGCCTCGGTCTTCGCCACCAGCTGAGGATAGGTACTCGCCATGAAGCGCTTGAAATCGTCTTCGGTGACGATGGCCGGCTCGATCATCACGCCCTTGATGGCGCGCCGGACATCGTCGAACGCCACCAGGTTGTTCGGGTTGGTCATCGCGAGCGTGAGCCGGTTGTTCGCGAAGGCGATCGGCACGACCTTGTGGGCGTTGATCATCGCCTGCGGCAGCAGCGTCACCACGCGTGGGTCGACCTGCATCTTGGCCAGGTTGACGAAGTCCACCCCGGCGTGCCGGTTGGCGTCGATGAGACGTTCGGCGAGCATCCGCATCATCGCCGCGGCCAGTTCGGGATGGGCCGCCAGGGCCTGCTCGAAGTCGGCATGCTCGAGCACGGCACACGTCGTCTCGTCGATGGCCAGCACGGAGGCAGTGCGGGGCTGGCCGGTGAGCAGGGCCATTTCGCCAAACATCTGTCCGGGCCCAAGCTCGGCGAGCACGAAGTCGACGCCGGTGTCCGGGTCGCGCCGCCGGACCACGACCCGGCCCGACAGGACAAAGTAGGCCGCGCCATCGGCGCTGCCCTCGCGAACGATGGTCGACTGCGGCAGGAAGTCGCGCCGCCGCGTGCGGCGTTCGAGGAGTGCACACGCCTCGGCGGACAGGGCGCTGAAGAACGGCACCTGGTGGAGGAACGACGGGCTGGCTGGGTTCATCGGGTTGGGGGCATCATAGCCGTTAAGGCACGATGGTCGCGCCGCGAGCGAGCATGGTGACCAGGTCCGCGATCTTCTTCGCGCGGCCGGCCGGGGTCTTCATGTTGTTGGTACGGAAGGTCAACGCGAACAGGTTCATCTTGCCCAGGGAGTGGAACGTCTTGCGCGCCCGCGGGTTCGCCTCGATGGCGGCGCGCAGGTCGGCCGGCACGGTGTCCTTCGACGCACTGCGAATGGGCGCGTAAGCCGCCGCCCATCGGCCATCGGCCTTGGCGGCGTCCACCTGCGCCTGCCCGGGCGGCTGCATCAAGCCGGCCTTGGTCAGGCGAACGATGTGGTCGCGATTGATCTGGCTCCACATGCTCTTCTTGCCTCGCGGGGTGTAGCGCTGCAGGAACGCTTCCGCGTCGAGTCCTTTGCGAATGGCGTCGATCCAGCCCCAGCAGAGCGCGACGTCGAGCGCTTCAGGGCACGTCACCGACGGCACGCCGGAATCCTTCTTGTAGACCTTGATCCAGATCTCAGTTTCGCGCGCGTGGTTCTTCGCCAGCCACGCGGCAAACGCCGCCTGGTTCTTGAACGGCTTGATCTTCTTGGGGTCGGGAATGATCGGTGCCATGGGGAAGGTCTTCAGACTTACAGGGAGCCATCATATGCCGGCCACAATGGCGATGCGTCCCTTGTCGCGCCTCAGCGGGCGAGAGCACGCTCCTCTGCTCGTTCCACCGGAGTGCTATTGATTCGTATGACTCAAGGTTGGTCGATGACATCAAGAGGTTGAGGTTCATCAAAGAGTGTCACGCCGGGGGCCCCATGACGAAGATGGTGTTGTCGAATGGGTCGATGACGCTGAATGTGCGCCGCACCCCAGTCTTCGTTGCGCGGCGGTCGCGGCACACTCACGCGTTGCCGCCACTCGTCATAGTAGCGGTCCGCGCGCTCCACCTCGAGCGACACGCAGGCCTTTCGGCCGTGTCCGTCCATCGGGCTGTCGAGGGTAATCGCAATCGAACCTCGTCGCACGCCAAGCAGGCCGGACTTGCCGTCGGCGGTGGACTCGAATGAAACCTCGAATCCGAGCCCATTGACATAGAACTGCTTCGCCGTGGCGAGATCGTCGACGGGTAGAACGGGAACCGCGCGCTCCATTTTGCTCTCCTCTAGGTGGAAGCGGGCCCAGGCTGGGGCGGGTGTGATCCTGAGTCCAGCATCGCACCGCTGTCGGCCCTACGCATTCGGACCAGGAGCAACGCCGCGATCACTAATGAGACGCCAACAGTCGCCCAGGCCACCAGTGAGCCCTCGAGCGACATGGGGTTAGCTGCATCTGGCACGGCCGCCGGCACGATGCCGGTCGTGTTGTTCACCGAGGCGTGCATCACCATCACGAGCAGCAGACTGCCCTGGGCCCTCCAGTAGAGCCAGGCCATCGCCACCGACAGCGCCGTCACGTGCAACAGGTAGATCGGGAACGACTGGCCGTCACTTCCGCTGCCCTGCAGGAAGAACAGCGGCAGGTGCCAAAGCGCCCAGACGACGCCGAGCAGAACGCTGGCGCCGCCGAGGCCCAGATGCGTGGCGAGACGCGGCAGTGCATATCCCCGCCATCCCAGTTCCTCGCCGGCTTGCGTCCAGGTCGACAGCAGTATCCCACCGAGCATCAGGGGCAATGGTGTATCGCCGAAGGCGGGCCACGCGCCCACGGCCATTCGATGGATCAGGGCGGCGAGGAGCTTGGTAGCCGCCAGATAGCCGATCGCGAACAGATACAAGTGCGCGCCCACTTGCCACCTGCCGATGCGCGCCAGCAGGCGGGCCACGCCGGCGCGACCTTCGTAGTACGCGGTGAAGGCGAGCGCCACGAACCCTGGAGCGAAGACACCCAGCAGGAACACCGGACCGCCAAGGCCGAAGAACCAGGCATTGCCCGGCGTCAGGAACGCCGCAGGAACGATCCAGGCCGTCCAGGTCAGGGCAAACGTGAGCAGAAGGAATATGACCAGGGTGATGCGCGCTACCTTTCTGCCGTCGGTCTGCCTTGGGCCACGCGCGTTGGGCCCCCGTTGACTCTACCTCTGTCGTTCACCAGGAATTGGGAGCCTGAAGGCATGCAAGACGGCGGCAAACCCGACCAGACCCACGGCGAAACGGACTCTGTCAAAAAGAATCCACTGGTTTACCAGCGCCCGGATCTCATCGGCGCTTTGAGCGCCCCCGGCCTGTTCAAACAGCACCGCGTTGATTGGATACACATACGCGACCGTGAAGATTGCCCCGAACACGGTAAAGCAGGCCGTTGCGATGAGCAACGCTCGCCGATGTCGCGGCAGGTGCCATCCCGCTATCAAAGCCGCTAATACCGGCACATTGCGCGCGACGATAAAGGGTGGCCCAAAAAAGTTGAAGATGGTCCGATTCCAGTCCGTCCCCTGGAAAAACGCGCGGACTGATTCCGGGGGTGACGCGTTCCACAAGGGAACGATCACCACCATTTGGTAGAGCGTGCCACCGACCCAGGTGGTCAACGCAACCACTGAGAGCCACAGGGAGACCAGAAGTATCCGATCGCGAGCAGTCACGTTCTACCAGGACGAAGTGAGCACGGTCGTGTGCTCGACTTTGTTACCCCTATGTGTATCGAAGATTCGTCGATGCGCCTGGTACGACCACTGGTCGCTGCGGTGGTAATAGCCGGTGACCCAGGCCTGCAGGTTGGCGAGCATAGCGTTCTGAGCTTCAGACGAGGAGTACTTGTGCGGCTCCCACGGCCGCTGGCGATTGTTGGCCAGACAGGCGTCGAGGCCAGGATTGAGGAACACCAGCTCCGTGGCGTGCCTTGCTGAGGCTTCGACCAGTTCGCCATAGCAGCCTTCGATCACCCAGGTGTCATGCGCCGCGAGAAAATCCGCCAGCGACTGCTGGATAGCGGCGGCCGGGCGCAACACTGCGACCTGGTTCGGTTCCCACACGATCGAGTCGAGGTCCAGATGCGGAATGCCCTCGCGAGCCGCCAACGCTTGCGCGTGGGTGCTCTTGCCCGAGCCGGAGTTGCCGAAGATCAGGACTCTCATCGTGCGTGACTGGCGTACAACAAGTAGTCGGCGGACCCGGGTAGCGCTCCGCCAATCATGACGAAGGGAGTCTAGTGCCGGGGCAAGTCGGCGTCAAACATCGGCGGGTGTCGTTGTTTCAACTACTTCCACCGTGTCAGGCCCCGCGCTTCGGGACTAGACCGCTCCGAGGGTCTCTCGCGCTCCGTGATGAACGGTCAGCACGTGAATCTCGCTGGGGTCATGCGTCGAGTCTGCTTCGATGAACGCGTGGATGGCTGCCACGTCATCCTGGGCGCGCTCGGTCCAGTAGATAGTCACGCCAGAAGGCGCTTCTTGACCTCGTCGTGACTCACCACCTGCCCGGCACGAGACTGCTGAAGCCCCTCCTCGATCTTGGCGATAAAGCACAGCCGTCCGATCGCGTCCTCAATAGTGGCGCTATCGGGTAACGAACGGATGGCGTCCAAGGCGCGTTGTTTATCCGTTTCGGTGGGCATGAGGAAATCCTAGCATCGTCGCGTCAAGAATGCTCGTCAGTGCGCCCAACGCCTTGCCGCTCAGCCGCGAGCGGCAGTCGCAATCATGCGAAGGAGTCTAAACCATCTGCCGCTCGTCGGCTGCAGCGGCTGTTAGGCCGCGCCGCGCCACCCATGGAGCGCTTCGGCAACCGCGATCGGGTTCTTCGCCGCGACACGAAGGAGCGCCAATGCGGGTCCGTCTGGAACACGACGACCTTGCTCCCAGTTGCGCAACGTCGACACATTGACACCGATCATGAGCGCGAATTCGGTCTGCGAGGCGCGCAGCTTCTTTCGAACTGCCTTGATGTCTGCCGGCTTGAACGTGGTCACTCGAGACGCGCGCAGGGTGCCCCGACGAATGCGACCGGCCTGTCGAACGCTGGCGACCAACTCTTGAAACGCATCGGCTTTCACTTGAACTCCTTCCGGATGAGCGCCGCCAGAACTCGCGCCTGGTCGCGCGTCAGGTCGCCCTGCTCGTTCTTGGCGTAGGCGTAAAGCATGTAGAACGCCGCTTCACGCACCGCCCAGTAGTAGATCACTCGAATTCCGCCACGCTTCCCGGCACCCGGCCGGGCCCATCGCACCTTTCGGGCACCATGGGTGCCGCCGATGGTCGGCCCCTGCTCGGGTCGGCGCATGAGCGCGGACTGCAGGCTTCGATATGACTCGTCGTCGAGAAGCGCCGTGATTACCTTGGTAAAGATCGGCGTCTCGACAAACCGCATAAGCGATTATACGCCAATGGCGTATGAGAGCAAATTGGGAGAGGTGTGGCTTTGATGGCGGCCTAACGCTACGAATGAGCCGCGCGCACAAGCGACATCGCGCGTCGGCTCCATTCGTTGTTAGCCTGCGTCGTTCAGATCCCGCCCCTGTTCGCGTCGCCATGTTGAAAAGTCGCGTGCTCCGTGAAGAAATGCCCGGATCACGACGCGGTCCTCTCGAATTCGGTAGAGCAATCGGTATTCGTAAACGAACAATTCTCGAAGGGTCGACTCGCCGATTTCCGGGACCACACGCCCACGTTCCGCGAGAGTCGACAAACTGTCCGCGACTTCTATTGCACGCGTCATCACGCGAATCGCGCCATCGAGGGAACTCTCAGCAATGCCGCTGAGCGCTTCGTCGAGGGCGGCTTGGGCCGACTCGCCCCAAACTACCCGGCGCGTCCCAGCAGCCACTTGCGCCGAAGCTCCGTCGCCACTTGTTCATGTGGAATCACGCGATCCGCGTGCTCGTCAGCCTCGCCTTGGGCCACCGCCTGAACGACGTACAAGTGGTATTGCACCTCATCGAGGCTGCAATCGTCCGGCAAGCGATCGAGAAGCGCACGCACCGTGTCTTTGGCCGTCATTGGGAGCCTCACCCTAGGAACTCAAGCCAGAATACGCCCTGGTCAATGGAAACTCAAACAGGCAATTCTTGGGCCATGAAGGTGCTGGTTTAGCAGGCTAACGCTTCGGCCTGAGCCGCGGCGGAACAGTGCTGCGCCAACTGGCCAACGGTTGAACGCCGTCGGCTCCAGGCCGTGTTAGCCCTCGGACGGTGTGACCTTAAGACCCAGCCACGCGCATACGGACGTTTCAACCTGCGACAGTTGTGCGTCCGACAACTTACCGAGCCTTCGCAATAGCCGCACCGGCGGCACCGTGACTAGCCCCTGCGCGTCGAAGGCGCCAGCCTTGAGAAACCCAACGGTCAACGCAGTCTCGAAACCGGACTGGCGAACACTCGTGGTATGCGGCACCAGCGTGACTAACGCGCGGTCGGCATCGGTTGGTGGCACGCTGAGAACCAACGCGGGCCGCACCTTCGCGGTCATGCCCAAATCGACGAGCCATACCTCGCCGCGCGCCGCCATGTCACTGACCGGCTTCGCGTTTGTCGAGGTCGAGAAAGACCTGGTCAGCCAACCCGATGAGATCGTCGTCCGTCGGGAGGTCGTGATCCGATTGGGCCGCCCGCCGCAACAATTCGGCCAGCACTTCTTGCCGCTCAGCAGGTGCCAGCGCCTCGATGGTGTCGATCGCGCGTTTGGCTGCTTGCGTCATCGGTGAAGAGTGGCAGTACCTGTTCCGTTGGTCAAGCTCCGGTTCGGCTTTCGGAAGGGCTAACTGTATCTAGGCCGCGAGTCCGTCAGCCTACTTCTTCTCCTCCTTGGCTGCAATCCACGCAGCCAAGGAGCTGCCTGATCCCGACAGGACCTTCACCGTAAGCTCCAGACCGCGCGGATGATACCACCCAATGCTGGACAGCTATCCTCTGCTTCCTTTGCTGCGGGGCAGGCAGCTAGGGTGCGTCCCGAGGCACCTTTGCACTCTTGACTGGTAACCCGTCAGCCGGGCTCCTCACGCCCATTGCCCCACGGCTCAACACATGCGTGTAGATCATCGTCGTGCTGACATCCTTGTGCCCCAGCAGTTCCTGCACCGTCCGGATGTCAGACCCGCTCTCCAACAGGTGGGTCGCAAAGCTGTGACGAAACACGTGACACGATACCCGCTTGTCGATTTGAGCCAGCTTCGCCGCCCCCGACACCGCCCGCTGCACCGCGGACTCGTGCAAACGATACCGGCTCGGCGGTCCCCAGCGGCGGTCGCGGCAGATCCGCGCCGCTGGAAACACGAACTGCCATCGCCATTCGGCGGCCGCATTCGGGTACTTGCGCGCCAGCGCATCGGGCAGCACCACGCGACCATGACCCGCGGAGAGATCGCGCTGGTGTAATCGCCGGACATCGTCCAACTGCCGAACCAGCGCCTCCACGACCATCTCCGGCAACGGCACGGGCCGGTCCTTGGCCCCCTTGCCGTCCCGCACCGTAATCTGGCGGCGATCGAAGTCCACGTCCTTCACGCGAAGATCGAGACATTCGCTCAGGCGCAAACCCGCGCCGTACAGCAACACCGCGCTCACCCACATCACCCCTCGCAGATGCTTGAGGACCCGTGCCACTTCATCCCGCGAAAGAACCACCGGCACGGTGGTCCCCTTTTTCGCCCATGCCACGCCGGCCAGCGGGCCGAGTGGCCGATCGATGACGTGGCGATACAGGAATAACACCGCGCACAGAGCCTGGTTCTGCGTCGATGCCGATACGTTGGCTCGTTCCGCAAGGTGGCTGAGGAACATGGCCACCTCAGACGACCCCATGTCCAGGGGATGCCGCTTGCCGTGAAATACGATGTACCGGCGAATCCAGCCGGCGGAAATGTCGCCTGAATGGCTCGTCGAGGGCAACTGGGGTCGCAGAACCTGCGATCCGATCTGCGGGCCGATGTGGAAAGAACTGCTACCGCATGCTGGACCAGCGGCCCTCGCCGCGCAGGGCCCGGCCCTCGCCTTCGAGCTTCACGAGATGCGCCAGCACGCTTTCGCGCGCCATGGGCGTCAGGGCGGGTTTGAGGTCGGCGTAGATCCGAGCAGTGATTGCGTCGACCGTCTGCAGTCCCGCGGCGAGCGCCTCAAGCACCTGCTCTTCGCGCTGGCGGCGGTGATCCAGGTAGTAATTAATGAGCGCCAGCGGATCCTCGATCACCGGCCCATGCGCCGGCCAGGCGCGAACCGGCGCCAGCTGCAGCAAGCGGTTCAGTGACGCCAGGTAATCGACCAGGCTGCCGCCGGCGGAGGCCGGGATGAACACCGTGGTTCCCATCTGCAAGAGGTCGCCGACGAACACCGTCCGCGACTCCGCGTGCCAGAGCGCGAGGTGATCCGGAGAGTGCCCGGGCGTGTGCAGCACTTCCAAAGGGCCGGCGCCGGTCATCACGGTATCGCCGTCGCCCATCGGCGTCCACGCCACTTCGGCATCACGATCCGGCCAGGGCATTTTCGAGAGGCGCACGGAGGGCCATCGTACTTGGATGGCCGGCGCGCCGGCGGCGTGATCCGAATGACCGTGGGTGACCAGCACCTCGGCCAGTCCGCCCGCGGCCTCGGCGGCAATGGCAGCGAGATGCGCCGGCTCGCCAACACCGGCATCGATCAGCACCGGACGCGCGCCGGGAATCAGGTAGGTCCAGTTGCCGTCGCCGGTGTACGGACCGGGGTTACCCGCGTGCAATGGGAACAAAGACGCCGGGTTCATTTCCTGGAACCGGCGGCGGAAATTGAACCCGGCGTCATCGCCCGGAGTCCGACGAACGACACCACGAACGCGACGAACATCAATCCCGACGCGCTCACGTACGGGGTCGTCATGCCATAGGAATCGTAGAGGAACCCGCCCCAAGCCGGTCCGATCACGCGGCCGAGGCTGGCGAGGGATGACGCGAGGCCGAGAATGCCGCCCTGGTCGTCGGCGTCGGAGAGCCGCGACACCATCGACGTCAGCGACGGGTTGTTGAAACCCATGCCAACGGCCAGCACGCCAAGCGCCACGAGCAGCGTCGGCACGCTCCACGCGAACGGCACCATGCCAATGCCGAGCGCGATGCAGAAGATCGCCACCGGAACCAGGCGCGCCTCGCCCACGCGCTTGACCACCTTGTGCACCAACACGCCCTGGATGGTGGCCAGCACCAGGCCGATGAAGGCGAACAGGAAGCCGATCGACGTCGAGGTGAAGCCAAACCGCGCCGCACTGAACAACGCGAACGTGGCCTCGAAGCTCGAAAACGCCATGGTCACGATGAAGAACAGCGACAGCAGCAGCACCAGCGCCGGCTTGGTCAGGGCGTGCCTGAAGGCTTCCATGCGGCCCAGCGTCCGGGTGGCCGACGAGACCCGCCGCGACTCGGGCAGCAGGAACCAGGCGCCGATGAAGTTGGCCAGGCACAGCGCCGACGCAAACCACATCGGCGCTTCGGGGCCAAAGCGGCTCAGCAACCCGCCAATGGCCGGCCCGAAGATGAAGCCCAGCCCGAACGCCGCGCCGACCATGCCCATGCCCTTCGCCCGGTTCTCGGGCGTGGTCACGTCGGCAATGTAGGCCTGGGCCGTGGGGATGTTGGCGCCGGCAATGCCGCCGATGATGCGGGCGACGAAGATCAGCGTCAGCGAGGTCGCGAGCGCGAGGGTCAGGTACGACAGGCACGATCCCATCAACCCGAGCAGGATGATCGGCTTGCGGCCGATCTTGTCGGACCAGCGGCCCCAGATCGGCGAGAACACAAACTGCATCAGCGAGAAGCTGGTGCCGAGCAACCCGATGGTCAGCGCCGACGCCCCGTACGACTCGGCATAGAACGGCAGCAGCGGGATGATGATCCCAAAGCCAAGCAGGTCGATGAAAACGGTAACGAAGATGATTACAAGAGGCGACACAGCAGGTTCACGGGTTCACGGGTTCAAAGGTTCACGGGTTCGGCCGTGGAGCCAAAGCGAGAGCGCGACGTAGTACACCGGGAAGACTGCCGACAGCGCGAGCCAGGGGCCGTCAGTGGCCGGCAGGCGCCAGACCATCCAGGTGAAGATCATCGCCCAGAACGCGCCCAGCACCAGCGTCGGTACTTTCAACGTGGTCGTGCGTGAGGGATAGACGTAGCGGATCGGCACGAACACCAGCACCGCCAGCACCAGCAGGATCACCGCGTTGATCACGGGAGCCAGCTGCCACACGTAGAGATAGACGACGACGATGTTCCAGTAGGAGGGGAAGCCGGTGAAGAAGTGATCGGTGCTCTTGATCTTCGCATCGGCCTGGGCAAAGCCGTACGCACTCGACAGCAGCATGGCCGCGCACACCGGAAACGGCACCGGCACTAACTCTGCCTGCCACACGATCAGCACTGGCACGAAGACGTAGGTCAGGTAGTCGACGATGTCGTCGAGGCGGGCGCCGTCGTAGCGAGGCAGGCGCTCCTTGACCTTCAGCGCGCGCGCCAGCACGCCGTCGGTGGCATCGACGAAGGTCGCGATCGCCAGGTAGATGAAGGCAGCGCGGAAGTTGTGGGCGAAGGTCACGCCGGTGGCGAGCAGCGCGATCACCGCGCCCGAAGCGGTGTAGGCATGCGCGATCCAGGGCAGGATCTGCACGGCCTCAGAGGCGGCGTTCGGCGTTCGGGAACGAATTCCAGACCGGCACGCCGCAGAAATGAGAGCCCTCGGTGCACCGCGGCGACACGATCTTGTTGCGCAACACGCACGGCGGGCCCAGGTAGCGGCCCAGCTGCGGATGGATGGCCTTGACCTGGCTGATCTCGTCCATCGACGCGATGTAGATCTCCTCCTGCGCGTTGAAGCAGGTGCGCAGCGTCCACTTGTGCTGCAGGGCGATGAACGACCCCGACTCGACCAGCCGCAGCGCCTTGGCGTTGGGCACCACGTAGAGCGCGTACTCGAGCGGCACACCCAGCGCGAGCAGCTTGTTCTTGGCGGTCCACGCCTCGCTCATGGCCTGCTCGTAGACCGCCAGCGCCTCGGCGTTCTGGCGGATCAGCCGCGGGGTGATGTAGTCGGGCTGCGTGGTGTCAGCCAGCGTCATCATGGGCCGCGAAGCCGGCACCATGCGGTGGCGCTGGTCCTGCGAATCGGCGGTGTGACTCAGCTTCTTCTCGAACACGTAGTTGGCGTGGTTGAGCGTGCGCATCATCGGCGAGTGATACGCCACGTCGAGCATGTCGACCCGGTACGGGTTGCGGGCCGGGTTCATGACGCGGTCGATCGCCTCCTCGTCGCCCATCTCGACCGTGGTGATGCCGAAGGTGGCGCGCACGGCGTCGGCCACCACCCGCTCGGCGCCGGCCGACCAGTCGCGCAGCCGCGAGACCCGGCCCTGCAGGCGGCGGTCGAACTCGGCCGCAAAGGCATCGCCCGACGCGCGGGTGTTCGGGAACTGCAGTTCGGGCATCGACTCGCGCGCGAAAGTGTCGAGACCGATCTTCTCGAAGAACATCGGGTCGACCTCTTTCACGAGGTCGACCATGGCGCCAATCACCATCGCCGCTTCGTACGGCACGTCGCCGGCGTTCAGCATGCGGTGCAGCCGGTGCAAGACGATGCCCGACACGGTGTGGACCATCGAGGTAAAGGCGCCGATCGGAATCACGTAGCGCGCGGTTTCGATCGCCTTCTTCTCGGCCTCCCGCTCCACGGCCTTGAGCCGGGCCGGGGTGTTGGTCGGCCTGACGTAGCGCAGTTGTTTCAGGATGGCCCAGGCGTCATCCTTGAGCAGCGCCGACAGCTTCGCGTACGAGTCCCACGCCCGCAACACGGCCTGCTCGTACACCTCCAGCGCCTCGCCGCTGAGCGGCGGCACGAACGCGCGCGGCTCGTTGAGCTTCACGTAGCGCTGGCTGGACTGTTCCGAGTTGTAGAAGGGGTACGAGTGCAGGACGCTCCACACCAGCTGGCGCGAGATGTTCTCGAGGCCAAACTCGAAGTGGGCGTGCTGAAAGACCGTGTGGTGACCGCCCTCGAACGTGAGCGGACCGATCGAATCCCGCTGTTTATCGGTGATTTCGCTGCGTTCGATGACGCGCGGCGAATAGCACGTCCGCGCCGCGGCAATCGCGCCGTCGTACGGCACGGACGGCGACGACAGTAAGGTGACCTTCGGGGGAGCGGTACCGAGCGCCAGGGCAGGCATCAGAATTCACGCAATTATACGCGTTCGCCCGCGATTTCCAGTGGTCGAGCTAGTGCTATTATCCGCAGCTATCCGCCGGGATGCGCCCGGCGGGCACCAACAAGGACTCACCATGGCACGCCTGATCGGAACACTTGCTTTGGCGCTCGTGCTCTCACCACTCGTGGCTTCGGCGCAGCTCGCATCGGCCGACGCCGGCAACTACATGGGCAGCTGGACGCTGACCCTCGACGGTCCACAGGGAGCATTCGAACAATCGATGATCCTCAAGGACGAAGGCGGCAAGGCCGTCGCGGAACTCTCGAACGAGATGCAGCCCGAAGTGCAGAAAGTCACCGACGTCACGAAGGCGGCCGAAGACCTGGTGCTGAAGTTCGCGGGGAACTTCCAGGGCCAGCCGTTCGACGCCGTGATCACCCTGACGCCGGACGGCGCCGACAAGGTGAAGGTGGTGTTCGACATCAACGCCGGCCAGTTCTCGATGAGCGGGACCGGCGTCAAGAAGTAGCGCCTGCACTTCCCGACGGGAGACACATCCCGTCGGGAGGGCACTTCTTGTCGGGAGGAAGGTCCCAGTCGGGATTAATCCTTCGCCAGGTTCGACGCCAGGAGCGATCCGCGAGTGGCCGCGGAGGCCGCACGCGCGCGGTGCGCCGTGGCCGCCGCCCCCTGTGTCATCAGCGACGCGGCGAACTCCATTTCCGCCGTCGAACCACCCATCGCGATCGCCTTCTTCACGAATCCATAGCCATCCACGCGAAGGGTCTCGTCGGTGGCCGCCCACGCCGCGGCGTCGAACCGGCCGTTGGTACCCCGCAGGTGCACCGCCTGGCGATAAGCTTCGATCAAGTAGCCGGCATCAAACCAGGCGCGCGCGGTGGGCGTGGTGCTGAGCGCGCGCCCGATCAACGCCGACAGCAGGTGGTGCGCCGCCGCCGGGTCCTGCAACCCGTAGACGGTGGCGCGGCGCAGGTTCTCCATGCGGCTCAGAACGGCCGCGTCGGCATCCAATGCGCGAAGCGTTTCGGCGGTCAGCGTCTTCAGGTCGAACGATCGGTCGGGGGTGTTCCAACCCGAGCCGGATCCCCAAGTCAGCAGCTTGGTGGACCCGGTCTCGAAGGGAATGCAGACGAGCGCCGGACCGGCCAGCGCGGGGCTGGCCGAAACGAGGACGATTGCGAGCGCGAGAGCGTTGAGCAGGGTCTTGGGTGTCTTGAACATCAGTGCCTCCTGGCGGATGAGACGAGACTCATGGCCGCAAGGGTGGCGCGGCAAGTGACTGAATTGGAGCAAGTTACGGTTGCTGTAACGGTTACTTTGCTCCTCCCGGACGATAAGTCACCGATCGATTCGTTCATACTGGCCAGGTGCAGCCAGACCCGGACGCGGTACACGAGCAGCTCGATCGGATTCTCGCTAGCAAAGGCTTCGTCTCCGCCGGGCGGCTCAGTCGTTTGCTGCGCCACATCGTCGAGCGGACGCTCGCGGGCGAGACGGATCAGCTGAAGGAGTACTCGGTCGGCATGGAGGTGTTCGACCGCGACGACAAGTACGACCCCCGCATTGATTCGATCGTTCGCGTTGAGGCCGGCCGGCTGCGCAGCCGTCTCGAGGAGTACTACGGCACCGACGGCGCGGCCGACGCGGTGCGCATCTCGCTCCCCCGCGGCGCCTACGTGGCGCTGTTCGAGCCCCACCAGGCTGCGCCACCTGCCCCAGCGCAAGAGCCGGAAACGATCGAGTCGCCCAGGCGGGTGTGGGCGGCGTGGGCGCTCAGCACCGGCGTCGTCGCGCTCGTCGTCGCGGTCGTGACCTGGGTGGGCTGGTCCCGATCGGCCGAGGGGCCGCCATCAGTGGCCGTGCTTGCGTTCGAGCAGTATTCCGCCAGTGAAGAAGACGGCGCGACCGCGGCCCAGTTGACCGACCACGTGACGGCGGAACTGGCCCGCCTCGGCACCGTGAGCGTGGTGTCTCACACGAGCGCCATGCAGTTTGCCGGCGAGCGCAAGCCGCTGCGCGAGATCGCCCAGGCGTTGAACGCCGCGTTCGTGGTGGAAGCGTCGATCGAGAACGTCAGCGGCGGCATTCGCGTGATGGCCCGCGTCGTCAACGCCGCAACCGACCGCAAGATCTGGGTGGAAGACTACGGCGGCCGCCCCGGCGACTTAGCTGGGCTCAGCCGGCAGATCGCGGCCGGCGTCAGCGCCGCGGTCTTACGAGCACCCCGAGCACCTTAGGCACCCTAGGCACCTTAGGCACCTTAGGCACCCTATTCTTCCTCTTCGTCGTCCTTCTCTCGACGTGCGTGATAGCGCGAGTACTCCTCGAGATAGGTGAGGGTCTCGAGCGACTTCATGCGGTCGAAGAACAGCACGCCGTCGAGGTGGTCGGTCTCGTGTTGGACGACCCGCGCCGGAAAATCCTTGAGGTCGAGTTCGAAGCGCTTGGCGTTGCGGTCGAGCGCTGACACCTTGATGTGCTGGGCGCGAGGCACGCGGCCGCGAATTTCGGGAATGCTCAGGCAGCCTTCCCAGCCCTCGACCGTCGCATCGCCGATCACCGTGATCTCGGGATTGATCAGCACCACCGCATCGCCGTCGCCCTGGTCATCGGAATCGAGCATGGCCACAAACAGGCGCAGGCTCTCGTGCACCTGCGGCGCCGCCAGGCCGACCCCTGAATACTCGTACATGGTGTCAATCATGCTGTCGATAAAATCCTGGATCGACGGGTTCTTGATCTCGGCCTTGTCGACGGTCCGGGCCACGGCACGCAGGACGGGATGGCCCATTCGGGCCACTTTAAGGATCGACATGTAAGAATTCTATACTGAGGGACTTGGGGCACTCGCACGACCTGAACCCGCCGTACAAGTTCTGCCCGGTCTGTGGCAGCCCGCTCGAGCCTCGCGTGCTGAAGGTGACCGAGCCGAAGCGGCTGGTCTGCACCAACCAGGCCTGCGGGTTCGTGTTCTACCTGGATCCCAAGATCGCCGTGGGCACGATCATCCGCGTCAACGAGGGCCGGCAGATCGTGCTGGTCAGGCGCGCCATCGAACCGGGCTACGGCAAGTGGGTGTTTCCGGGCGGCTATGTGGACCGGGGGGAGGAGATCACCCTGGCCGCCATCCGCGAGGCGCGCGAAGAGGTCGGGCTCGACGTGCGGCTCGACCACCTCGTCAACATCTACTCGTACGCCGGCCGGGCGCCGGTGATCATCGTCTATGCCGCCACGAAGATGTCGGGCGAGCTCGCCGTGGATGACGAGGGGATTGAAGCGAGGGAGTTTGACCTCGACGCGATTCCATGGGACGACCTCGCCTTCCGCAGCACCAACGAAGCGCTCAGGGATTACCTCGCACGGCCGAAATCGGATCCACGCCAAGGGCCTGGCACGCCGGACTGAGCGACGGCCATCGAGACACCGTCGGGCTGGGGTACTACCAGACGCTCGCGGGGTCTTTGATTCGCCCCGCAAGAATGGCTTTCCGCACTTCATCGTCGGTCGCCAAGCCGCCCGGCGCCGTGCCGCCCCACTCGAACCGGGTCGCGTCCGGTGTCCAGTGAAACAGCGCGACATGCCAGGTGGGGTTATCGCCGAGGCGCTGGTAGTAGACGAGGCAGTAGTTGGTCGAGCACCCGGCCGCAACCAACCGCCGGGTTGGCGGCACGTGGGTCACACCCGTCGGCTGGAGCTCGGCCCCGGGATCGGCGATATCCAGGGTTTGGCTGCCGAATAATTCCTGCAACCCATCGCGGACGCCGAGCGGCAAGCCCCTGATGGCGGTGACCATTTGAAACCGCTCGTTCTGCAAGTCAGCCCGCAGCGGCGCCGGCAGCGCGCCGGCGTCAGTCGCCTGGCTCCCTGTAGCCGTGCACGCGGACAGGGTCACGCCGATGACGCAGAGAAGTAGTGCGTGCCGCATCCAGGGTCAACCTCTCACGTCGTAGCGTAGCGCCACCATGCCGCTCTCGTATCCCTTCACCTCGACCAGGTGCAGCGCCACGTCCTGGTCGAGCCGGTCGAAGAACGAGACGCCGTCGCCAATCAGGATGGGCAGGATCGAATAGCGGACTTCGTCGGCCAGTCCGCGGCGAAGGCATTCGCCGCACACAGCGCCACCGCCAACGAACCAGATGCTGCGGAAGTTCGGCTTCAGCCGCTCGTTCACCAGTTTCGCGAGATCGCCCGAGTAGAACTCGACGGTCTCCCGGGTCCGTGGCAGCTTGCGACTGGTGAGGACGAAGGTGGGCTTGTCGCCGTAGGCCCAGCCATGGCCCCTGGCCTCGAAATCAAGCGCGGTCTCGTAGGTGCGCGAGCCCATGACGTAGCAGTCGATGGTCGCGAGAAACTCCGCGACCAACTCCGGTGACATGTTGTCGCCGCCCTCGAACTCGTCCGAGGTCTCCATCCAGTCGACGCGGCCGTCTTTCCGGGCGATGAAGCCGTCGAGGCTGGCCGCCATGTGGATCGTGACGCGAGAATCCATGTGAATCGTGCCGTCGGCTACTCTAACCCAACGTCTCGGCGACGGGCGTATCTCTCCTGGGGCGAAATCTGCAGAACGCGGCCCTGGGGCGTCTCGAGCATCGGGATCACCTGCAGCCCGTCGAGTTCGATCGCTCGCGGCAGCCAGGGCGCCGAGTGGCCAACCGGAAAGTCCTTGAAGACATCCACGATCAGCACGCGATCGGGCAAGGTGCCGTCGGCATTCGGCGTGAACAGGTCGCCGGGACGGAACACGGCCGGTGCACCAGTGTAGACACCGGCTGACGTGCCATCCGGCCGCGTAACCAGGAAGCGATCGCGGACGAAGTCGTCGAGCGCGAGCCACCGGTCAATTCGGCCGACCAGCATGAGACACGCCAGTTCGTCGGTGCAGGCGACGCGATCCGCCGGCAGCAGGCCGGCGCGCACTTCGTCCATGCCGGGAATGTCGATGGTGGGTCGCGCGGCTTCGAGGCGATCGTCAATGGAACCCGAGCCACGCCATTGATCCAGCCCCAGGGCCAACGCGACGAGGGCGACCACGGCGAAGGCGACACGGCGTGGGAGCAAGCGCCCGACGATGGCATCAACGTCGATGGCAATAGCTGCCAGCATCAGCACGACCGGCAGCAGCAGGTAATTGGTGGTGATGCCGGAATCGATCACCCCAAACCAGAGGACCCAGAACAGCCACAACAGGTGCGCGCCGCGCTCGTGCAGCCGCCACTCGCCACCGGCGCCCAGGAGGCGCGCGCCGAGCGACGCCAGCGCCAGCATCGTCAGCACCGGGTGCGCTGCGGCGAGGTGACGGAACATGTCCAGCGGGTACACGGCGCCGTCGGAGGCCACTCGCGCCACCGTGGCCACGTCCAGGGGACCCAGATTCGACGCGCGCGCGATCGAGAACGAGAGCACCATGGCCGCGAAAGATAATCCGGCGACGGTGGCAAGTCCGGCGCGGGCGGGCACCAGCAGCCACGCCACCACCATCGCGGCCAGCGTGTGGCCGTACTGGCCGCTGGGCGGCACCTCGAACAGGTTCAACACCTGCCACAGGAAGAATCGCCTCACCATGGTCTCGCCGCTGGACGGTTCGAGCGCATGCAGCAAGAACAGGAGCCCCTGAGCCGCCACGAGACCGGTGACGATGGCGGCGGCGGCGGCCAGCCACGCCCGTCGCTTGGCGCGCACACCCAGTAGCGCGCACACGAGGGGGATGGCCGGCAGCGTGAATGCGAGTTCGTGGGTTAAACGCGAAACGAACGCGATGGTGCCTAGGGTGCCTAGAGTGCCTAAGGTGCGCTGGCCTCGGGTGCTCAGCAGCCACAACACCGCCAGATACGAGGCGAGGAACGGCGCGTAGAAGCGGCCGGTGGTGGCGGTGGCCCAGAAGGGCAGCGACATCGATACCAACGTCGCGGCGAGCACCGCGGCGCGATCGGTTGCGTGCCGGCCGACGATGGCGAAGACCAGGAGCACCGACACCAGCGCGCTCAGCAGGCTCAGTGCACGATAGGCTGGAAGTTGCGAACCGGTGAGCCAGCCGGCCATCCAACTGGCGTAGGAGTAGGCGAGGCCGCGGTCGTAGAGAAGCGCTGACGGCAGGTGCGGCAGGCCGCCGAGCTCGATGCCGCGGACGGCGAAGAGGGTGAACTCCTCGTCAACGGAGTAGCCGGCGCGCGTCAGTTGCGACGCGCCGGCCAATAGGACTATTGCAGCAAGGACCGCGACCCAGGTCGAGGGCCGCGTCACGCGATGGTGATGCCCTTGTTGAGATAGACGTCCTGGATCGCGTTCAGTAAGGCGGCGCCTTCCTTCATCGGGCGCTGGAACGCCTTGCGGCCCGAGATCAGGCCCATGCCGCCGGCGCGCTTGTTGATCACCGACGTCTTGATCGCTTCCTTGAGGTCGCTCTCCCCCGCCGAAGCGCCGCCCGAGTTGATCAGGCCGGCGCGGCCCATGTAACAGTTGGCGAGCTGGTAGCGCGTGAGGTCGATCGGATGATCGCTGCTCAGGTCCGAGTAGACCTTCTTGTGGGTCTTGCCGAAGTTGACCGCGTTGTAGCCGCCGTTATTCTCGGGCAGCTTCTGCTTGATGATGTCGGCCTCGATCGTCACGCCGAGGTGGTTGGCCTGGCCGGAGAGGTCGGCGGAGAGGTGGTAGTCCACCTCCTTGGTCTTGAACGCCGAGTTGCGCAGGTAACACCACAACACGGTGAACATGCCCAACTCGTGCGCGTGCTGGAACATCTCGGTCACTTCCTGGATCTGCCGCTTCGACTCTTCCGAACCGAAGTAGATGGTCGCGCCGACGCCGGCCGCGCCCATGTCGAAGCCCTGCTTCACGCTGGCGAACTTGATCTGATCGTAGGCGTTCGGATACGAGAGGAACTCGTTGTGGTTCAGCTTGAGGATGAACGGAATCCTGTGCGCGTACTTGCGCGCGGTCATGCCGAGCACGCCGAGCGTCGAGGCCACGCCGTTGCAACCGCCCTCGATCGCCAGCTTCACGATGTTCTCGGGATCGAAATACTGCGGGTTGGGCGCAAACGACGCGCCGGCGGAATGCTCAATGCCCTGGTCAACGGGCAGGATCGAAACGTAGCCCGTGCCACCCAGCCGCCCATGATCGAGCAGCGATTGCAGGCGGCCCAGGACCGGCACCGGCCGGTTCGACGACAGGTGGATGCGCTCCACGAAGTCGGGGCCGGGCAGGTGCAGCGTCTCTTTCGGGATCTTGCACTGGTGCGTCAGGAGGGCGCTGGCGTCGGCTCCGAGGATGTCTTCGACGGTAGGCATGCCGAATTACTTTATCACCGGCAACACAGATGACGCAGATCCCGCGGTCCGGCTAAAGCCGGACGCTACATCGATGTGGCGTCCGCCTTCAGGCGGACCATTGCCGGCCGCGGGTGCACCAGGTCTTCCACCACGGCCTGGGCGGCCGCGGCCTTGACCATCTCGGCAATGGGCAGCCCGGCCTCGACCTCGTCAATCTGGTGCCGGCGGGCATGGGTCTCTGGATGGCGAGGCGTAAACAGGGTGCAGGTGTCCTGGTCGGGCTCGATCGAGATTTCGAAGGTGCCCAGCCGCTGCGCCTGGCTCATGATCTCCTCCTTGTCCATGCCGACCAGCGGCCGCAGGATCGGCAACCGGGTCGCGCTGTCGGCGGCGGCGAGGTTGTCGAGGGTCTGCGACGCGACCTGGCCAATCACGTCACCCGTCACCAGCGCCTTCGCCCTGGCGTCGCGGGCGATGCGCTCGGCGATGCGCAGCATGAAGCGCCGGTAGATGATCACCCGCAGGGCGCCGGGCACGCCGAGCGTCACCTCACGCTGCAGCTCGCCAAACGGCACCAGGAACAGCCGCGACCGCAACTGGTAGCGCGTCAGGACCTCGGCCAGCCGGCGGGCCTTTCCCTGCGAAATGTTCGACAGGAACGGCGCGCTATGAAAATGCACCAGCGTCACGTGGCAACCGCGCTTCATCATGCGCCACGCCGCCACGGGCGAATCGATGCCGCCCGACAGCAGCGCCGTCACGCGGCCGGCCGTACCGGTCGGCAATCCGCCGGGCCCCGCCTCCTTCTGCATGTAGAGGTACGCCTGCCCCGGCACGATCTCGACGCTGATCACCAGGTCGGCATGATCCAGGTCCACCTTCCAGCCGCGCGCGCGCCAGACCTTCGAGCCCAGGTCGCGTGCCAGGTCGGGCGAGGGCGTCGCGAACTGCTGATCGGCGCGGCGCACGTACACCCGAAAACTCGACGCACTTTCGCGCGGCGGCAGCCGCGAGACAATCGCCTCGGCCATGCCGTCGAAGTCGAGCGGCACGCGGGTCGCCACCGAGTAGTTGGCAATGCCGAACACGCGCGACATGCGATCGCGAATCTCGCCGGCCGTCGCCTCGCGGCCGAGCACGATCTCGATCCGGCCCATCGGCGTCCGGATCTCCTTCACGCTCAATCCGGCCAGCGCCATGTGCAGATGGCGCACCAGCCGGCCAATGAACCACGGGCGGTTCTTGCCCTTGAGCGCGACCTCCGAATAGTGGGCAAGTATTGATGTCATTTCCAAAAGGCAACCACGAGGGACACGGAGATCCACACGAAGGACACGAAGAATCTAATTTTAATAGTGGTTGGCGTGCTTCGTGGCTTCGGTCTTCGCGTGCTTCGTGGTTTCTGTCTTCGTGTGCTTCGTGGTTGAGACAAGGGCTGCCGCGCGGTGGCCCGACACCGCCGCCGATTCAATCGTCGCCGGGAGGCCGGTATCGATCCAGTCGCCCGCCAGCAGGAACCCGGCAATGGCAGTCTCGGTCTGCGGCCGGGGCGGCGCGTCCGGCGCCAGCGAAAAGGTCGACCGCTTCTCGCGCACGGCCAGGCCCTTGCGCAGCACCGCGCTGCGAGCTGCCGGCAGCGCCGCTCGCACGTCGGCCAGCGCCAGCGCGATCAGTTCGTCGTTGCCCATCGCGACGATCGTCTCGGCGCCGCTCGAGATCATCGACAGGTGGGAACTGGCGCCGCCGACAATGGCGCGGCGATCGAACACCCACTGAAACGCGCGCCCGGGCAATCCGATCAGCGCTTCATGCATCACCGGACGATCGAACCACAGGTTCACCGTCACGATCGGCAGGCTGCCCAGTGCCGACGCATTGGCGATGGTGCCGGCCAACGCAGCGGGGGGCTCCTCGAACACGGCGCCGAGCGCATGCCACGGCACGGTGGAGATCACGACCGGCGCTGAAATGTGCTCGCCGCGCACGCGCACGCCGGTCACGCGATCGCCCTCGACCACCACCCTGGCCGGCGCGTTGACCCGCACCTCGTGGCCGCGCGCCTCGAGCCACGCCCGCGCCGGTTCGGCATACAGTTCGTCGAGCGGCACCACTGGCATTACCAACGCGGCCGACGAAGGATCGGGGCCGAACATCCGCTCGAGAATGCCGACAAAGTACGACGCCGCCGCCTGGTCGATCGACTGGTTGAGCGCGGCCAGCGCCAGGGGTTCCCAGAACAGCTCGCAGAGGCGCGGCGCCTGGCCGAGTCGGGTGAGCCATTCGCGGACGGTTTCGCGGGACGGTTCGGTGGGGATGTAGCGTCCGCCTTCTTGACCGCCGTAGCCTTGGCGAAGGTGGTTAGGCGGACCAAGGGCTGCGCCCACGCGAAGAATCGATAGGCGCTCGGCCCAGCTGAGCGCGTCCCACGCGAGCACACCGCCGAGCAGGTGCAGCGGCGACGGCAGGGGCGGCAACTTCAGCACCGACTCGCGGCCCTGCTGGTCGACCATGGTCAGCGCAAGACCCGCCTGCCACCGCACGCGGTCGAGCGCGTTGATGCGCGCCAGCAGCGCCAACGTGTCAACGTAACAGCCCATCAGGATGTGCTGGCCGTTGTCGACGCGTTCGCCGGTTTCCGGATCGGTAAAGGCCGTGGCGCGGCCGCCCAGCCCTGGACGGGCTTCGAGCAGCAACACCCGCGCGCCGGCTTCTGCCAGCGCGGTGGCGGCACTGAAGCCGGCCACGCCGCCGCCAATGACTACGGCGTCGGCGGTCACGCGCGTGAAAACAGGCGATAGCCGAGCGCCGACAGCTGCCCACGCGCCCAGATCGCGAGCGCAATTCGCGCCCGCACGGCCTTGGGTACGCGAATCAACTCGGCGAACACGTCGTAGTGGCGGCGCTCGATGCGCTGGAGGATCTCGAAGTAGATGCCGCCCATGATCTCGGCCGCAACCAGCTTGTGCGCATCGGCGTGGGGCATGGCCTGCGCGGCGGCGGTGTAGAACTGGCGCGCGCGCTGGCACTGGTGCGCCAGCAGGTTGCGCATGGCCGGGGTGACGACACCGGCGCGCAAGTCGGCTTCGCATACGCCGAAGCGCGCGAGGTCTTCTTGCGGCAGGTAGACGCGGCCATTCTTGAGGTCAACGGCCACGTCGCGAATGATGTTGGTGAGCTGCAGGGCCAGGCCCAGGTTGAAGGCGTAGTCGCGCGAGCGCGAGTCGCGCGCGCCGAAGATTTCGATGCACATCAGGCCGACCGCCGAGGCGACGCGGCGGCAATAGCCGGACAGCTCGTCGAAGGTCTGGTACGTCTTGTGACGAAGGTCCATCTCGACGCCGTCGACCAGGTCGTCAAACGGCTGCCGCGACAACGAAAAGGCCGCCACTACCGGTGCCAGGTTCTGCCCCTGCGGCGTGAGCGGGGCTTCGCCGCCGAACAGTCGGCCCACCTCTTCGCGCCACCGGCCAATCTCGCGTGCCGCGGTCACCTCATCCGGCGCCTCATCCACCGCATCGTCCACGGCGCGGCAGAAGTCCCAGACCAGGCCAATAGCCTGACGCTGCTCGTCTGGCAGGACTAGGAACGAGTACGAGAATGATGTGTCTCTTGCCACGGGTGCCTAAGGTGCCTAGCGTGCCTAATGGTGCCTAAGGGGTTGGTGCCACGGTGCCAGCGTGCCGGCGCCAAAGGGCTGTGCCAAACGCTATCACTAATGCATCGCTGGTGCCGAGCGCCGGACGCGACGTGAAGACGTCGTAGTGGCCGGCTTCGAGGCGATCGAGAATGCGGGAACCGCCGAGCCAGGTGGCGCGCAGCTCGTAGCGAAGGCGGCCGCCGACCCCGTCGCAGACCGGGCGGCCGGCGGCGAACAGTTGCCGCGTGCGTGCGCCGCAGGCGCGCATGGCCGCCGCCCACTCCGGCGTCAGGCGGCCGCGATCGAGGGCTGTCGGGTCGGCGCCGGCGGCCCGCCAGGTTTCTTCGGGCACGTAGAGCCGGCCGCGCGGCCAGTCGATGGCCAGGTCCTGCCAGAAATTGGTGAGCTGCAATGCCGTGCATACGGCATCGCTGGCGCGGTCGAGCGCCCCATCGCGATAGCCACTCAGCCGCAGGACCAGGCGGCCCACCGGGTTTGCAGATCGCCGGCAGTAGTCCAGGACGTCGTTCCACGACGCATACCGAGTCGTTACGACATCCTGCTTGAATGCACTCAACAGGTCGTGGAACAACTCCGCCGGGAGGTCGAAGCGTTCGCGCGTGTTCGCCAGCGCGCTGAAGATCATGTCGGGAGGGCACTGCTGGTCGGGAGGGCGCTTTGCGTCGGGAAAGTGCTCGCCATCAAGCCGCCTCCCCCACTCATCCAGTAGTCGCAAACGCTCGTCCGGCTCGCGGCCGGGCTCATCCGCGAAATCGTCGGCGGTGCGGGCAAAGGCATAGATGGCGGCGACGTGTGGACGCAGCCGCGCGGGCATCAGGCGCGAGGCGACCGGAAAGTTCTCGTAGTGGGATTCAGCCAGCCGCTGACAAGCCGCGTAGGCTTGCTCGAGGTTCACCACTGAGTTTCTTGGACACCGGCTCGATGGTTTGCCGCCCTGGCGATCGTGAACAGCAAATCCGACAGCCGGTTCAGGTAGACGATCACCACCGGTTCGACGGCGTCGGCGCCGAGCAGCAGCACCGACCGCTCCGCGCGGCGGCACACGGTGCGCGCGTAGTGGAGCGCCGCGCCGGCCGGGCAACCGTCAGACAGGATGAAGTGGCGCAGTGGCGCGATTTGCTCATCCAGTTTGTCGATCCAACCTTCGAGGCGACTGATGCTCTCGTCGTTGATCACGATCTTCTCGACCCGCCTCGCGATCTTGTGCGACGGGTCGGCGAGCCGCGCGCCCAGCGCGAACAGGTCGCGCTGGAGAGACACGCACATCTCATCCAGGTCCGGTGGCAGGCCGGCGGCGCGCACCATGCCGAGGCACGCCTGCACCTCGTCCACGTCGCCGTACGCGATCACCCGCGGGTGGGTCTTCGAGACCCGGGTGCCGTCGAACAAGCTGGTATCGCCGGTGTCGCCGGTTTTTGTGTAGATGGACACTGGTAGGATTATAGGGCGTCGCAGCCGCTCCGGCTAAAGCCGGAGGCTACATTGCGGCTTACTGATCACCACACTTGCCGCCTAAACCACGCACCCCACCCCTGCCGGCGCCGGCCTTGCGGCAGCGCTTTCGCCGAAACCTGCTGGCCTGGTACCGCAAGAACGGCCGCGATCTGCCGTGGCGCAACACCAGCGACCCGTACCACATCCTCGTGTCGGAGATCATGCTGCAGCAGACGCAGGTCGATCGCGTGCTGCCGAAGTACCTTGAGTGGCTCGGTAAGTACCCGAGCTTCGCCGTGCTCGCCGAGGCGCCACCGGCCGAGGTCACCAAGACGTGGTATCCGCTGGGCTACAACATCCGCCCGAGGCGGCTGCAGTCGATCGCCCAGCAGGCGGTCGAAAAGTACGACGGCCAGCTGCCGTCGGACCGCGAGACGCTGCTGTCGTTCAAGGGCATTGGCGAGTACACCGCCGGCGCGGTCCGCAGCTTTGCCTTTCGTGAGCGCGCCGCTATTCTCGACACCAACGTGGCGCGGGTGCTGTTTCGCATCTTCATCGGCAAGGGCGATCCGAAGAGCCACGCCATGAAGAAACGTCTGTGGGCGCACAGCGAAGCCGTGCTGCCGCACAAGCACGTGTTCGACTTCAACCAGGCGTTGATGGATTTTGGCGCCACGCACTGCAGCGCCCGCAAGCCGAAGTGCTCGTCCTGCCCCATGATCCGCCTCTGCCGGTCCCGCACGGGGCTAGCAGCCGTCATGAACCGAGCGCGGTCTTGAGCCGCTCGGCAATCTCGGCAGGCACCGGTTCAGGTTCGCGGAGCCGCGCCCGCACGGCGTCGACCATGCCGCCAAAGGCCTGGCCGAATGCGGCGCAGGCCTGACACTCGGAAACATGTGCCTCGATATTGC
The DNA here is from genome assembly GCA_030697165.1 of Acidobacteriota bacterium. Classification (NCBI taxonomy): domain Bacteria; kingdom Pseudomonadati; phylum Acidobacteriota; species Acidobacteriota bacterium. The sequence continues at coordinate 354,919 of JAUYQQ010000009.1, forward strand.
CGCGCCGGTCAGGCGCCAGCTCACCATCCAGGTACGGCGACAGGTCCGCCAGGACTTCAGAGCAAGTCAGCCCGGCCACTGTGCGCTCACTTGGTCGCATGCATCGTCCCTCCCCTCACGGCCTCGGCCAGGCGTAAGCGCGCCCGGTGCAGCCGGCTCTTCATGGCCGCCGTAGTCAGGCCCAGCATGGCGGCCACGTCCTCGCCGCTCAGTCCCTCGAGGTCGCGCAGCGTGAGGACTTCCCGTTCGTCCGGGGCAAGGCCAGCGAGCGCGGCAACCAAGCGACCGTGCTGTTCCGCCGCCACCGCCAGTTGTTCAGGATTCGGCCCACCCCAGCCGGCGCGGATGCCGAGGTCGTCGAGCGGCGTCGCGTCAATCGGTTCGCGCGCCGCGCGGACGCGGCGGGTCACCGCCGCGTTGCGGGCAATGGTCAGCAACCAGGTCCGCACGCTCGATTCCCCGCGGAACCGAGACACGCCCTGCCAGGCCGACAGGAATGTCTGCTGCAGCACGTCTTCGGCTTCGTCACGCGTCCCGGCCACGTGCCGCGCCAGCCGGTAGACGCTCGCCTGGTGCCGCGTGACCAGCGCGGAAAACGCCTCGCGGTCGCCGCCGCCAGCTCGGCGCGCCAACTCGAGATCGATCAGGCCTTCGTCTTGGGCATCGGACACGTGGAAATACCAAAGACACTATAAAGGGGGCAGGTGCCGGCGAGGCCGGTGACGATCGGCACCAGGCCGATGTAACCCCACACCCCGATCGTGCCCATGGCCGCCATGGCCACCAGCGTCACGCCCAGTGCGACCCGAATCACGCGCTCCGCCGGATGTTCGTTGGTTTTCAGGAATCCAGTCATCACGTCCTCCTCAATTGCGGTCTGAGGATATAGAGTTGGGCGCTTCAGAAAGGATTCTAATGAGGTCCCGATCGGCGTCGGGAAACGGCAGGCCGGCCAGCTCGCCGCGCGGCACCCACCGCATCCCCTGTCCCATCATCGGCTTCGGCTCGCCCTCGAACCCGCAGCGATAGAAGTGCAGCTCGACGGTCTTCTCCGGGTACGCATGGGTGACGGTATGAACGGCCTCACCCACGGTGGCGACGATGTCGAGTTCTTCGAACAGCTCGCGACGAAGGGCCTCGACGTGAGTCTCGCTGACGTGGACCTTCCCGCCAGGGAACTCCCAATGATCCGCCAGGTGCGTACCCGCCTGCCGCAGCGTCAGCAGAAACGCATCGTCACGTTCGATGACGGCAGCCACGACCACCACGGGCGGGCATAAGCCCGCCCCTACGGGGTCACTCACCTGGGGCCAGCGGCACCGACCGGCACCGGTTGAATCCACGCGGCCTTGCCATTGGATTCCATGACCTTCGCGCGCACGTAGCCCTCGTCGCCCTTGAAGGTGTAGGTCGCCGTGGGCGTGGTCACTTCGCTCAGCACGCGGCCCTGCCGGCCGATGAACTGGATGCGGTACTTGCTCGCCGGCTCAGTCCTCACCGACAGCGACAGAGAGGATGCGCTGGCATCCACAGCCTGCATCTGGACGCCGGTGGACGAGTAGAAGTCGCCGCGCTCGAGCGCCTCGACCAGCGCGCGCGGCTCCAGCCGCGCCGCGCGCACATGGACCCAGCCCTTGCCCGGCCGCGGCGCCGCCGGATCCTCAGGCCGCTTGAAGTAATGCGCATCGTCCACGGCAATGCCGTACAGCAGCTTGCCGCTCGACAGGATGCGATCCCACGTTTCCTCGAGACTTGGCACGCCACCACCACCGAGGTTGTTCACCGTGGGATGGCCGTTGAACACCTCGAACAGCTTCGTGCGCTGCACCTGTCCCAGTTCGTCGGGCGAGATCGCCCATCCGAAATTCGGGTGGTTGATGCTCGGCACGCCGCGGGCCGCGCGGATGCCGTCGACCATCTGCTGCAGGACATCCAATACCGAACTGCCACCCTCGGGCGGCGGCACGAAGCGCTCGATCTCGAGCCCGTTGACGTGCAGCGGCTTGTCACCGAACCGGCTGGTGACCTCTTCACCCTTGACGACCAGGAACTTGTCGTCGGCGCCATGGAGGGCGTTCAAGCCCTCGACGCTGGTCAGGTAGTTGTGATCGGTCAGCACCAGGAACTGGTAATTCCGCTCCCGATACCACGTCACGACATCGTCCGGCGTCGAGTCGCCGTCGCTGTTCACGGTGTGGGTGTGCAGGTTGCCTTTGAACCACAGGGCTTGGGGCTTGGTGGTCGGGGCTTGCTTGCCAGCCGGAGCCTTGGCGAAGGTTGGAGCAAGAGGCACAGCAACTACTGCCGCTGCCAAGAACGCCGAACCCAGCAGGACGAGCCGTTGCCTCGAAATCATTCGATGGTCACCTTCGACCGGGAATCATTCCATACGACTGTGACTTCCGTACCCGCGGCGACGAAATCCCGATGCACATAGCCCAGCCCGACCACGGCCTCGCGCGCCGGCGAGAATGCGGCGCTCGTGACGCGACCGATGTCCTTCTCTCCCTCTCCGGCAAAGATGCGGGAGCCGGGAAGCGGCACGACGGCGGCTGACGGATCCGCCTTCCAGCGCACCAGTTTCTTCGCCACGCGCCCGCCGCCGCGGTGCGTGACCCGGACGATCACCTCCTGGCCGACGTAGCACCCCTTAGTGAACGAGATGGCGCGGTCTTCGATGCCGGCCTCGAGGGGGATGGTTTCGTTGTCCATGTCGACCAGGAACCGCGGGATGCCGCGCTCAATACGCACCACCTCGAAGGTGTCGAGGCTGATCTCCGGATACGGCAAACCGTGTGGCTGGCCAGCATCCACGATGGCATCGACCAACGCGCCGCGTTCGCCGGGGAGGATCGCCGTCCACAGCTCGAGGGCGTCGCCCTGCTCGCTCACCTGGGCGTCTTCGGCGAAGATCAAGCCGTCGAGCCGCTCGCAGAGCGCCGCGGCGAGCGGCGCCGGAACGTCCAGCAGCAGCCGGTCGGGCCGGGCCGTCACCGTCAGGTCGGTGATCATCCGGCCCTGGGGCGTCAGATACGTCGCATACCGGCTGTCGCCGGGCGCAAGCGAAGCCACGTCGTTGGTCACCAGACCCTGCAGCCAGGCCGCCCGATCGGAGCCGGTAATCGCCAAAACGGCACGGTCAGTTCGCCTGGCCACGCCGCCGTCCGTCCGGAGGGCCCGGTAGCCGTCGAGGGAAAACATGTTTTAAGCTGTTGTGTGACTCTCTTCCATCTTACCGGCGTTGCCCTCACGGTTCTCCTGATGGTCTCGGGCGCCGCCGCCCAGGCGCCGCGGCCGGCGGCCGACGCAGCCGACACCCAGTTCCTCGTGTTCTTCCGCTCCCAGCCGATCGGCCGCGAGGAAGTGGTGGTGGTGCGCAGCGGCGACGAGTGGGTCGTGCGCGGCTCGAGCCGCCTGGGTCCGCCGATCGACATCACGTCGCGGACCGCCGAGGTGGTGTACGACGCGCAGTGGCAGCCCAAATCGCTGCTCGTTGACGGCGTCGTCCGCGGACAGGACGTGACCGTGAAAACCATCTTCGCCAAGGGCCAGGCCTCGAACGTAATCTCGGTACAGGGCGCGCCGCAGACGAAAGTCGATCCGGTGTCCGCCGATGCCGTGGTGCTGCCCAATGCGTTTCTCGGTTCGTACGCGGCGCTGGCCATGCGCCTGCAGGGCTTGAAGCCCGGCGTCGAGCTGAAGGCCTACGTGGCGCCGCAAGCCGAGGTGACGATCAGGCTGCTGGCGACGGCGGCCGAACGCATCGACACGCCTCGCGTGACCATCAATGCCACGAAATACTCGCTGCTCTTCATCAATCCGGCCCCGGCGGGCGAGTTGCCGTTCGAACTGTGGACGGGTCCGGCCGGCAACCTGCTGCGCCTGAGCATTCCATCGCAGACGCTGGAAATGGCGCGCGAAGACATTGCCTCTTCGGCATCGCGCACCGCCGCGTTCTCGCTGCCAGGCGACGAGGCTGTGACCATCCCGGCCACCGGCTTCAACCTCGCCGGCTCCATCACCAAGCCGGCCAACGCCACGGCGCCGCTGCCGGCGCTAATACTGATCGGCGGCTCGGGGCCGACCGATCGTGACGAGACGGTCGCGGGGATCCCGGTGTTCGGCCAGCTCGCCCGCGACCTCGTCGCCGCCGGCTTCATCGTGGTGCGGTACGACAAGCGCGGGGTTGGCCAGAGCGGCGGCCGCTCCGAGTCGGTGACCATTGCCGACTACGCCGAAGATGCGCGGTCGGTGCTGGTGTGGCTCGAGAAGCGCAAGGACGTGGACAAGGAGCGCATTGGTCTGGTCGGTCACAGCGAGGGCGCGCTCGTGGCCATGCTGCTGGCGGGCCGCGAACGCGGCAAGGTCGGCGCCATGGCCCTGCTCGCCGGTCCATCGGCCAGCGGCGCCACCATCGTGCTCGAGCAGCAGAAACATTTGCTCGATCAGATGAAGATCGACGATGGCCAGCGGGCCGAGAAGGTGGCGCTGCAGGAGAAGATCAACGCGGCGGTCGTCTCGGGCCGCGGCTGGCAGGACCTGCCCGAAGAGGCCCGCAAGGTGGCCGACACGCCGTGGTTCTACAGCTTCCTGACCTTCGATCCGGAGCGGGCCATGCGCGACACGCGCCAGCCGGTGCTGATCGTGCAGGGTGAACTCGACACGCAGGTGAAGCCGCACCACGCCGACCAGCTCGCCGAGTACGCGAGGGCGCGCCGAACCAAGACGGAAACGGAAGTGGTGAAGGTGCCGGGCGTCAATCACCTGCTGGTCGCGGCGAAGACCGGCGAGGTGGCCGAGTATGCGTCCCTCGGTCCAACTGCCAAGATCGCGCCCGAGGTGGGCGCCGCGATTGCCGCCTTCATGACCAGGGCGCTGCGGGATTGACCGCGCCAAGCGCCCTGCTGATCCGGGTGACCGGTCACGACCGGCCCGGGCTGACGCACGCCCTCACCTCCATTCTCGCGCGCTACGACGTGCGCGTGCTCGACATCGGCCAGGCGGTGATCCACGACGGTCTCGCCTTCGGCATCCTGATCGAGCTGCGCGAAGAACTGCGCTCGTCGGCCCTGCTCACCGACCTGCTGCTTGAATCGCATGCCCTGGGTGTCGAAGTGAAGTTCTCGGCCTCGACCGCCGAGGAATACGCCGCCTGGGTCAACGCGCAAGCTCGCCGGCGATTCATCGTCACGCTGCTTGGTCCCGCCATCGGCGCGTCGCACATCGCCCAGGTTTCGGGCGTGCTGGCGCAGGCCGGGCTCAACATCGACCGCATCGACCGCCTGTCGTCGCGGGTGCCGTTGCAACTGGACGAGGCGCAGCCTCGGTTTTGCGTGGAGTTCACGGCGACCGCGCCGAGCGCGGCGACGCTGGTCGATGAAGATGCCGTGCGCACGGGCTTAGCGACGCTGACGGAGTCGGGCGACGTGGACGTTGCGTTCCAGCACGACTCTATTTTTCGCCGCAACCGGCGACTGGTGGCGTTCGACATGGACTCGACGCTGATTCAGGGCGAAGTGATCGACGAACTGGCTGTGCTGGCCGGCGCCGGCGACCAGGTACGCGCGATCACCGAGGCGGCCATGCGCGGCGAACTCGACTTCCAGCAGTCGTTCCGCAGGCGAGTGGCGCTACTGAAGGGCCTGCCGGAAGCGGCGCTGCAGCAGGTGATCGCGCGCATACCGCTTACCGACGGCGCCGAGCGCCTCGTCGCGACGCTGCAGCGGCTCGGCTACAAGACGGCCATCCTGTCTGGCGGTTTCACGTTCTTCGGCAGCGTGCTGCAGCAGCGGCTCGGCATCGACCACCTGCACGCCAACACGCTGGAGATTCGCGACGGCGTGGTCACCGGCGAGGTAGTGCTGCCGATCGTGGACGGCGCACGCAAGGCCGAGATGCTGCAGGTGATTGCCGCGAGCGAGGGCCTGAGCCTCGAGCAGTGCATTGCCGTCGGCGACGGCGCCAACGACCTGCCGATGCTACGGTTGGCCGGACTAGGGATCGCCTTCCGGGCCAAGCCGCTGGTGCGCTCGAGCGCGAAGCAGTCGATTTCGTCGATGGGCCTCGACGGGATTCTCTACCTGATTGGCGTCCGCGATCGCGATATCGGGGTCTGAATGGTCCGGCTAAAGCCGGACGCTACATCCTAATGTGGTGTCCGGCTTTAGCCGGACATTCCCCACATCTCGACCACGCGCTCGCGGAGCTGCGCGGTACTGTCGGCGTAGCTGGCCTTTTCGTCAAACCTCATCGGCTCGCCGAACGCCACCGTCACGCGGTGGCCGCTGAACGGCAGCAGCCGCCGCCAGTTCAAGGGACGGTTGCGCGGCCAGATTTCGTAGACGCCCTTGATCGCCACGGGAACGATCGGCACGCCGAGGTGCTGTGCCAGGATTGGCGCGCCCTTCTTGAACTTCTTGACCGTGCCGTCGATGGAGCGCTCCCCTTCGGGGAACAGCACCAGCACCTTGCCGTGCGACAGGCCGAACGCGCCGGCCTTCATGGCCGGCACCAGGTTTGAGTCGGCGTCCACCGGCACCAGGTTGACGGTGCGCGCGAACCACCGGGTGAACGGCGTCTCGAAGTACTCAACCGCGCCCACGTAGAACAGCTGGCGCCACACGCGGTACGGCAGCACGCCGCTGACAAAGAGCGGATCGAGGTAGCTCTGGTGATTCGGGCTGATGATGAACGCGCCGCGTGCCGGCAGCTGGTCGAGCCCGGTCACCCTGACACGGCCCAACGCCACGCGCGCGACCTTCGACAGCACGAACGTGAGTGGCGTCACGATGGGCTTCCGTTCGAGCAAGCCCCCGAGCACCGGGTCGGTTACCGGCGGCAGGTCGCGCAGCAAGACCGACCACGACTCGTCGCTCGTCGACAGCCCTTTGGTGTGGGGGTCGTTCTCGAGGCCTGGCCGCACCGCCTCCACCAGTTGCGCCACGGTGAAGATCTCGTGGGTCGCGGCCTGCGGCACCCTGACATTGAAGCGCTGCTCCAACTCGGTCAGCAGTTCCACCCGCTCCATCGAGTCGAGCCCGAGGTCCAGCTCGAGGTTCGCGTCGGGACGCAGCCTCACGCCGTCGCGCAGGCGCGCCTGGATCACCGCGGCCGCGTCCCCCACATGCGCGTCGTCCAGCCACGCCTGGTGCTGATCCGACAACGGCGCCGCGGCGTCCGCGGTCGCCGCCAGCTGGCGCTCGCACACCCGCCGCTCGACCTCGTGCCGCTTGATCTTCTGGGTGGTGGTACGCGGCAACGGCTCGAACCAGATGTCGTAGCCGAGCACGCGCTTGTGCGCCGGCAGGCCGACCGCGAGGCCTTCGAGCTCGAAGCGCAGGATGTCGCCGGCGTTGACGATCTTCCGCTCGCGCATCAGGTCCATGTCCGGCACCACCGCGGCAAACAGCCGCTCGGTACTCGGCCGGCCCGGCTCGGCCAGGCCCATCACGCAGATCTCCTTCACGAAGGGCGACTGCCGGTAATGCGCTTCGATCTCTTCGGGATAGATGTTCTTGCCCGAGGCCAGGACGATCATTTCCTTCTTGCGGCCGGTGATCTGCAGCCGGCCCTCGGCGTCCATGCGGCCCAGGTCGCCGGTCAGGAACCAGCCATCCTGCATGACCTGCGCGGTCACGTCGGGCCGGTTGTAGTAGCCCGCCATCACGATCGGGCCCTGCACCGCGATCTCACCATCGGCCGCTCCGGCCTCGGGCGGCAGGATCTTGATCGCCATGCCCGGCAGCGGCTTGCCCACGGTGTCGATGTGGGCCTCGTCCGGCGTGTTGATGCTGGCGCAGGCGCTCGTCTCGGTCAGGCCATAGGCCTGCAGGATGGTGAAGCCCAGCGAGTAGAGGTCGCGCCCAATCGCCGGGTCGAACTTGGAGCCGCCGGTGACCAGCAGCCGCATCTTCCGGCCCATCACGTCGTGCACCTTGCCGAAAAACACCGGCCCCAGGTTGAGACCCATGCGGCGCAGGCGAAAGTTCAGGGCGAGCAGTGCTCGGAAGACCACGCGCGTCACCAGGCCCGACTTCTGCACCTGCTGCATCACCCGCTGGTGGATCAGGTAGAAGAACTGCGGCACGCAGCAGAAGATCGTGATCTGCCGCTCCTTGAGCGCGCGCACCAGGTCGGCGGAGTTGACAGTCTCCAGGTAGACGACGCGGGCGCCGGCGGCGAATGGCAGCAGGAGGTTGGCCAGCTGCGCCAGCGAGTGGAACAGCGGCAACACGCCCAGCAGCGCGTCCTGGTCGGTGACCGTCACCACCTTGAAGGCGGCATCGCGCTCGGCCAGCAGGTTGGCGTGCGTCAACACCACGCCCTTCGGGTCCGACGTGGTCCCCGAGGTGTACAGGATCACCGCGGGTGCCGTAGGTGGGTACTGCGCCTCGGGTGACAGAGCCGTCGCCGTGCCCGGAGACGAGTGGACGTCGGCGATGTCGATCTGGGGATCGATCAGTCCGGCATTGAGCGCTTCAGCCACGACCGGCCGGAGTCGCTCGCTGACGAACAGCAGGCGCGCGCCCGAGTCCTTGACGATGGTCGCGACCTGTTTGGCCGAGTAGTTGGTGTCGAGCGGTACCGCGGTGGCACCGGCCCGCAGGATCCCCAGGTAGACCGCGCACCAGTGCGCGTCGTTGTGGGCGAGGATGGCGCAGCGGTCGCCCGGCTGCACGCCGCCAGCGGCCAGCCACACGCCGTGGGCGACCGCCAGGTCGTAGAGCTGCTGGTAGGTGAAGCGATCGACGCGGTCGGGGCGCTGCACTTCGATCGCCACGCGCTTGCCGAACCGGGCGACCGTGGCAGCAAAGACTGTCCAGACAGTTTGAGGGGCCAAGGGTTCGAGTTATATCATCCCCTCGGCAAGGGCCAGCCGGATGTCACTTCGCCTGACCATCGCGCTCGTCATCCTCGCCTTGTCCGCGGACGGCGAGGCCGGGCAGTCTGCTGCCGGGCCCCCGGGGTTCAAACCCCTGCCGCCCGGCACCGGCTCCATCTCGGGGCGCGTCGCTGACGCGCAATCCGGAGAACCCTTCGCAAACGTTGCTATAAGTCTGGCAGCGCTGAGGACTGTTGGCGGGAGCCAACAAACCACGACCGACGCAACGGGCTTCTACCAGTTCATGAACCTGGCCGAGCACGAATACCACGTCCTCGCCATGGACTCGTTGTATCTGCGAACTTGTTACGGCGCGACAGATGCGACCCAAGCCGTCTGCGGCCCGGTCGTCGTCGGGCACGATCAGCATCGAACGGGGATCGACTTCCGGTTGAGTCTCGCTGCCGTGCTTCGTGGCCGCGTCATTGACGCAGAGGGCCGGCCGGTGGGCGGAGCGACGGTCAGTGCCGCCCTTGGACCTTCGGTGTCGCCGTCAATCTTCCTCGGGTCAACGGCTCAGACCAAGGCTGACGGTACGTTCGAGCTCCTTCGGCTGCCGAGCGGTGACACCGTGTTGTCGCTGGACCTGCCGGTGACCGCCGACCGGCCACGGGCGCCAACCGTCTTCTATCCCGGAGTCGCCGCCACTGAGTCGGCCGAAACCATCCGTGTGAGCGGCGGCCTCGTAACCTCGGGCATCACCTTCAGGTACCCAAAGATTACGGCCCGTTCGCTCACCGCCCGCATCTCGGTTCCCGCAAGCGGTGCGACGGGCATCAAGGCCTGGCTCTACCGCGTCGAGCCGCGCATGGTCCGGGCGATCGCGCTCGACGCCGACGGTGCGGGCACGGTTCCCGGGCTGCTCGAGGGCCGCTATTTCATCGCGGCACACGCGCAAGGCGACAGCGAGCCGTTGGTGGCGTTCGAGGTGGCCAACGTCCTCGACGACACCGTGGAGCTGGGGCTGCTGCTACAGGAACCGGGGCGAATCACCGGCCGGATCGTGGCAGAGAAAGACGGCTTGCCCCCTCTAACCGACCTGCGTGTGGCGGCGGAGTGGATCGACGATGGCGAAGAGATCAATCCGCTGGCTGCGGACGATGTGGAGGTTAGTGCCGATGGCGCGTTCCGCATCGACGGCCTGTTTGGGTTGCGTCGCGTGCAGTTGCTCGGCCTGTCACCGGAGTGGCGGGTTCAATCCATTCGGCAGGGCCGCAACGAGGTACCCGCGACTGGCATCACCGTCGCCTCGGGAGCAACGCTCGACGTCGTGATCACCGTCGGCCGGCGATAGGGTTGGCCCTTTCCAACAACGGTATGATGGATTCCGCCGATGTCAGCACCCCTCCGCATCGCCTTCCTGGGCTGTGGCTTCATCACCCGGGTGCACAGCCGCAACCTGCGGCGCTTCAGGAGCGAGATCGTCTGCGGCTACGCCAGCCGCGACAAGGCCAAGGCCGCCGAGTTTTGCGGCAAGTTCCGCGGCAGCGGGAGCTACGGCGACTACGCCGAGGCCATCAACGACCCCAACATCGACGCCGTCGTCATTGCCGTGCCGCCGAGCTTCCACTTGAACCTCACGCTGCAGGCCCTCGCGGCCGGCAAGCACGTGCTGGTCGAGAAGCCGGCCTTCCCCACCATGGGCGATTACGAGGTAGTGAAGGAAGCGCGAGACCGGGCTGGCAAGGTGGTGCTGATCGGCGAGAACGATCACTACAAGCCGCTGGCGATCAAACTGCGACAGCTCCTCGCGGACGGCGTGATCGGCGAGATGGTCTTCGGCCACTTCAGCACCATCGTCAGGCGATTGAAGGCGGCCGACGATTGGCGTAACGACGAGTCGATGGCGGGTGGTGACGCCTTCTTTGAGGAAGGCATCCACTGGCTGCACATCGCCGGGAGCCTGGGACCGAAGATCACGAGCATCAGCGGCTTCCAGCCGACGCCGTCGCGCGAGGGACCTGATCGACGCGCCAAGAGCATGATGGTGGCCTTCCACTACGACAACGGCGCGGTTGGCTCGCTGTACTACTCGCGCGAGATTCCGTCGTTGCTGAAAGGCTTGCGCCTGTCCAAACTGTTCGGCCGCAAGGGTGTCATCACGTTTGAATCGAACGGCATCGTCCTGCTCGCGCGCGGCCAGGGATTTCCCCGCATCATCTTCCCCGGCTTCCGCGACATTCGCGGCTACCAGGCGATGTATCGCGACTTCCGCCAGTCGATCTGCAACGGCACCACACCCGAGATGAGCCTCGAGCGAGCGATGGAAGATCAGCGGCTCATGGACCAGATCTACGCGAAGTGACGACGACGTTCGACATCGTCATCATTGGCAGTGGCGCCGGCGGCGGCACCATGGCGCGCGAGCTCGCCGACACCGGCGCAAGGATCCTCGTGCTCGAACGCGGCGGCTTCGTTGCGCAAGAGGAGCAGAACTGGAGCGCCGACTCGGTGTGGCGGCAGTTACGCTACCGCACCTCCGAAACGTGGCTCGACGAGAGCGGCACGCCGTTCCGGCCGTACACGCATTACTGCGTCGGCGGGAACACCAAGTTCTGGGGCACGGTGATGTATCGCCTGCGGCCGGAAGACTTCGGCGAGGTCCAGCACGTCGATGGCGTTTCGCCGGCGTGGCCGATCGACTACGCGACGCTGGCGCCGTACTACGAACGCGCGGAGCAACTGTACGGTGTGCACGGCGAAGCGGGCGCGGATCCCACTGAGGGGCCGCGCGGGCCCTATCCGCATCCGCCGGTTCCACACGCGCGGATGGTCGGCGAAATCGTCGATCGGCTGAAGCTGCAGGGACTGCACCCGTCGGCGCTGCCGCTCGGGCTGCAGCCAAACTGCATTCTCTGCAACACGTGCAACTCGTTCCCGTGCAAGATTCACGCAAAGAGCGACGCCGAGGTGTGTGGCATCAGCCCGGCGATCAAGCAGTCGAACGTCACGCTGTGGACCACCGCCCTGGCCCGCCGGTTGATTACCGACGCGACCGGCAAGCGGGTTGAGGCGGTGGAGGTCGAGCGAGCCGGGGAAACGATCCGGGTATCGGCGCCGCTCGTGATCGTCTCGTGCGGCGCGGTGAACTCGGCCGCGCTGCTGCTGCGGTCGGCCAACGACAAACATCCCGGAGGCCTGGCCAACTCGTCGGGTCTGGTCGGCAAGCGCTACATGGCGCACCTGGCGACCATGATGCAGGGGTTTCATCCCTTCCGGGTGAACGACACCGTCTTCCAGAAGACCGTTGCGATCAACGACTTCTACTTCAAGGGACCGAACCGCCCCTTTCCGCTAGGCCAGATCCAGTCGCAGGGCCGAACGCACGGCGTGATGGCGCAGACCGTGGTACGCCAGGTCCCGGTGTGGGCCTACGACATGTGGGTGGCCCGGGGCGTGGACTGGCTGGCGATGACCGAAGATCTGCCCCGCGCCGAGAACCGGGTGACGCTGGCGCCGGACGGAACGATCCGGCTGCACTACCGGCCCAACAACCTGCGCGCCCATGAGCAGTTGGTGCGCGAAACCAAGCGGATGCTACGCAGGCTTGGCGCCTGGATCGTCGTGGCGCACTCGCACAAATCCAAGAACACCACCCACCAATGCGGCACGCTGGTGTTCGGCACCGACCCCCGCGAATCGGTGCTCGACACCTATTGCCGCGCCCACGACGTCGAGAACCTGTTCGTCGTGGACGCGTCGTTCTTCCCGTCATCCGCGGCGGTCAATCCGGGGCTGACGATCGTGGCGCAGGCATTGCGCTCGGCCGAACACATCCGCGCGTCCCATCTTTAGAGCAACGCCCCACCTTAGCCAGTCCCGAGTTTGACTGAATCGAATCGACGATGGCATCGTCGTCAGCATGTTCTGCCTGAGCCGTCATGCCTGAAATCTCCCGCTTTCTCGGCATCGTGATCGGCATGTTCTACCGCGAGCATGGTCGCGCCCATTTCCATGCCGTCTATGGCGATTTCGAGGCCTCCATTGAAGTCGTCCCCGTGGTTGTTCACGGCGAGCTGCCGCCGACGGTTCTGCGGCTGGTCCTTGAATGGGCGAGCCTCCACGAGGCAGAATTGCTGGAGAATTGGCAGCTTGCCCGTGGAGGGCAGCCGCTCAAGAAGATCAAGCCGTTGGAGTAAACGAGATGAACTATCACATCGTTGAAGCGCGGCATGTTCGGGCGCACACACTGTGGCTAAGGTTTCGGGATGGGACGGCTGGCGAGATTGATTTGGCTCCTGAGCTGCTCGGGCCAGTTATGGAGCCGCTCAAGGACGTCGCGTTCTTCGCTACCTTCGCGATTCATCCCGAGTTTCACACGCTGACCTGGTCGAACGGAGCAGACTTCGCGCCCGAGTTCCTGCACGACAACGTCCAGGTGGTCGCCTAGTCACTGCGCTGACGCCGGCGAAGCCGGCATGAATCCGGCGACCACGCTCGCGACCAGGGTGTTGCGCATGTTCAGTCCCTTTCGATCAGTTCCAGATCGCCGCCGACTTCGAGCGCGAAGCGGCCGCGGCCCCTCGGTACCAGGCGAATGTCGCCCGCCTTCTCATCAAGCCGCCGGCGCAACAGCAGCAGTCGCGTCTCGAGGTTGTCCTTGAAGGCCGGCAGGCCCAGCGACTTGTCGAGGCGCAGTTCGCGGTTGGTGAACTCGGCCCGGCCTTCCTGCCGGTGCGCCTGCAACAGCTTCCAGAGAATGCGCGCCGGCAGGCTGCGGATCAGGTACTCGCCGTCGAGCATCACGACTTCCTCGCCGCGATAGTAGGTGAGCTCGCGCCGGGACGCACTAGCGGGCCGGCTAAAGCCGGCCCCTGCTCTGCCGACGTCGTCCCGATCATCGTCTTCGTCCTGTTGCAGCTGCATGTTCTGGATCGCCACCGCCAGGTAGGAACCGAGCAGCTCGATCGCGGTCTTGTCTTCCTCGTGAAAGCGATACGGCGTCTCGCTCTCGATGCACAGCACGCCGACCAGCTCGCCGCGCACCATCAGCGGCACGCCCAGCTGGCTCGACGGGTTCTCGAGTCCCGGCAGCGGCACACGACGGTCGTCGGAACACCAGCCCTTCTCCTCGGCGCGCCGCTTGGCCGCGTAGGCGTGCAGCATGCCGCGCAGCAGGCCCGAGATGCGGATCGGCTTCTTGGCTTCAGCGACGAGGCCCATGATGCCCTCGCCGAACTGAATCTCGGCGCCGGCGCCGCTCTGCTCGTAGCCGCGGCTGGCGATCATCACGAGCGTGTCGGGCTTCTCGGTCGCCAGCGCGATCATCGAATGGCTGAAGTTGAAGTGACGCTTCAGCCCGACCACGATCGAGTCCAGCAGGTGCTCCAGGCTGTCGGCGGTGTTGATCTGCATCGACAGGTCCTGCAGCGCCTTCATGGTGAAGACCGGATCGGGCGGCTTGGCGCGCAGCGGCGGCGCCGAGCGATCGACCTGACCCTCCTCTTCGGGGACCTTCTCGACCGACTCCACCGTGTAGATGTCGGCGGCGAGCAGCTTGAAAATGCCCTTCATGCCGGTGTACGAGGCAATCGCCTCGATGCGCCAGAACATGCGCTCGAAGATCGGGCCGGAGGTCTCCGACCGCTCGAACCGCAGCCGCAGCGCCCACCCCTGCGCGGTGTCGGGATCGGTGACGTGCACCACCGCCTGCGGGTTCTCGGCAATGTTGCGGCGGCTCTTGTTGAAGAACTGGAACGACAGCGCGACGTGCGTCGGATCCACGTACTCCACCTGGCTCAGGTACGCGGCGTTGGGCGTGCCGTCCTTCGCGCACGTGTAGAGCAGCGCCGGGACAATCCCCTGGAAGCATGACGCGAGCTTCTCCAGTCCCAGGCTCATGACAACGCCGCTCCCGCGTCCGGGCCCGGCGTCTGGTTGAAGAGCGCCGTCACCTTGAGCCGGACCGCGACGCACGGGAAAACCCGCCACGAACTGGTCGCGACGCCGGGCAGGCCAATGCCGTCGAGCTGGCCCAGGAAGCCGCCCCATTGCACGCGCGCAAAGGCCTCTTCGTCGGGCTTCGCGTCCCAGGAGAACAGCATCAGGCCTTTCACCTGCACCGCCCGCTCGTCGGCCGGTCGTGACATGGAAACGGCCACCTGTCCGTTGGTCCGCAGGTTCTCGAAGATCTGCGGGGACGCATGCCTCGGCACGAACACCACGACATGCTTGCCATCCGCTTCCACCTTCACGGCGGTGGCGCGGCAGCCGCATGGTTCGAGCTGCTCGTTGCGGGTTCCCAGGTGGATGCCGAGGCCAGATTGAAGGAATTCGGCCAGAATTTCGTCGATCATGGGGCGAAGGCAGTCAGTAAGAAAAACTGAGTATAGCCGGTTAGCATTTTCTTAAGAATTTACTAATGAGGGGTTAGGGTTCGGCCGCCGTTCTGCTCCGTCCAACCAATCACGGAGACAGAACAATCATGAAAAAGACCGACCTTCTCATAACGGCCATCCTCATTGCCGCCGCCGCCATCCTGACCAGCGTGCTCGCCACCGCCACCGTCCGGGCAACCGCCGCCGAACCATCGGCCAGCGCGCCCGGCACGATCGCTCGCGGCAAGTATCTCGTCGACATCATGGGCTGCCACGACTGCCACACGCCGTGGAAGATGGGCCCCAAAGGTCCTGAGATGGACATGACGCGCGCGCTCAGCGGCCATCCTGAAGATCTGAAGATGCCGCCCGCGCCAGTGATCCCGCCAGGGCCGTGGATGGCAACCGCCGCCGCCACCATGACCGCGTGGGCCGGCCCCTGGGGTGTGAGCTACACCATGAACCTCACGCCCGACAAGGAAACCGGGCTCGGCGACTGGACGCTCGAGCAGTTCGTCGCGACGATGAAGACGGGCAAGGACCGCGGCAAGGGCCGCGCGCTGCTGCCGCCCATGCCGTACTTCAACCTGGCGAAACTGACCGATGAAGACATCGCGAGCGTGTTCGCGTACTTGCAGTCGCTGCCGCCGATCAAGAACCGTGTGCCGCAGCCGATTGACCCATCGGAGAGTTGAAAGTTGAAGAGTTAATAGTTGGTAGTTGTCGAGACACTGGCCAATGAAGGTGAACTGGCTCATCGCAGGCGCGCTCGTGGCGCTCATGGGAGCAACCGGTCTCTCGAAGATTCCGGAGCAGGCGCAGGCGCCGGTGGCGCCGCGGCTGCTCTCGGAGACCGGTTTGTATGCGGGCGAAGGCACGCGCGTTCTGGACGTTCGCAACCGCCCCTTCGCTCCGCAGTACCCGCTGTGGAGTGACGGCGCCGGCAAGCGGCGCTGGGTGCGCTTGCCCGAGGGCACGACCATCGATGTCACGAACGCCGACCGCTGGGACTTTCCGGTCGGCACCAGATTCTGGAAGGAGTTCGATTTTGACGGACATAAAGTGGAAACGCGGTTCCTGTGGAAAGTAAGCAAGACCAACTGGGTGTTCGCGTCGTACGCGTGGAACGCCGAACAGACGGAGGCGATGCGGGTGCCGGAATCCGGACAGCCGGATGCGGCACTCATCGCCCCAGGCAAGCGCCACGGCATTCCATCGGTGATGGAATGCCGGGCGTGCCACGATTCGTCGCGCACGGAGATCCTCGGCTTTAACGCCCTGCAGTTGTCGGACGATCGCGACCCGAACGCGTTGCACGCCGACCCGCTGACGGCCGACATGATCACGTTGCGGACGCTGGTGGACGAAAGCCTGATCTCACCCAGGCGCACCCACTTCACGACCAACCCGCCGCGCATCACGGCGGCCACGCCCGAGGCGCGAGCCGCGCTTGGTTACCTCTCGACCAACTGCGGCAGCTGCCACAATCGCGAAAGCTCGATCGCCTCGCTCGGTCTACTGCTTAAACACGATCTCGGTGGAGGCAACCCTTCGTTGTCCGCCGAAGCGCGCAGCGCGAAGGTGGAAGTCCCTCCTGTCACCGAATGCACACCTGCACTCGCAACCACCGTCGGCCGCAGGGGCCACTGGCTGGTGCCCGCCAACCCGGACGAGTCGCGCGTGATTAATCCCGGCAAGCCCGAGCTGAGCTCGTTGATCGAGCGGGTCCGCTCGCGCCGCCCGTCATCGCAAATGCCGCCCATCGGCACCGTCGTCCGGGATCGCGCCGCCGTGGAGCTGCTGACGGCGTGGGTCACGGCCAGCCCGGACGAGTGGGCACGGCTGGCGGCGACGTGCGGACCAGGCAGGAGCTGAGCGACAATAGCGCTCATGAGAGCGCGCTCCTTCAGTCACGTCGGGATCACGGTCCGCGACTTCAACACCTTCGTCCGCTTCTACTGGGATGTGTTCGGCTGTCCGCTGGTCGGCGTGTCCGACACGCCTTCGGATCGGGTGCGGAGTTTCTTCGGCATCGACGCGCCAACGCCGCGCTGCAAGATTGGCTGGATCCGGGTGCCGGGTGGAGCTGTACTCGAAATCTTCGAGTTCCAACCGCAGACACCGCTGGTGCAAGGCCCGTGGAACCGCGTCGGCCTTACCCACTTCAGCCTCAACGTGCGCAACACCCAGAAGTGGTACGACTACCTGGTCAGCAAGGGTGTGGAGTGCGTGTCGAAGCCCGAGAAGTCACCACGCGGCCACACGTTCTTCTTCGCGAAAGACTGCGACGGCAACCTGATCGAGCTGATGGACCTCGGCTTCATGCACTACGTCCTCGATTGGGGAGGGCCACTGGGCGGCTTCCTGTTCCGGCGGGGAATGTACAAGAAGTACTACGAGCCAAAGAGTTCACAGGAGACCAAGAGTTAAAGAGTTACTCCTTATCTCTTGATCTCCTGTTAAGACTCCTGATCTGGGGGCGGCACCGACAGGAACTGGAACGCCACATTTGAAACCAGGCAGTATCCCGTGAAGTAGTAGAAGCCTGTCCCGATCACCGCATCGAGATTGTCGATGGCAATCGACGCCATGAAAGCAATGAACACGCCGACCGCGAACACGTCGGCCATCGCCCATTTGCTGATCGAGCGCGTGAACAGGTACATCTGGTACCTCGGCCCCGGCGCCTTGATCGTCAGGATCACCGCCAGCATCGCCATCTTGATGAACGGCACGATGATGCTGAACAGGAGAATGAGTCCGGCGACGAAGTAGTTTCCGGTTTCATTGAGGCTGCGCACCGCCTCGATCACGTTCTGCGTCTGGCGGAAGATCTCGGTGGGCTTGTTGAAGATCGGAATCGACGCGACGATGGTCAGGGCCGGCTGGGTCAGGCCGGGAATCAGGAGGACGAGGGACACCAGTGTCAACCCAACCGCCACCTTGTTTCGCATCGTCATCGGGGCAATCTAGCACATGCGCACGGGCGCTGGTCGTGCTGGCGTGGCTCATCGCCCTGTGGCTGCAGCCGTCGGCGCAGGCCCAGGTCACCACGCCCTACGCGGGGGTGACCTATATCGACCGCTGGATCGACACCCCCCGGCGCGTTCACATGCATGTCGCCCAAATCGATCTGCAGACACCGGGCTTGCGGTTCAAGGTGTCGCCACCGGCCAGCGACCGCGAGACGGTCCGCCAGTCGACGCTGGACTTCCTGAAACAGGAAGGCGCCCAGCTGGCCGTCAACGCTCACTTCTTCCTGCCCTTCCCGTCGACCGACGGCACCGCCTGGGTCATTGGCCTGGCCGCGTCCGAGGGGCACGTGTATTCGGCCTTCGAAACGCCTGAACAGCGCTATGCGCTGGTCTCCAACGCGCCCGCCCTCAACCTCGATCGCAATAACCGGGCGTCGATCGTCCACCACGATCCGTCACAGCCTGGTGGTCTGCGGGTCCGGGAACCGGTGACGTTGTGGAATGTCGTGGCCGGCTCGTCGCAAATCGTGACCAGCGGTGCGGCGACCGTGCCGCTCTACCGGGATGCCACCCACGTGACCGGCTTGCTGGAACCAGGCGGGCCGAATGCGTACTCGAACGCGAAGGCCTGGGCCGACGTGCACACGGCGAGAACCGCGATTGGGCTGTCGCGCGATCGCCGCATGCTGACGTTGTTCACGGTTGATGTGCGAGGCGGCAGTGAAGGCATGGCGCTAGCGGAAGTCGCTCGCGTCCTGATCGACGACTACGGTGTGTGGGACGCGCTCAATCTCGACGGCGGCGGCTCGACATCAATGGCGCTGGCCGATCCGCAAACCGGCCAGGCCACCCTCGTCAACTCATCGTCCGACAACCCGGCCGGCCGCGCCGTGGCGACCAGCCTGGCCGTGTTCGCACCCCGCCGGGCACCCTGATTCGCCATCTGTGGCTAATCGGTGTTCAATCTGCGGCTGGCCTGACTATCGGCGGCCCAGGTAGGTCTTCGTCTGCTGACTGACCAGGTCGAGCAGGTTACCCATCGCGATGTTCACGTCAACCAGGTGCAGGCCCCAGTCGGCCAGCGGCTTGGCTCGCATCCCCAGGTCGCCGACGATGTCGTCGGCGCGGGGGTCGGCGGGATCGCCGTGCACGGTCACTTCGAGGTAGGTAGCGTGTTCGTTCGACGCGCACTTGCCCGTCAGCAAGCCCGGCACGCTCACAAACGGCGTGTCAACGGTCTTGCCTTCCACCCACGGCTTCGCCGGCGTGGTGCCCGTGATGGTGCGTCCCGCCGTCGACAGGTACGCCTTCAGCGGGGCGCTGCCGTCAGCAAGGGTCGCAGGGTTGGTGCAGGATCCTGAGTTGCCGGCGTTGGCAGCCTTGCCGAAGCGGGTGTTGGCTGGCGGCAGCACGTCGGACCGGAACGCCGAGTAATTCACCACGCATCCGATCTGGCCGGGCTTGCGGCAGAGCGGGATCACCTTGAGGTCGCCGCCCACGTCCTTGCCGGCGGGCACTTCGAGGGTCGCGCCGAGGATCAGCGCCGATATCAGTTGCTTCTGGACGGGCTTGCCCTCGATCTCGTTGCGCAGCAGCGACGTCAGGATGAAGGACCCCTGCGAGTGGCTGACGAGCACCACGCCGCGCCCCTGGTTGTCGCGCTTTAAATACGATTGCCACGCATCGCGGACATCGTCGTACTGCACGCCCTTGTCGAAGGCAAAGCGCGGCCCCGCCAACTGCTTGCGCAGGCCCGACAGCGTCAGTTGGCGATACATTGGCGCGAACGGCCGGCACTTCGACGCGAAGCGCGCGAACTGCTGCGCGATCACGTTCAGTTCCGCCGGATCCGGGTTCATGTCGCTGTTGTCGGTGGGGTCGGTGGAAATCGTCGGGTAGACGTAGAAACAGTCGATCGGCGCCTTGGGATCGGCGGCCCACGTTTCGCGGGTCATCGTGCCATCCGCCGCCACTACCGTCGTGGTGAGGTCGATGTCGCAAGCATCTCCCTTGCGGCCCGGACGGCACAGCCACGCCTTGACGTCGGAATAATCGTTGGGGGTCGCGGCTGCGGGCGCAGCTGGCACCGCTGCCGGCGCTTGCGCACCAAGGGAACTGGAAAGAGCCAGGCTGCCGAACACGATGAGGGCGAAAATCGACCGTCGAATCACGTGAGCCTCCGCTTCAAGCCGGATGTTAATGCATTAGACTTCCGCCGCATGAAGACTTTTGCCCTCGTCTTCCTGGCCGGCGCGGCAGTCATGGCACAGACAGCGGCGCCAGCCACGCCAAAACAACCCGCGCCCGAGCGGCCGCCCACGCGCAACGTGGGGAGCATGAGCGACCTGATGGTCAAGATCATCTACCCCGCGTCCGACGCGCTGTTCTACATCGAATCGCGGACCCCGAAGACCGACGCCGAGTGGACCACCCTCGAGGGCCAGGCCTTGATGGTGGCCGAATCCGCCAACCTCCTGATGCTTCCCGGGCGCGCCCGCGACCAGAAGCAGTGGATGGCCGACTCCATCCTGATGCTCGAGGCTGGCGCCGCCGCCGTAAAGGCCGCCAAGGCGAAGGACGTGGAGGGCATTGCCGCCCTGAGCGATCAGCTCATGGAGTCGTGCACCTCGTGCCACAAGAACTACCGTCCTGACTACGGCCGCAAGCCCGGGGGCTAGTGTGGCGTCCGCCAGGAGGCGGACCAATAGCGAACTCCCCGGCGCAGTCGCCGATAGGCGCCCCACATGGTGGTCGCGCTCAACGCGATACCGCCAAGGCTCAGGGCGATCACCACCACATCCCACAACGGGCGCCTGTTGTACAGCCACGGAAAGTCGAGGCTGTGCAGCCCGTGATAGAGCCACCGGTTGATGCGGCTCAGGCGTTCTTCCTTCCGGACGATGGCGCCGCGCCGGGGATCAAGATACAGCCAGGTCTGCTGCGGATCGCCAAAGCGGACGCGCAGGACAGGCAGGTTCAACGTGCCGCCACGGCGGTAGTAGTAGGCGTCGTAAGCGGTCATCCAGTACACGCCTTCGATCGGCACGCCGGGCATGGCATCGCGGGCCGCGCCGATCATGTCGTCGGCATGTAACAAGTCGGCTGGGCCCTGGGTCGGCTGGTCGAGCGCCACCAGGCCGGCGCTGGCGCGAAGGTAGTGCCGGCCGCGAAAACGAATAAGGTCGATCTCCTTGGGCGTCGCGACGCCGTACGCGGCGAGCCCCCGATGAAGCGACGCCAGTGGCACATCAGCCGGGTGCAGCGGCCCGCGCGACACCGCGGCCCGTTGGGCCGGCGTCGGCGCGGTGCTCGGACTCCAGGCCCAGGGATCCATCGAGAGCAGGCCGCTGAAGATCCACGTGATCGTGGTGGCGCCGAAGATCAGCCCAGCGTAGTGAGGCCATTTCATCAGGCCGGCATACGGCGTCCGGGACTGTGCCTGCTTGAGGCGGTAGCGCTCGAACGGCGAGAGCCGCCACAGGCCCCACGCAAACCCGGCCACGGCCAGAACGGTGCCGGCGATCGATACCCATACGATCAGGTTGTTCCACAGGGCTGACTGGCGCCGGAGTGGCGTGAAGTAGACCCAGTGCACGACAGCGCCGAGATAGCCCCATCGGCGGCCGCTCGCAGTTGTCTTCATCACGACCTCGCCGCTGCGCTCGGCGACATAGAGGCGCGTGCCCTCCGGATCAGCGACCGCTATGCGATGCAGGGGCATCTGGCCCCGCACGCTGAACGTCCACTGGTCGGCATCCTCGAGGCGACCGTCGTGCCGGACGGCCGCAGGGCCGGCAAAGGTCCGGGCAATCTCGAGCGCGCGACCGGCGGTCAACGGTTCGAGCACCGCCCCGGTATCGGCGAAGGTGGTCTGCTGGGCGCCGCCGGTGGTCACGCGATAAACGGGGCGGCCGTCCAGTGTCGAAATGGTGAAGCGCGAGGCGTCGGCCGCCACCGCGCCCGGCGCCGTGCGGATCGCAGTGAAGGTGATCGGCGCGAGCCGCGCCAGCCGCTCGGCCGGGTCGAGCTCCGGCATTCGCGCGTAGATCATGACGATGCCCGAGGCGAACCAGAGGAGGAACAACCCGCCAAGGCCAATCCCGAGCCAGCGGTGCGTGTAAACGAGGGTGCGCACGACCCGGTGATGACGCACGTTGGATCGAAGACTCAATGGGCGTGCTTGTACCACAACTGGCCCGGTGTCGTTTACACTGATGCCACTGCCGTATGTGGACGCTTCAATCAATTGATCCTGCCGATGCCGGCCTGGTGTTTCGTCTCCTGCCGGGAACCCTGAAGACCGTTGGCCGCGCACCCGGCGTCGACTTCGTCGTCGATGCGGCGCTCGTGTCGCGCGTGCATTGCCGCCTGACCCTGAGCGACGCCAACGAACTGCTGCTCGAGGATCTCGGCAGCACCAATGGGACCTTCTTGAATGGTCAGAAGGTCGGCCGGGCCGTGCTGAGCGACGGCGACAAGCTGACCGTGGGGCGGGTTGAGTTCGTGGTCAACGCCGAGTCGAACGACAAGCGCGCGGGGAATCCGAAGACGACCTGGTCGGTCTAGAGGCTTGGGGCTTGAAGAAAGCTCACCCTCCAGGCCCCCTGCGACTCAGATACTCCAATACGAACGGGTTGGTCCGACGCTCGCGGCCAATGGTGGTTTCCGGCCCGTGGCCCGAGTAGACGACCGACTCGTCTGGAAACGCGAACAGCACCTCGGTGATCGCCTTCATCAGCACCTCGTAGTCGCCACCGGGCAGGTCGGTCCGTCCAATCGAGCCGGCGAACAGGGTGTCGCCTACAAACAGGCCTGGGGCGGCCCCCGCACCCGGCTTCGACACGGCCAGGCAAACTCCGCCTGGCGCGTGGCCCGGCGTGTGGTGCACGTGGACGACGAGGTCTCCGAAGGTGATGGGGCCCAGGCCCTCGTAGTAGCGGTCGACCGGCGGCGGCTGCTCCACCTGGATCCCGAACATGGCGCCTTGCCGCGCCGCGTGGTCATAGAGCGGCTGATCGGCCGGGTGCAGGTAGATGGGCGACTTGAGGCGGCGCTTGGCCTCGGCCACTCCCGACACGTGATCCACATGAGCGTGTGTCAGCAGGATGCTGCTGACCGTGAGCCCCTGCTCGGCGACAAACGCCAGCAACTGCTCCACTTCGTCGCCAGGGTCGATGTAGACCGCGTCTTTCGTGCGCTCGCACCCCAGGACGTAACCGTTTTTCTGAAATGGCCCATCGGCGGCGGCCTTGAGGATCATTGAACTAGGATACTAGGGTGATCCGCGATCTGCCGACCGTTCTCGACATCTACGACGCGAAGCAGCGGCTCGCGCCGCACTTGCCGGCCACGCCACTCTTGCCGTCGCCCTGGCTGTCGTCGATCGCCGACGGCAACGTCCTCCTCAAGCTCGAATCGCTCAACCTGACCAGCTCGTTCAAGATTCGTGGCGCATTGCACGCGGCGTTGCGGCTGCTGGAGACCGGCGACGCCGGCGCGGCGCCGCAACTGGTGACCGCGTCGGCGGGTAATCACGGGCGGGCGCTGGCACTCGCCGCCGAGCGCCTGGGCCTCGCGTGCATCGTCTTTACGCCGGCGAGCGCGCCCGAAGCCAAGAAGAACGCCATCCGCCGTCATGGCGCCGTCCTGCACGGCGAATGCGACGACTACGACGCGGCTGAGAAACAGGCCCGGGAGTACGCCGCGGCCGAAGGCGGCGTCTACATCTCGCCTTACAACCACCCGGATGTCATTGCCGGCGCGGGCACGATCGGCCTCGAGATTGTCGAAACGATGCCGGCCTTCGACGTAATCGTGATCCCGCTCGGCGGCGGGGGCCTGGCCAGCGGCGTAGGGCTCGCCATCAAGGCCGCCGCGGCGCACGTGACGGTCGTCGGCGTCGAAGTGGAAGCGTCGTCGCCATTCACGCTCAGCCTCGAGGCGGGCCGCATCACCGAGATCACGCCTCGCCAGTCGCTGGCCGACGGCCTCACGGGCAACCTCGAGCCCGGCTCGATCACCTTTCCACTGGTGAAGCAGGTGGTCGACTACGTGGTCACCGTGAGCGAGGACGACCTGGGCCGGGCCATGAAGGGGCTGGCGACCGAAGAGCGGCTGATTGTCGAGGGCGCGGGCGTGGCGGCGACAGCGGCGATCATGGCCGGCAAGGCGTCGGCGCCGGGTCAGCGGGTGATCGCGATGGTCACCGGCGGCAACGTTGACCTGCCGAAGTGGCTGTTCACGATCAGCTGAGCCACCGATTCACACCGGCCGCAGATTCACACCGGCCACAGATTCGCACCGATTGACACCGATTGGGACCACTCACAGAGATCGCAGGCGGGCGGCGAGCACCGCCGCCGAACCGGCGGTGTCCAGCTCGGGGTGCCGGTGCCCCACGAGCGCCGCGAAGAGCGCGCGCAGTTGCTCGACGTCCAAGGCTTCGTCCGACTCGGCGGCGTGCACGAGATCCAGTTTCGCTTTCCCCTTGGCGGTGAGCAGCACGGTATCGACGGTGATGGCGCCGTGGAAAATGCCGCGCGCGTGCAGTTCCGCCACCGCGTCGGCGACCTCCCCCACAATCTCTGAGGCGCGGCGCGCATTGAACACCTGGCCGCCCATGATCAACCGCAGGCTGCGGCCCTGGACGAACTCGCACGCGGCATAGGTGGCCTTGCCGTCGCGGGCGAAGTCGAAGATCGCCACGAGCGCGGGGTGAAACAGTCCGCACACGCGCTCGTCAACGTGCGTGATCGGCCGCAGCATCACGGTCTGCGCCGTTTGCATGTCGCGGGCTTTCACGGGGGCGCCCGCCGGCGCCACTTCGAGGGGATCGTACCGGTTCGCGATCATCTAGTGGAGCGTATCAACGAATGCGAAAGTCCGATCAACTCGGCTCATCGCAGCCACTGGGGTCGTTCCGTAGGAACGACCCGCTCTCGATTTCGAACGGACACTCCATTAAGTTTTCTGCGGGCGGGACGGACGAATCTCCACGCGGCTCGGCAGGCTGCGCGGCGGGTGGTTGAGCACGTCGACAATGGCCTGGGCGACGTCCTCAGCCTGCAGCTTCCAGTTGGAGCCCGCAGTACTTTCGCGTCCTGAGAAGCCGGTGGCGACCGAACCCGGGAGGATGTAGGTGACGCGGATGTTGTCGGCGCGCAGCTCCTGCATCAGCGCCTCGCTGAACGCGTTGAGGCCCGCCTTCGACGCGCAGTAGGCCGCACCGCCGATGAAGGGGTTCGTGCTGGCGAGGCTGCTGACGTTCACGATCCAGCCCGAGCCGCGCTGCTTCAGCACGGGAATGGCGGCCTTGCAGCAATTGAAGACGCCGGTCAGGTTGGTGCCGATGATGCGATCCCACTCGTCGTGGGGCATCTCCGAAATCGGCACGCCAACGCCGACACCGGCGTTGTTGACCAGCACGTCGAGCCCGCCGAAGCGGGCGGCGGCGGTCCGCACGGCCAGTTCGGCGGAGGCGGGGTCGCGCACGTCGCACACGATGCCGGCGACGCGACCGGGATCTCCGCACGCGGTGGCCAGGGCATGCTCGGCGCGCACCACGCTGTCGGTGGCGGTGCCGGTCACGGCCACCTGGCCGCCGGCCCCGAGCAGCGCCTCGGCCAGCGCATAACCGATGCCTCGTGTCCCGCCCGTAATCAGAGTGACTCGTGCCATGCCTATAGAATAGTCCCGTGTCGACCGTCGTCATTCTGGGGGCCGGGGAAATTGGCGGCGCGCTGGCCCGCCAGCTGGCCGCGACCGATCTCGTATCGCGCATCGTCCTGGTTGACGAGCTGGGTAGCGTGGCCGCCGGCAAGGCGCTCGACGTGGCGCAGTCGGGTCCGGTGGACCGCTACCACACGCTGCTGACGGGCACGAACGACCTTGCGGCGGTGGTCGGCGCCGCGGTGATCGTCGTGGCAGACCGCGCCGGCCAGCCCGGCGGCGAGTGGCAAGACGAGGCCGGCCTGGCAATGCTGAAACGGGTGGCGGGGCTGAATCAGGTGGCCCCGCTGTTGTGTGCCGGGGCGGCGCAGGGCGGGTTGATCGAGCGGGGGGTGAACGAGGCCGGCATTGCGCGCGTCCGGCTGTTCGGCACCGCGGGCGAGGCGCTGCGGTCGGCGGTGACGGCGATTACCGCGCTCGAGGCCCAGGCCTCGGCCTCGGATATCTCGCTGATGGTGCTGGGGCGACCGCCGCAACAGGTGATCGTGCCCTGGGACCAAGGGGCGATTGGCGGCCGGTCGATTCCGCAGGTGTTGTCGGCAGCACAGTTGGCGCGCCTCGACGCGCGCGCCGCGCGGCTGTGGCCGCCTGGTCCCTACGCGCTGGCATCGGCGGCCGCGCGGATCATCCGCACGGCCTTGACGCGCGGGCCGCGGCTGCACATGGCCATGGTCGCGGTGACGCGCGACGAGGGCACGCCGGGCCGTTCGGCGATCATGCCGGTGCTGCTGCAACCGGCGGGCATCAAGTCGATCGTGACGCCCACGCTATCGTCACGCGACCGCGTGCGCTACGAGACGTCGATGTCCGGTTAACCGCCTTCGCCGAGGCTACGGCGGGTCAAGAAGCCGGACGTCACACCAGACGAGTTAGAACGCCTCGGCCGGGCGATGCAGCGACAGTCCGCCGGCAAAGTCAGCGAGCCGCGTGCGCAGCAACAGGCGCCCGCGGTGCAGCCGCGACTTCAGGGTCTGGTCCTTCACGCGCAGGCGCATGCTCGCCTCTTCAGTGGTCATGCCCTTCAGGTCGCGCAAGATCACGGGCTCGCGATAAATGGCCGGCAGTTCCTCAACCGCCTCAACGAGGCGAGCCCGCATCTGGCGGCGCAACATGGTCTCGTCGGCCAGGTTCGACCAGTCGGCGGGCTCGTAGACGCGCGGGGCGCCATCCCCGGCCGCTTCCAGCTGTTCAGGGACCTCGGCCAGGCGGGCGGCACGCGTGTGGCGCAGCCGCGACATCGCCGTATTGAACGTGATCCGGTAGATCCACGACGACAGCGCCGAGTCGCCCCGGAACGCCTCGATCTTGCGGAACACCTTCAGGAGCACGTCCTGGACCACCTCTTCCGCGTCTTCACGGTTCTTCAGGTAGCGGAAGGCCAGCTGGAAGATGCGGGCGCCGTACAGGGCCGACAGGTCCGCCAACGCCGTTTCGTCCTGCCGCCGGAGCCGGGCCACCAACTCGTTTTCAGTTTGATCTCGCATGTTGGCCAATAGAACCCCGGCCCACGCGCGCCTATTCCCGAAAAGTGGACCTGCTCCCCTTTTCTCCGAACACGTCAGAAAAAAGGCGCACAAACGCGTCTTCAACCTCAGCCATTGCGACGGGCCGGCCGAGTTCGGCGGCCAGCGACGTCACCGCCTTGTCGGCAATGCCGCAGGGGACGATCAGGTTGAAGAAATCGAGGTCGGTGGTGACGTTGAAGGCAAAGCCGTGGCTGGTGACCCAACGCGAGATGCGGACACCGACGGCACCGATCTTCGCGTCGCCAACCCACGCACCGCTCATCCCCTTCACGCGACCAGCGGTCAGGCCGTAGTCGGCGCAGACGCGGATCATCACCTCCTCCAAATCGCGGACGTACACGTGCACGTCACGACGGCCGGGATTGAGGTCGATGATCGGATAGCCGACGAGCTGGCCGGGACCGTGATACGTGACGTCGCCGCCGCGTCCGGTCTCGAAGACCTCGACGCCGCGGGCCGCGAGCAGGTCGGGCGCGGCGAGGATGTGCCGGCGCCCGTCCTTCTTGACGCCAATGGTCAGGACGTGGGGATGCTGCAACAGCAGCAGCGTGTCGGGAATGCGGCCGGCCTTGCGGTCGTCGACCAGCGCCCGTTGCAGCTCGAGCCCGTCTGCATACGAGACCAGCCCGAGCCGGCGAACCTGTAAAGACGCCGGGTTCATTTTCCCGTTCGACGTCGTGGAAAATGAACCCGGCGTCTTTTCATGCCTGCGCCGGATCGAAGTTCTCGATGCCCTTCTTCACGTCGGCCATGAACTGATCGGCGACGGCGCCGTCAACCAGCCGGTGGTCGTAGCCCAGGGTCAGGAACCCCATCAGCCTGATGGCAATGGCATCGTCAATCACCACGGGGCGCTTCTCGATGGCGCCGACGCCGAGAATGGCGACCTGCGGCTGGTTGATGATCGGCAGGCCGAACTGCGCGCCGAAGTTACCAGGATTGGTGATGGTGAAGGTGCCGCCATGTACCTCCTCAGGATTGAGCTTCTTGGCGCGCGCGCGATCGGCGATGTCCTGGATGGCCTTCGACAAGCCCAGGGTGTTCTTCTCGCCGGCCGCCTTCACCACCGGCACGATCAGGCCGTTGTCGAGCGCCACGGCGATGCCGAGGTTGATGTCGTTGCGGTAGATGACGTTGTCGCCGTCGATCGACGAATTGATCACCCGGTGCTTGCGCAGGCAGTCGACCACGACCTTGGCGATGAACGACGTGAACGTCAGCTTCGCGCCCGACCGTTCGTACTCTTCCTTCTTGGTCTTGCGAATCTGATCGACGCGCGAGTAGTTCACCTCGAAGATCGAATACACGTGCGCCGAGGTGCGCTTGCTGACCACCATGTGCTCGGCAATCTTCTTGCGCATCACGGACATAGGGACGACTTCGTCACCAGCCCCTCTGGTCACACGGGGCTGATCCTGAGCGAGCGGCGCGCTCGCGGGGCGAGCGGGCCGCGAGTCGAAGGACGGCGCGGCAGCGACGCCGCTGTCGATAAACGCAAGAATGTCCTGCTTGGTGACGCGGCCGCCGAGGCCGGTTCCGGCAATGCGGCCAATGTCGACGTGGTGTTCCTTGGCGATGCGACGAACCAAGGGGGACGATTTCTGACGCTCGTCGCCGTCCGAAGGGGCTGGTTGGGCGGGTGGGGCTGGTTGGGACGCAACCGGCGGAGCGTTGGTCGTCGACGGCGAGGCGGGCGCGCCTACGGCAGCACCGGGCGTGCCGGTGGCATCAGCCTTTTCTGAAGCCCTTTCCTCACCAGCCTTACCTGCCGCACCAGCCTTACCCGCCGGCTCAGGCGCCGCAGTCTTTTCGCCAGGGGCGCCGATCGTGGCGACGACGCTGTTGACCGGCACCGTCTCGCCTTCTTTCACGGCAATGTCCATCAGGACACCGGCGGCAGGCGACGGGATCTCGGCATCGACCTTGTCGGTGGAGATCTCGAACAGCGGCTCGTCGCGGTCCACTGAATCGCCGACCTTCTTGATCCAGCGGACGATGGTGCCTTCGGCGATCGACTCGCCCATCTGGGGCATGACTACGGGTGTGGACATGTCGTTCTCTCAGCCTTCCGACTACAGGTGGATTGCGGCGCCGTGCGCGGCGTGCGCGGCTTCGCCCACCGCTTCCGACATGGTCGGGTGCGCGTGAATGGTCTTGATCAGCTCTTCGACGGTCACTTCCATGCGCAGCGCCATCACCGCCTCGGCAATGAGCTCGGTCGAGCGCGGGCCGATGATGTGCACGCCGAGGATCTCGTCGTACTTCTTGTCGGCGACGATCTTCACGAAGCCGTCGGTCTCGCCGGCCATGCGGGCGCGCGCCAGGGCGCGGAATGGGAACGTGCCCACGCGAACGTCGTAGCCCTTCTCCCTGGCCTGTGCCTCGGTCAACCCGACACTGCCGATCTCCGGCTCGGTGTAGGTGCAGCGCGGCACATGGTCGTAGTTGATCGGCTGCACCGGCTGGCCGGCAATCCGCTCGGCGAGCACGAGCCCTTCCGCCGACGCCAGGTGCGCGAGCTGGTAGTGCGGGCCACCCATGGTGATCACGTCGCCGATCGCGGAAATGCCGGGGACGCTGGTCTTGAACAGGGGATCAACCACGACGTAACCGCGATCCATCTTGATGCCGAGCGCTTCCGCACCAAGACCCTCGGTCACCGGACCGCGGCCGGTCGCCACGAGCAGCAGCTCGAAGCCCAGCTTCTGCGACTTCCCTTGGGTCTCGACGTCGATGTCGACGCCCTTGGCGCCCGCCTTCGCGGCGGTGACCTTCGAGCCGGTCAACACCTTGATGCCGCGCTTCTTGAAAGTGCGCTCGAGTTCGGCCGACACGGCCTCGTCTTCGCCAGGCACCAGCCGCGGCAGCAGCTCGATGATCGTGACTTCGCTGCCATAGCTCTTGAAGATCGACGCGAACTCGACCCCCACCGCGCCGCTGCCCATGATCGCAATCGACTTCGGCACGGACGAGAGGTGAATGGCTTCGTCGCTGAAGATGATCTTCTTGCGATCGACCTCAATGCCGGGGACGCTGCGCGGCGCCGAGCCGGTGGCGACGATAATCTCCTTGCCGGCGGAGAGGTTTTGCTTCGTTCCATCGTGCAGGGTCACTTCGACGCCCTGCTTGCCCGTGAGACGGGCGGTGCCCTTGAGCCACTCGATCTTGTTCTTCTTGAAGAGCATCTCGATGCCGCCGGTCAGCCCGGTGATCATCTTGTCCTTGCGGGCGTGCACGGCGACCATGTCGATGCCGACCGCGGCGCCATCGACGCCGGTCAGGCCCCACTCTTTCGCGCTCTGCGCAACTTTAAGCGCGTGCGCGTGTTCGAGCAGCGCCTTGGTGGGGATGCAGCCCCAGATCAGGCAGGTGCCGCCCAGCGACTTCTGCTTCTCGACCACCGCCACCTTGAGGCCGAGCTGCGCGGCGCGAATGGCCGCCACGTAGCCGCCCGTTCCCGCTCCGATCACTACAACGTCGTATTCATTTGCCATAAGACCCTTGCCCACCGCAGCCATCAGGGCGAAGGTGGGAACCCCTCAATGTCGCTCGAAATTGAACGGAAGGTCAAGCAACTCAGCGTTTCAACTGGGTCAGCGGGATGAACGTTTCCTGCGGCTTCGGCGCGACCGGCGCGGCCGGATCCACCTTGGCCTTCAGCTCGCCATGGTCGAACTTGAGCTGCCAATACATCTCGGTGATCTGCGCCAGTTGACGGGCGGTCCGTCGCGACTGCACGTACGCCACGACGGCCAGCACCAACGCCACGATCGCAACGGTCCAAACCCCAGTCATACCAGTGAACTTGGAACTTTCAGCCGAATCTGTCAACTGAAACTACCAACTACCAACTTTCAACTTTCAACTCCAAGGTCCTATACTCGACCCGATGTCGGCGCGCCGAAAAACCGTGCTCGTGATCGACGCCCAGGACGAGGCGCGCGAGCGCCTGTCGCAGACGCTGCGGCGCGACTACCGGGTGATTCGCGCTTCGTCCGCCGAAGCCGGGCTGGCACTGATGGACCGCGAGGAAGTCGACGTACTGGTCACCGACATTCACCTGCCGGCGCTTGGCGGCCTCCACTTGCTGCAGGTCGTGCGCGAGAACTTCCCGCTGGTCGAGGTGATCATGACGTCGGCCGGTCCCGACGTCGACTCGGCGGTCAGCGCCATCAAGCTCGGCGCGTATCACTTCCTCACCAAGGACGCCGACCCCGACGTGTTCCGGGCGCTCGTCCGGCACGCCGGCGAACGCCAGGACCTGAACCGCCACGTGCTGACGCTGCAGGATGCGGCGGGCGACGCCGCCGCCCGCGACTTCATCACCGGCCCCAGCACGGCGCTCAAGGACGTGCTCGAGACGGTGCACAAGGTCGCCAAGCTGTCGGCCACGGTGCTGGTGCTCGGCGAGAGCGGCACCGGCAAGGAAATGGTCGCGCGGCTGCTGCACCGCGAATCGGTCAACGCCGAGGCGCCCTTTGTGGCAGTCAACCTGGCCGCCATCCCACGCGAGCTGGTGGAGAGCACGCTGTTCGGCCACGAGAAGGGCGCGTTCACCGGCGCGATCCAGCAGCGCATCGGCAAGTTCGAACTGGCCAACGGCGGCACGCTGTTTCTTGATGAGATTGGCGACCTCAAGTCCGACCTGCAGGCCAAGCTGCTGCGGGCGATCCAGGAAGGCGAAGTGGAGCGGGTGGGTGGCACGCGCGCGGTGCGCACGTCGTTCAGGCTGATCGCCGCCACTCATGTCGACCTCGAGCGCGCGGTCAAGGACGGGACGTTCCGCGAGGACCTGTTCTATCGCATCAACGTCATCCCGGTGCGGTTGCCGCCGCTGCGCGAGCGCATTGAAGACCTGCCGGTGCTGGTGGACTTCTTCATCCGCCGCTACAGCGCGCGCTTCCACAAGCCGGTGCGCGGCATCGCCGAGTCAACGTTGCGCATGCTGTCGCATTACTGGTGGCCGGGGAACATCCGCGAGCTCGAGAACCTGGTCGAGCGGCTGGTCGCGGTGTCGGATCACGAGTGGATTACCGACGAAGACCTGCCCTTCGAGTTCCACGTCGTCGAGCTCGACCGCACCAAGTCGGACACCAGCCTGCTGGACCGGGCGCTCGGCACGTTCGAACGCAACTTCCTGGTGCGCGCGCTCGAGCGCAACGCCTGGAACGTCACGCAGACAGCGCGCTACCTGGGCGTGCCGCTGAGCACGTTGAAGTTCAAGATTGAACGACTGGAAATTCGGGAGCTGGCGAGGAAGATCAAGAAGTAGGTTCCCCGCCAGTCCGACGCTTGGTCTTGTCCGCCCGCCGGGCGGACGGCCGCGTTACTTCGGCTTCTTCGGAAGAATCGCGTCCTTCAGCTGCTTGACGATCCGCGCCTTGACGACGGTCTTCGGCGCGATCTCGATTGGCTGGCCGGTCGCCGGGTTGCGCCCGGTGCGCGCCTTGCGGTGCTGCACGACGAGCTTCACCATGCCGGGGATGACGAACTCTCCGGTGCGCTTCAGTTCCTTCTCGCAAAGAATCGCCAGTTCGTCAAAGAACTCACGCGACTGCGTGCGCTTGACGTCAAACCGTTCGGCGAAGTGCGAAAAGAGCTCCGACTTGCCCATCCTTCGGGCTTCGTCCATCGTGTCCCCCAGGGTCAGTGTTAAGCGGCGTGTATGCTAACCCCGACCTTGGGGGCTGTCAATCGCCGCCGGTCCGCTGCGCAACCGCCGGTGGCTCCTTGGCCACCGACTGCATTCTTTTGCCGTAGACTGATCACCATGTCTACCGCGTCGACCATCGAGACGTTTCCCAACCCGCGGCCCGAGCGCGAATTCGAGATCGCGATCGACTGCCCCGAGTTTACGTCGATGTGCCCCAAGACGGGCCTCCCCGACTTTGGCGTCATCCGCATCCGCTACGTGCCGGCGGCGCGCTGCCTCGAGCTCAAGTCTCTCAAATACTATCTGCTGGAGTTCCGGAACAAGGGAATTTTCTACGAGGCCGCCACTAACCAGATTTTGGACGACCTGGTGGGGGCGTGTGCCCCGGTCCGGATGACCGTGATCGGCGACTTCACGGCGCGCGGCGGGATTACGACCAAGGTGACGGCCGAGTTCGCCAGGCCGGTTTAGAGCTGGTGCCGGGCTTCGACCCCGGCCTCGTCGTCTTCGGCGGCATCGCTGTCGGCCGGCCGTCGGCGGCCGGCGGGCGCCCCGCACAGCGCGCGGGCAATCGCGTCCAGTTGCTGATGCAGCTCCGCCGACCCGCGCAGCGCCGACACCGGGACGCCGGAGTTCACGGCGGAAGCGACAGTGCGGTAGTCGCTGGTGACGCTGTAGTCGATGCCCAGCCCGAGCACGCGCTCGATCTGGCTGGTGGACAGCACTCCGAATTCCGAGGCGCGGTTGAGGACAATCTTCAGCCGGTCGCCGCCGACGCCCGTGAGCTTCACCGCATCGATCAGCCGCTGCAGGTTGCGCAGGCACGGCACGTCGGGATTGGCCACCAGCATCACGGTCTCCGACAACTGCAGCGCCGTGGCGCCGCACGTGCTCAGGGTGCTGCCGACGTCGACGATCACGAAGTCGTAGAGGGCGTTGAGACACCGCAACATCTGCTCAATGCCCTCGACATCGCGCGGCGCGGGCCGGCCGAAGTCGTCGCCGGCCGCCAGCACGTGCAGCCCGCACTCATGATGGGCGACATACTTCGACACTGCGCCGGGATCCATCCACGACAGGTGATCGATCGCCTGCAGCACCGAGTGGCGCGGCCGCAGGCCCAGAAACAGCGCGACGTCGCCCGGGCCGGTCTTGAGATCGACGATGACCGTAGGCTTGCGGGTCAACCGGCGGATGTCGGCGGCGCCGTTCACGGCCAGCGTCGTGGTGCCGGTGCCGCCCTTGGTGCCCAGATAGCTGACGATCATGACCGGGTAGAGGCAACCCGTGTGCCAGACCGGGAAATCACGGCCGCCCTCGGAAGAACCGCCGGCGCGCCTCCGCACGGGGGCTTGCGCATTGCACATCTGTAAGTGGTGGCACGTGATTGGTGGGTTCGCGGCTGGGCTGGCGCGGCGCCGCCATCGCTCGAATGCCGACGTAACTCCTGCCAACGGGGTGAGTTGCGCAGAACGGGCCGCGTCGCCTCTGGCCCGGCACATGGCTTGCTCTATGGAAGCCGCAACCTCCAAGCAAGGACCATGGCCATCATCAATACTCAACCACCCGCGCGCCCCGCAATGGACGAATGGGGCGTCTACGACCCACAGCAGGCCGGCCTCGCGGCGCTCTTCGCGCGACTGGATCTGCCCGTCAAGCCGGTAGTCGACGACCGTCCGAAGGCCATCGAGAATTCCGCCGCGCCCGAGCGGCCATCGCTAAGCGATGCGAAGTAAGCCGACCGACCCTTTCCTCACGTCCCTCTCGGGGTGCCGCGGCGGCACCCCGCTTTTTTTCGTCGAGTAAGATCGCGCGTCATGCGCGCACGCATTGCCGCCCTTCTGTTCGTCCTGAGCTTCGGGGGCCCCCTTGACGCCCAGGCGCCGGTCACCACGGCGGTCCAGAGTCCGGAAGCGGTGTTCGGCTTCCGAATGGGCGCCGACCGGGAACTGGTGGACTGGGCGGGGCTGGAGAAATACTTCACGACGGTCGCGGCCGCATCGGATCGGGTCGAGATCGTGGATGCGGGTCCCTCCACCGAAGGACGCCGGCTGATCGCGGCCGTGATCTCGGCGCCCGAGAACATTGCCCGGCTCGAAGAGATTCGCACCAACGCCCGCCGGCTCGCCGATCCGCGCACGATCGACGAACCGGCGGCCATGGCGCTGGCCGCGCGCCAGCCCGTGATCGTGGCGCTCGGCATGAGCATTCATGCCACCGAGATCGGCGCCACGCAGGCCGCGCCCGAACTGCTCCACACGCTGGCGACCTCGCAGGATCCGGAAGTGCTCCGGTCGCTGCGCGACGTCGTGCTGATCCTGTTTCCTTCGCTCAACCCCGACGGCCACGTCATCACGGTTGACTGGTATCGCAAGTGGAAGGGCACCGAGTTCGAGGGCTCGGGCATGCCCTGGCTGTATCACCGCTACGTCGGCCACGACCTCAACCGCGACTCGTTCATGATGAACATGGCCGAGAACCGCACCCTCGCGGACTTCTTCTATCGGCGCTGGCATCCGCAGGTGTTCCTGAGCATGCACCAGATGGGACCGCGCGGCGCGCGCTACTTCGTGCCGCCCAACGCCGACCCGATCGATCGCAACTACGACCCGCTGATGTGGCGCACCGCGGGCCTGCTCGGTCACGCCATGGCGCTGGCGCTCGAGGAAGACGGACACCGCGGCGTCCTGCAGAACGCCCTCTACGATTACTACTGGCCCGGGTACGAAGACTCGGCGCCGCTTGGCCACAACACGGTGACGCTGCTCACCGAAGCCGCCAGCGTCCGCGTCGCCACGCCGATCACGGTCGCCGCGGATCAGCTGACCGGCGGCCGCGGCTTTCCCGATCACTCGGCCACCACCACCTTCCCCAATCCCTGGCCAGGCGGCCCCTGGCGGCTGCGCGACATCGTCGACTACAACCTCTCGGCAACGCGCGGCCTGCTGGGCGCGGCGGCGCGCTACCGCGAGGAGTTGGTGCGCAACTTCTATCGCATGGGCCAGCGGCAGATCGAGCTGGGGCTGAAGGGCGGGCCGTTCGCGTTCATCATCCCGCCCGATCAGTTCGACCCGCACGCCGCGCGCAAGCTCGAGCAGTTGCTGATTGAGGGCGCGGTTGAGATCCGCCGAACAGTCGAACCGTTTCGCGTCGCCGAGACGGTGTACCCGCAGGGCACCGACATCATCCTGATGGCGCAGCCGTTTCGCGCGTACGCCAAGACCCTGCTCGAAACACAGCAGTATCCGGTGCGGCGGGCGGCACCCGGCGCGCCGGTTGACCGGCCGTACGACGTCGCCGGATGGACGCTGCCGCTGCAGATGA
This sequence comes from Acidobacteriota bacterium, assembly GCA_030697165.1. Taxonomy (NCBI): domain Bacteria; kingdom Pseudomonadati; phylum Acidobacteriota; species Acidobacteriota bacterium. The sequence goes on from JAUYQQ010000009.1 coordinate 391,323, forward strand.
ACGTGAAGGTCGATCGCATCGATCAGTATTTCGAGCCGCCGCCGACGACGCGCCTCGATCGGGCCGGCATCACGCCGGCGCGGGTGTGGGGCGAGACCCGCAAGCCGTCCTTCTATGTCGTGGACGGACGCGGCAACGGCGCCAGCCTCGCGATCAACCGCCTGCTCAAGTCAGGCGCGCAAGTCGGGTGGTCAGCTGCGGCAATCGCCCTTGAGGGTCACACCTATCAGCCTGGAGCGCTGGTGGTGAACGAAGGCAGGGACGTTCGCGAAGCGGTCGAGGCGATTGCGCGGGACCTTGGCCTGCGCGTCACCGCGTCGGCCGGCCGGCCGCCCCAGGGGTCGCGGCCGCTCCGCCACACCCGCATCGCGCTCTACAAACCGTGGGTCGAGAGCATCGACGAGGGCTGGACGCGGTGGCTGCTCGAACAGTACGAGTTCCCATTCGACAACATCACCGACGCCGACGTTCGTCGCGGCGGGCTGCGCGCGCGCTTCGACGCGATTGTGCTTCCCGACATGAACGCTGATCGCATGATCACCGGACATCCGGCCGGAACCATGCCGCCTGAGTACGTCGGTGGCCTCGGCACGGAGGGCACCGAGGCACTTCGCCAATTCGTCGTTGACGGCGGGACGCTGGTGGCGCTCGACTCGGCCAGTGAACTCGCGATTGACGTGCTCGGCGCGCCGGTGAAGGACGTGACACGGGGCCTGCCGCCCACTGATTACTTCTGCCCCGGCTCGGTGATCGGCCTCGAACTGGAGGAGGATCCGCTCACGTACGGCGTCCCGCGCCAGACGGCGGGGTTCTGCGCGTTCAACGGCGCCTACGATCTACTGCCGGCGGGAGCAGCCACCGCGCGCGTGATTGGCCGGTATGCGAAGAGCGGGGTGCTGCTCAGCGGCTGGCTCGAGGGCGAAGGCATTGTTGCCGGCAAGGGCGCCATGGTGGAGGTCAAGTCGGGACTCGGCCGCGCGATCCTGTTCGGGTTCCGCCCGCAACACCGCGCGCAATCTCACGCCACGTTCCGCCTGTTCTTCAACGCTCTCCACAGTTCGAAATAGGTGCCCAAGGTGCCAAGGTGCCAGGGTGCCAAGGTGCCAAGGTGCCAAGGTGCCAGGGTGCCAGGGTGCCAGGGTGCCAGGTGCTGGCGATCGAAGATTCTGCGGCGTCTGTCGATTCTGACCGTCGCAGAAACCGCGTCGCCTGAAATACCGGTCTGCGAATCCTCTCCGGAATTTCTCGATCTCAAGTGGCCTTCAGGTTGCACTGGGCAACGGCATGGCTGGAGTTCGAGACATCCGAGAGTTGGCGGCATGGCAGCTCGCGCGAGAGCTAAAGCTCTTGGCCGACGAGGTCAGCCTTCGTCCTGGCCCGAGTCGCGATTTCAAATACCGAGACCAGCTTCGAGACGCGGCTGCGTCAGCGCCCCGGAACATCGCTGAGGGCTTTGGCCGATTTGGGCACAAGGAGTTCGCCCGCTTCGTGCGGATTGCCAAGGGGTCCGAAGTCGAAGTCCTCAATCACTTCATCGATGGCGTGGACAAGCGCTACATCGCGCGCGATGAACTGCCGGAGCTCGAGCGCGCTGTCCGTAGGGCATTGGCCGCCGCAGCCGGCCTGATTCGACATTTGGAAACAACTCCAGATCCGCCGCGGCGCTAGCCCCGCGCACCCTGGCACCCTGGCACCCTGGCACCCCGGCACCCTTGGCACCCTGGCACCCTTGGCACCCTGGCACCCTTGGCACCCTGGCACCCTTGGCACCCATGGCACCTAAACCCCTTCAACCCGGCACTCTCGTGATGGTTCGAGATGAATCTTGGACCGTTGCTCGGGTTGAGGTCTTCGAGCATTGCACTGTAGTCACGCTGGAAGGCCGCGGCCCCGGCAACATGGGCCGTCGCTTCCGAGCCATCACGCCGTTCGACCGCGTCCGCGCGCTCGATAGCGACCGTCCCCGGCAGCGAAAGCGGCGCACCGTTCTGCGCGCCGCGCTCGCCGCCATTACCCACGAACGGCCGGCGCTCGGCCTGTGGACGGCGGCGGACGCCTCCCTCGACCTCCATGCGTATCAACTGGAACCGGCGCTGGCCGTGCTGCGCGGCGCCACGCGCGTGTTATTGGCCGACGCCGTGGGGCTCGGCAAGACGATCCAGGCGGGCCTGATCCTGGCCGAACTACGCGCCCGGGGATTGGTCGATCGCGCTCTCGTTCTTTGTCCCGCGGGACTGCGAGCGTCGTGGGCCGCAGAGTTGCGCGACCGGTTCGGCCTTCAGGCGATGGTGCTCGATCACAGCACGATCGCCGCCGGCGTGTCAGAACGCCCTCACGGCGTGAACCCGTGGGTCACGCATCCCCTGGTGATTGCCTCGATCGACTTCGTCAAGCGGCCGGAGGTGCTCGCGTCGGCCGAGGGCGCGGCGTTCGACCTGGTCGTCGCAGACGAGGCCCATCACCTCACGCCCGCGAGCGATCGTGGCCGCGCGGTCGAACGTCTCGGCGGCCAGGCGCCATGGCTCGTACTGATGTCGGCGACGCCCCATTCGGGAGATCAGGCAGCCTTCGACTACCTGGCGGGCCTCGGCGGGCACGGTGATCCACTGGTCGCATTTCGCCGCGGACGTAACGACGTCGGCCTGCCCGCCGATCGCCGTAGCCACCGGCTGCGGATTGTGGCGAGCGCCGATGAGGACCGCTTGCTGCGCGCGATGGCCGCGTACACCCGAGCCATCTGGCAGGCACGCGGGCACGAGAACCGCGCCGTGCAACTCGTGGCCATCACGCTGGCGCGCCGCACTGCGTCCAGTGCCGGGGCGGCCGGCCGCACGTTGACCCGCCGGCGGGCGCTGCTGGCCGGCGAGTTGCCTTCGGCGCCGGCGCAGGGCGCATTCGCCTGGGACGAGGTCGATGAGGCCGACGGCGATGAGGCCGACGCCGCATTGGCGTGTCCCGGCCTGGCCGATCAAGACGCCGAACGCCGCCACCTCACGCGGCTGATCGACCTGGCGCAGCGCGCGTCGGCGGACTCGTCGAAACTGCGCCGGCTGCGGCGCCTCCTGCTGCGTGCCGGCGAACCCGCGGTGGTGTTTACCGAGTACCGGGACACGCTGTTTGCGGCGGTCGACGCGTTGGCGGCGACCTTCCGGCTCGGCGCGATCCACGGCGGCGTACCGGCCGCCGTGCGGCAGGAGGCAGTGCAGCAGTTCCAGCGCGGCGATCTGGACGTGCTCGTCGCCACCGACACCGCCGGTGAGGGCCTCAACCTGCACCACCGCTGTCGCCTGGTCATCGATCTGGAAGTGCCGTGGAATCCGGTGCGCCTCGAACAACGCGTGGGGCGGGTCGATCGACTCGGCCAGCAACGGCGCGTCCATGCCGTGCACCTGCTGCACCGCGGCACCGTGGAGGACACGGTCTGGCAGCGCCTCGACGCGCGGCGCCGGCTGGCCGACCACGCGCTCGGTGCATGGGCACCGCCAACCGACGACGACATGGCGCGGGCGGTCTTCGACGATGCTCCCCTCGCGTCGCCGTGTGCCAGGCCGGTCGCCTCGATGCGCGTTGAGGAGGCTGCGTCCGAACTGGCGCGGGTCGCGAGCGAGCGAAGCCGGGCCGGTCGTGCCGCCATCGCGCCGGAGCGTCCGGTGGTCTCGCGGCCACGGGCGCGTGACGACCATGGCTCCGCGATCGCGGTGGTCGAATGGACGCAGATCGGACCGGCCGGCGGCATGCTGCAGCGGGTCGCGCGCGCGTTTCGCGTCTCATTGCGGCGTCGCGACACCGCCGAGGCGTGGCGGGATGGCCTCGCAGCTATTGGTGCCGCTGCGATCAGCCTGGCGCCGGCGCCGCCGCTGCTGCCCATGCGCGAGCCGATGCTGGCGCGGATTGCGGCGGCCCGATCGAGGCTGGCCTCGGCACCGGCGCTGCACCAGGCCTCGTTGTTCGATCGGCGCGCCGAAGTCTCGGCACGGTCACGACGTGACGTGGCCGAAGCGGTTGACGCATCGCTCGCGCGCCGGGCGACCTCGCTGGGGCAGGATGGCTCGCCCACCTCACACCCGCGGCTAATCGCGATCTGGCCGCCGCGCCGCCAACCATGATTCCCGGCGTGAGCGGACAACTGCTGTCGCACGCGTACCTCGAGCAGCAGGTGCTTCCCGGCGTGGATCCAGCCGCCGCCGCGTCTTTTGAACGGCAGGTCGTTCGGTGGTGGCGGTCGGTGTCGCGAGCGCTGGGGCCATCGGCGGGTGCGCGGCAGGTGTTCGACCTCGCCGTCGCGCCGCTGCTCGGGTCACTGGGGTATCCGCCTCCGGCGACGCGGCCACTGGGCGACAAGCTGGTCGGGCTCGCCACCACCGAGGGCGGCCCGACGCTGGTGATCGTGTTGCCGTGGGCGGCCCCGGCAGACGCGGCCTGGCGCGATGCCGTGCGCGGCGGCACCGGGGCCGATGCCGGGTGGGCTCTGGTGTCAAACGGGCAATCGCTCCAGGTCGTCGACTGTGCCCGGCCGTGGGCCCGCAACACGTTGCACTTCGACTTTGCACAGCTGCTTGGCGATCCGCGCGGCGCGCGGGTGTTGTGGGAGACCACCGGCGCGCCGGCGATCGTCGCGACCGCCGGGGTCAGTGCCTTGCGATCGCGCATCGAGGCATCGAGCCGCCATGGCGCCGGGGTCTGCCACGCACTGGGCGACGGCGTGCTCGCGGCGCTGCCGGCGCTGGCCGCGGCCCTGTCGACGGACCGCGGCCCAACCGCCCCGGCACGCCCCTACGACCAGGCCCTCACCGTCGTCTACCGCGTGCTGTTCCTGTTGTTCGCCGAGGCCCGCGGACTGGTGCCGGTGTGGCATCCGATCTACCGCGAGGCCTACAGCATCGACGCGCTCTACCTGCAGACCATCGCGCCCGGTTCGGGGCGCGGGCTCTGGCCGGCGCTGCAGGCGATTGCGCGCATCGCTCATGCCGGTTGCCGCGCTGGCGATCTTGACGTGACCGCGTTCAACGGGCGGCTGTTCGCCCCGCGGCATGCGCCATTGGCCGAACGGCGGCGCGTGCCGGAAGACGTGGTGCGGACGCTGGTGTTGGCGCTGGCCACGACCGCAACGGCGTCGGGACGCCGGCGGATCGCGTATCACGACCTCGGCGTGGAACAGCTCGGGGCCGTGTACGAACGCGTGCTCGAGCACGAACCGGTCGCGGTCGGGACCGGGATCGCGCTGCGGCGCACGTCGAGCGAACGCAAGGCCACCGGGAGCTTCTACACACCGCGATCGATCACCGAGTTCGTGGTCCGGCGCACGCTGCAGCCACTCGTGGCGCAGCAGACGGCGGCCGGAATCCTGGCGCTGCGCGTGGTGGATCCCGCCATGGGCAGCGGCGCGTTCCTGGTGGCGGCGTGTCACTACCTGGCCGACCAGTGCGAGCACGTGCTGGTCGCTGATGGCACGTGGGAAGCGGGCGCGGTGACGCCGGGGGATCGTGCCGACTTGCGGCGCCAGGTGGCCGAGCGCTGCCTGTACGGCGTGGACCTCAATCCGACGGCGGTGCAGTTGGCGCGCTTGTCGCTGTGGCTCACCACCCTCGCCACCGGCAAGCCGCTGACGTTTCTCGATCACCACCTGGCGGTCGGCAACAGCCTGCTCGGCGGATGGCTCGCCGACCTGTCGCGGTCGCCCGTACGCGCGCGCGCCACTCGTCCGGCAGCCCTGCCGCTGTTCGATGATGTCTCGGCCGTGGTGTCGCAGGTGCTACCGCAGCGCTTGCGCCTGGCGAGCGAACCGTCGGATTCGGTGCAGGCCGTTCGCGACAAGGAGCGGCTGTTCGAGTCGCTGTCGGTGACGGACGGCCCGTTCGCCGCCTGGTCGCGCGCGGCCGATGCCTGGTGCGCGGCGGCGTTGTGGCCGGGACCTGCCCCGTCACACGCGGTCGTCAAGGAATGGCTGTCGGCCGCGTTGGGCGGCGCCACCACGCTGCCTGCCGGCCAGTTGGCGCGCTGGCTGCGGCGCGCGGCCGAGGTCGCCGCCAGCCACGCCGTGTTCCACTGGGAGTTGGCGTTCCCGGAAGTGTTCTTCGATGCCGCGGGGCGGCGTCGCGATGACGGCGGGTTTGACGCGGTGCTGGGCAACCCGCCGTGGGACATGCTGCGCGCCGACAGCGGGCCGGCGGCCGCGCGTGACGCCGACCGCGCGCGGACCGCTCCAGTGCGCCGCTTCTTCGCTTCATCGGGGATCTACACCGCCCAGGGCCAGGGTCACGCCAACCGCTACCAGTTGTTTCTCGAGCGCAGCCTCCAGCTGACGCGGCCTGGCGGCCGGTTCGGGCTCATCCTGCCGTCGGGCATCGCCACTGATCACGGGAGCGCTGCCTTGCGCCGGCGGCTGTTCGATCGGTGCGCGCTCGACACCTGGATTGGGCTCGACAACCGGGCCGGCGTGTTTCCGATTCACCGCAGCGTGCGCTTCGTCCTGATGGCGGGCGCCACTGGCGGCCGTACTGAAGTCCTGCGGTTTCGTGCGGGTCTCCAGGACCCCGCCGCCCTCGACCGGTGCGCCAGCGACCCTCGGCACGACCATGGGGACGAGTGGCTCAGCGTGTCGCGCTCGCGGCTCGAGGCCTGGGACCCGGAGCAGCTCACCGTGCCGGCGGTAACGTCATCAACCGCCCTGGCGGTCCTGGTCGGCGCCTCGTCTTCGGCGCCGCCGCTTGGTTCCCCGCGCGGGTGGCATGCGCGCTTCGGCCGCGAGCTCAATGCCACCGACGACCGCGCGCATCTCGTCGAGCGCTCGGCGCGAGACCGGTCGGCGCTGCCGATTGTCGAAGGCAAGCACGTCGCACCATTCCAGGTGAACCTGGCGGCGACCACGCACGCGATCCCTCGAGGCGCGGCCGCGCGATTGATTGATCCCGCGGTGAGCTTCGATCGCGATCGCATCGGTTACCGCGACGTGGCCGGCGCCACCAACCGGCTGACGCTGATTGCCGGGCTGCTGCCGAAAGGCGCCTTGACCACCCACACCGTGTTCGTGCTGAAGACGCCGCTGGCGCCAGAGGCCCAGTGGTGCCTGCTGGGGCTGCTCAACAGCCTGGTGGTCAACTACCTGGTGCGGCTCAACGTCACGACGCACGTCACCACCGCGTTGATGGCGCGCCTGCCCGTGCCACGGCCGCCGGATGATTCGCCGGCGTTTCGCACGCTGGCCGCCCTCGCGCGCGGCCTGGAGGTGACGGGCATTGAGGCCGCGCCGGAGGCCTACGCCCGGCTGAACGCTATCGTGGCGAAGCTCTATGGGCTGTCGCCCGAACAGTACCGCCATGTCGTCGAGACGTTTCCGCTGCTCCCCGAAGCGCTACGACTCTGCTGTTGTGATCAGTACATGCCTCGCACGGAAACGCGGAATCACGGAAACCCAACATGATTTTTCTTGAGATCGGCAGTCGCTGTTCATCGCGCCCTGGGCCCGGGCTTGACCGAATACTCCTATCAGGCGTCCATGGAGCTGGAAATGGAGGCCGGGCAGTTGCGGTTCGTTCGAGAACAGGCAATTGCGATCGAGTTTCGCGGCGCGATCGTCGGCTGGCACCGGCCGGACTTTGTCGTCGAGCAATCAGTCGTCGTTGAGGTCAAGTCGGTGAGCCGGATTGAACCGGTCTTCATCAGGCAGGTCTTGACCTATCTGCGCGTCACTCACCTGCAAGTCGGGCTGTTGCTGAACTTCAACGTGCCGTCGATGGCCAACGAGGGCATCAAGCGAGTAGTGCTGTGAGGATTGCTGAGTCAGGTGAAATGCATCGCACGGAACCACGGAAACACCGAAAACGATGGACTCTTCTAAGGCACGAAGTGCGCCAGATCAGCGCACCCGTCAGGCGTTGGTTGCGCGAATATCGCCCTCTGTTCTCTGAAGTACGTCGTGGAGTTCCGACTTTGTGCTTCCGTGCTTCCGTGCTTCCGTGTTTCTGTGTGAAGCATCTACTTCACCGGGCCCGACTCCCAGGCCTTGAGGACAGCGTACAAAGTCGAGGTAATCGGCACCGGCACGCCCAGCTTCTGCGCCCGGCGGACAGCCGCTCCTTGCAGCGCCTCCACCTCAATCCGCTTACCCTGCTCCAGATCGATCAACAGCGACGAGCGGGTGGTGGGCGGGATGTTGTCCATATAGGTCTTGAGCGTGTCGAAGCGATCGGGAGAGATCGTCACGCCTTCCGCCTTCGCGATCGCCGCAATCTCGCGCGACGTGGCGTAGAACATCTCCTGCACATGGGGGTACTTCCAGATGTGGCCAATCGCCAGCCGCGCGGCGCCGGTGAAGCCCGAGAACGCGACGAGATACACGAATTTGTCCCAGATCGGCACGCGCGCATCGGCCACCGGCGTTACCTGGATATCTGCTGTGGCGAAGATCCCGGCAATCTCCTGCACGCGCGGCGAAATGCCGCTGCGGTCGCCGAACACCTCGCCGAAAATGATTGAGCGGTGCACGCCGGTCTGGACGATCAGTCCAGGTGCCTCGAGGGCCGTTGCGACATAGGTAGTGCCGCCGAGCACCGGGCCTTCGCCGACGACCGCGGCCACGTCGTTGACGCTATCGACTCCGTTCTGCAGCGTCAGGACCGCCGTGCCCGGTCCCATCATCGGCTTGAGCAGCGGCAGGGCGGTGGCATTGTCATAGGCCTTGACCGAGACAATCACGAGGTCAACCGGGCCCACTTTCGCCGTCTCGCTCTCAGCCGCCGCCGCGACGCTGAAATCGCCGAGCTTCGCGCTTCTGACCTCCAGGCCCTTGGCGCGAATGGCCTCCAGGTGGGCGCCCCGGGCAATGAATGTGACGTCCTGCCCCGCCCGCGCCAACTTGGCGCCAAAATAGCCTCCCACCGCGCCCGAGCCCAGAATCGCGATCTTCATTGAACCTCCGCAGACGTTTTAGCACAGTGTTAGAATTTGCCCATGGCGGCCCGCATCACGGCCTATCTCGTGGCCTGCATCGTAGGTGTCACGCTCATCGCGGGACTGATCGTCGGCGCGCAGCGTGCCGACGATGACGCGGCCGTGGACCTGATCGTCATCAATGGCAGGGTCTACGCCGGCGGCGCCGCTCCCGAAATGGCTGAGGCGGTGGCCGTTCGCGGCAACAAGGTCGTCCGCGTCGGCTCGAACCGCGAGATCCAGCGCCTGCAGCGCGCCCAAACCACCGTCATCGACGCCAAGGGCGGCGCGGTGGTGCCCGGCTTCAACGACGCCCACGCCCACTTCATCAGCGGCGGCCTCGCGCTCGATCAGATCAACCTGCTCGAAGCCACGACGCTCGACGACATCAAGGACACCATCCGCATCTGGTCCGAGGCGAATCCTGAGCGGACGTGGATCACCGGCCGTGGCTGGTATTACCAGCCGTTTGCCGGCACGCTGCCAACCCGGCAGTTGCTCGATACGCTGGTGCCCGACCGCCCCGCCTACCTGGTGGCGTACGACGGCCACACCGGCTGGGCCAACACCCGGGCCCTCAAGCTGGCCGGCATCACCCGCGACACCAGGAACCCGCCGAACGGCGTGATCGTGAAGGACCCGCGCACAGGCGAGCCGAGCGGGACGCTCAAGGAAGCCGCAATGGCGCTGATGACCGCGACGCCGCGGCCCACCACCGAGGACAAGGTTGCGGCCATCCGTGCCGGGATCGTGGAAGCGCACCGCGTGGGCATCACCAGCGTCCAGAACGCCGGCGGCTCGGCCGAAGACCTCGAACTCTACGACGGCCTCCGCAAGCGCGGGCAGCTGACACTGCGCGTCTATCAGGCGCTGTCGGTCAACGGCCCCGTGAACGAGGCCGAACTCGCGAAACTCGCCGCCGTGCGCGAGAAGTTTGCGGACGACCCGCTGCTCAAGACCGGCGCGGTGAAGCTGGTGGCCGACGGCGTGATCGAGTCGCACACCGCGGCCATGCTCGCCCCGTACAACAACCAGCCGGGCACGGCCGGCGACCCCCGCTACACCGCCGCGCAGCTCAACGAGGCCGTCACCCTGCTCGATCGCGAAGGCTGGCAGATCATGACGCACGCGATCGGCGACGCCGCGGTGCGCATGACGCTGGACGCGTATGAGGCCGCCGCCAAGGCCAACCCCGCGCCGGAGCGCGGCCGCCGCCATCGCGTCGAACACATCGAAACCATTGATCCCGCCGACGTCCCGCGATTCGGCAAGCTGGGCGTGGTGGCGTCGATGGAGCCGGTGCACGGCACACCCAGCCCCACACCGGGCGACGTCTGGAGCACCAACATCGGCGCCGAGCGCGCCGCGCACGGCTGGCTGTGGGCGAGCATCGCCAAGGCCGGCGGACGGCTGGTCTTCGGCAGCGACTGGCCGGTGATGACCCTGGATCCGCTGGCCGGCCTGCACGTCGCGGTGAACCGCACCACCGTGGACGGCCTGCCACTAGGCGGCTGGCTACCGGCCGAACGCCTGCCGATCCGCGCCGCGATCGACGCGTACACGAGTGACGCGGCGTGGACGTCGTATGACGAGCAGCGCAAAGGCATACTCGAACGCGACATGCTGGCCGACCTGGTCGTGCTCTCCGAGGATATTTTCGACCCCGCCACCCGGCTCACCGACACCCATGTAGTGGTGACCATCGTCGACGGCAAGGTCGTCTACCGCAGCGAGCCGCCCGACACCACGACCGCGCCATAGCTCGGCAACGAGGAACCGACCTGGTTCCCGGTTCGTATCAGTTCGAGATCCACCATGCGTTCACGAACCCTCGCCGTCTTGTTGTGCCTGGCCGCACTCGCGGCCGTTGTTCCAAGCCGGGTCACCGCCCAGTCTGACCTCGATGCGTTCATGGAGCGCGTTCTCGCCCGCCGCGACGACAACTGGAAGAAACTCCAGCAATACGTCCTCGAAGAGAAGGAAGCCTTCGACCTGACCGGGCCAGGCGGCCTGCCGCTGTGGGGCATGCGGCGCGAGTATGCCTGGTTCATCCGCAACGGGATCTTCGTACGCAGCCCCGTCAAGGCCAACGGCGTGGCGCTGTCGGAGGCCGATCGGCGCAAGGCGGAAGACGAATGGCTCCGGCGCGAAGTCAGCCGCGAAGAGCGACGCAAGCGGCGCGCCGATCGCGAAAAGCAGGGCCTGCCCGCCGAGCCCGAAACCCGAGCGGTCGTGATCGGCCCCACGGGCGTGCAGGTGGTCGACGAAACGCCGACAACGGCGGCCGATCTGCCGTCGAACGTGGACGACCTGCTGAAGCAGGGCGGCGACCCTCAGTTCGTCTCGTCCTCGTACTTCCTGAAGTTCCGGTTCGAGAAGGGCCGCTACGCGCTGGCCGGCCGCGAGCAGGTTGACGGTCAGGACGCGCTGAAGATCGAGTACTACCCGGGTACCGGGTTGTTCAACGAAGGCCGGTCGCGCCCCAACCGCAAGGTCCGCGACCAGGAAGACGAAATCGAGGAGAAGATGAACAAGGTGTCGCTGGTCACGCTGTGGATCGACCAGAAGACCCACCAGATTCTGCAGTACACCTTCGACGACATCGACATGGACTTCTTCCCGGGCCGCGCGTTGATGCGCGTCAGCGACCTGAAAGCCACCATGCGCATGGCGCAGGCGTTTCCTGATGTCTGGCTGCCACGCAGCATCCAGATGCACTTCGGCCTGATGCTCGCGGTCGGCGCCGTCGACGCCACCTACACGGTCGACTACCTGAACTACAAGCAGGCCGACGTCACCTACAAGATCAAATGAGGCTGACCGGCTGCCTCCTCGCGACGATGCTCGTGCTGACCGGAATGGCGGCCGCGCAATCCTCACCGGGCGTCGTCGCCGAAGTGCGCGTGCACGGCAACCACACCACTCCCGACGCCGATGTGCTGGCGCTCGCCGGCGAGGTGGTTGGCAAGCCGGCCACCGAGGCACTGGTGGCGGAAGTCAGCACCCGTCTCGAGCGGAGTGGACGGTTCGAGGGCGTCGACGTGCGCAAGCGCTTCCGCTCGATCGACGACCCCGACGACATCCTGCTGGTGATCATCGTCGACGAAGTGCCCGGCGTGTCGGACACCGACCTGACCCCGGGACCCATGAAGCGGCTGCGCAGCAGCGCAATGTTCCTGCCGATCCTTCACAGCGACGACGGCTACGGGCTGACCTACGGGATGCGCGTGAGCTTTGTCGATCGGTTCGGGCCGCGCAGCCGGATCACCTTCCCCGTCAGCTGGGGGGGCGAGCGGCAGGCCCTGGCGCAGATCGAAAAGTCCTTCAGCCGCGGACCCATCGATCGGCTGTTCGGTGATGGTGGCGTTACCCGTCGCGAGAACCCACACTACAAGATTGGCGACACCCGCACCTTCGTTCATGGACGCGTCGAATCAGCCATTCAGCGCTGGTTACGCATTGGCGCCGGCGGCGGTGTTGACGAAGTCGATTTCGGGGGGACCCGCGACCGGCTCACGCGCGCCGATGCCGCGGTCACCGTCGATACCCGCGTCGACCCGGCTTTCCCGCGCAACGCCGTGCACACGACGTTCGGCATCGAACGACTGAACTTCGATGCCGGGAAGGCAAATCGCCGGACGGCGGACGTCAGCGGTTACCTCGGCCTTCCCGGCCAGAGCGTGCTCGCGCTTCGCGCCCGGTCGGTGACCTCGACCGCGCCACTCCCGATTTATGAGAAGTCGCTGCTTGGTGGCGCCTCGACCGTCCGCGGCTACGAGGTCGGCTACCGCGCCGACGACAACACGGCCTCCCTCTCGGCCGAGCTTCGCCTCCCGGTCACTTCGCCCATGTCGGTGGGCCGCTTCGGCGTGAAGGCCTTTGTCGACGCCGGCACGGCTTACCCGTACGGATTCAAGCTCAGCGACCAGCGCCTCGACCTTGGCTACGGCGGCGGCGCCTACCTGCACCTGACCATCATCAGCCTGTCGCTCGACGTCGCGCGCGGCCACGAGACCGGCAAGTACCGCTGGCACTTCGGCATGGGCGTGACGTTCAAATAACCGTCCCACCGGCCCCACCCGCCCTACCCGCCCCACCCGCCTGGACATCGGCTACACTCCCGCCATGGTCCGTCTGAACTTGCTTCGACTTGCCGTTGCCGCCGTTCTCGTGTGCGCGTTCATGGGCGCCGCGCTACTCGCGTCGCAGCGATCCGCTGCCGCCATGGCGAAGGCCGCCGGGCAGTTCCTCGACAGCCTGACCCCGGATCAACGTGCCAGGGCCGCTTTCGCGTTCGACAGCGACGACCGCCTGCGCTGGCACTTCGTCCCGAACGAGATGTTCCCGCGCAAGGGGCTGATGATCAAGGAGATGACCGAGGCGCAGCGCCGCTTGGCCCACGGCCTGCTACGGACCGGCTTGAGCGCGAGCGGCTACAGCAAAGTGACGTCCATCATCCAGCTCGAGGACGTGCTCAAGGTCATGGAAGCGGGCGGGCGCTTCCCCCGCGACAAGGAGGACTACCTCTTCTCGGTGTTCGGCACGCCGGGCCCGAAGGGCGCGTGGGGGTGGCGCGTCGAGGGACATCACATCTCGATTCGCTTCACGATCGCCGATGGCGCCGCCACCAGCCAGGTCGCCAGCTCGCCGATGTTCCTCGGCAGCAACCCGGCGGAGGTGCGCGCCGGCGACCTGAAAGGCACGCGCGTCCTCGGCGACGAGGAAGACACGGCTCGCGCCCTGGTGCAGTCGCTGTCTGCCGATCAGTTGAAGTCCGCCGTGATCAGTGCCACCGCGCCCAACGACATCCTGACCATGAACAAGACCGACATCACGCCGCTGCCGGACGAGGGCATCCTGTATTCCGCCCTGCAGCCGGCGCAGCAGGCCCTGCTGCGAAAGGTCATCGAGACGTACGCCAATGTCATGGAAGCCGACGTCGCGGCCGCACGCATGAAAGTGGCCACCGGCGCCGGCCTCGACAAGTTGCGGTTCGCGTGGGCGGGCTCAACCCAGAAGGGCCAAAAGCACTACTACCGCATCCAGGGCCCGACGTTCCTGATCGAGTTCGACAACGCCCAGAACGATGGGAACCACGTGCACTCGGTCTGGCGGGACTTTGGCGGCGACTTCGGGCGGGACATCCTGCGCGAACACCTGGCAGCGGTCGCTCACTAACTGAAACTGAAACTGAAACTGAAACTGAAAACTAAAACTACCAACTTTCAACTCGTCAACTTTCAACTCACCAACGAAGCACCCTCTTCCCGCGCCAGATCGGGCCTTCCCGGACGAACTTCCACTCGGGGTTCTGCTCGACGTCGCGCAGTGACGCGAGCACGCCGTCAAACACCGGCAGCCCCTCGTCGTCGCACTCGAAGTAGGTGACGAAGTCGAACTCGCCCTCTCGCTGATTGCCGTCGGGGTTGTGGTACACGCGGCGAAACAGCGAGGAGATCCCGCGCTCGGCGGCCACCGCGTGGCCCTTCACCGGGCATTTGCTCTCGCCATCGACGTGCGGGTAGAAGTAGGCGTGCCGTTCAAGCGCGCTCATTTGCCACCACTCGGCGGTCTTGTTGATGGGCACGATAATGGTGTTTCGGCTGCCGCGGCCTGATCGCCGCGGGGGCGCGCCCTTGTTCGAGTAGTGCACCATCTCGGGGCTGGAATAGCGCGGCGTCCGGGCGGCGCCGTCGAGCGCCAGGACGTCGGCGGCATCACCAATGCGCCGGCGCAATTCCTCTTCAAGCTCCTGCAGGCGCGGCCGGTATTTACTCGACACCTGCACGAGGTGGCGGGCCTTGTTGATGCAGGGGCCGACGCACGCCGGCTCGGGCTCGGGCAGGTCGCCATCACGCACGAAGAACTGGATCGTCTCGAACGGCTGGGCCTGGGTTTCGCGGCTGTCGTCGATGTCGAAGTCGTTGAAGAAGCCCCGGGCGATGTTGCCTCCCGCGGTCCTCAACCGGGCGCCATGGGCATCGTCTTCAGAGCGCGCCATGACGAACAGGAACTTGGTGTAGGCGAGATTCGCCCCGACCCCGTTCCCATTTCCGTTCGCCTGGCCGCAGCCATTGCTTCCCATGACAGACCGGCTATCGGTTTGAGGCTCGGGCGACTGTATGAGCTGGCGCAAGAGTGTGCAATTTTGTCCCGACTGGCGGGCGCCCCGTTATGGGGGGCCAGCGGGAATGAAGCGATCGATCGCCTGTGCCAGGCCCGCTTCGTCGTTCGTGCCCGTAAGGTGAACGCCGGATGTTTTCAGTTCGGGTTCGGCGTTGCCCATAACCACGCCCACGCCGGCCCACTCGAGCATGTCGCGATCGTTGTGGTTGTCGCCCACGGCCATGACCTCGGCCTGCGGCACGCCGTAGTGCTGGGCCAGCGCCGCCAGCCCGGAGCCTTTCGAGATGCCGGCGCCACAAACGTCCACCAGCGAGAAGTCGCGCTGGGGATACTCGGTCATCGTCACCTCGAGCTGCGGGGCCACCGGATGCGCTGCCAGGTGCGCCGAGATCGCCCGCATGGTCTGCATCCCGCCGTTGAAGGTGACCTGCACCGGGTCTTCGCTGACCGCGTCTTCAAGCCGATCCACGGCCTGGATGATGGCGGCGTTGCGGCGCCTGAATCCCGCGCGATTCGGGCCGCTCCAATCCATGCGGTCGTACACCAGTTGGCCGGCCGATGGCCGATCGAAGACACAGGCGGTCTCGTGCCGCCATTCGATGGTCGCCGCCAGCACCTCTCGCGCCACCGCCTGCGGCAGCAGCCGGCGCAGCAGTGTCTCACCCGACCTGGACCGCGCGATCGCACCGTTATAGACCAGCAGGGTGATGTCGTCAGGCAGGTCGCCGAGCGCCTGGCTCGCGAAGTGAAAGCTGCGGCCGGTGGCAATGACAATGCGGACGCCCCTGGCGGCCGCGCGATGCACGGCGTCAAGGTTCGCCTGTGGCACACGGCCCCTTGAATCGAGCAGTGTCCCGTCGATGTCGATCGCGAGCAGCTTAATCAAACCGTGACACACCTCGCACCCTGGCACCTTGGCACCTTGGCACTTTGGCACCCTGCCCCGCCGTAGCTCGAAGAGCGCCCGCCTTCGCCAAAGGCTTCGGCGCGGGAACCAGGCCCTGTTAAAGTAGAAAGGTTATGAACCCGTGGGACCAGTTTACCGGGGCCAATGCGGGGTATGTCTACGAGTTGTTCGAGCGCTACCAGCGCGATCCTTCGTCCGTGGACGAGGCGACCCGCCGGGCGTTTGCTACCTGGACGCCCAGCGACCCATCAGCAGCAACACCCGCCGTGTCCACCGTCACGCCGACAGGCGCGAAGGCGGACGGGGACATGGAGGCCGGCATTGCCGCCCACACCCTGGCCGGAAACATCCGCCGGTTTGGGCACCTGGCGGCCGAGCTCGATCCGCTGGGCTTTCACGACCCGATCGGCGACCCATCGCTCAACCCGCACTCGCATGGCCTGACCAGCGAGACGCTCAAGAAGCTGCCGGCGTCGATCGTCTCGGGGCCGGCCGCGGCCGGCGCGGCCAACGCGTTCGAGGCCATCGCGCGCCTGCGCGAGATCTACTGCTCGACGACCGGCCACGACTACAGCCACGTGTTCGTCCCCGACGAGCGCGAGTGGCTGCGCCAGGCCGTGGAGGCCCGCCAGTTCCGTCCCCCCGTGGATCCGATCGACAGCCTCGAGCTCGTCGATCGCATCACCGAGGTCGAGACCTTCGAGCGCTTCCTGCACCGAACCTTCCCGGGCAAGACGCGGTTCTCGATCGAGGGGCTCGACATGATGGTGCCGATCCTCGACGAGATCATCCACGACGCCGCCGAGGGTGGCGTCCAGCACGTGATGATCGCCATGGCGCATCGCGGGCGGTTGAACGTGCTCGCGCACATCCTGCAGAAGCCGTACCCGCAGATCCTGGCCGAGTTCAAGGATCCGATCCTGAAGGACCGGCTGCGCGTGGACCTGGGCTGGATGGGCGACGTGAAGTACCACGCCGGCGCGCGGGTCGAGGCGCAGCCCGACGGGCTCCCCAAGCAGGTGGTGATCTCGATGCCGCCGAACCCGAGCCACCTCGAAGCGGTGGATCCGGTGCTGAACGGCATGGCCCGCGCCGCCGCCACGACGGTTGACCAGCCGGGTCCGCCGCTGGTCGACAAGGGCAAGGTGCTCGCCATCCTGATCCACGGTGACGCGGCGTTCCCGGGACAGGGCGTGGTCGCCGAGACGCTGAACCTGTCGCGGCTCGACGGCTACGACGTGGGCGGCATCATCCACATCATTGCCAACAACCAGGTCGGCTTCACGACCGACCCGGACGAGTCGTTCAGCACCAGCTACGCCAGCGGCCTGGCGCGCGGCTTCAAGATCCCCATCACGCACGTCAACGCGGACGACCCGGTGGCGTGCATCGAGGCGGCCCGGCTGGCGATTGCGTACCGGCAGCGCTTCAAGCTCGATTACCTGATCGACCTGGTCGGCTACCGCCGCTACGGCCACAACGAAGGTGATGAGCCGGCGTTCACGCAGCCGGCGGTCTACCAGATTGTCAGCGCCCATCCGACCGTCCGCGAGATCTATGCCCGCACGCTGGTGGCGGCCGGCACGATTACGCAGGAACGCGCCGACGAAATGGTCCGCGCGCGCATGACGGCGCTGGAGCAGGCCTACGCCGCGGTCAAGCCCGAGCAGGACTACGTGCCGCCGGTGCCCGAGGTGCCACCGAGCGGCGCCGCCACCAAGGTCAGCACGGCCATGCCGCTGTCGAACCTCGCGGCGCTCAATGCCGACCTGTTGACGGTGCCCGAGGGCTTCACCGTGCACCGCAAGCTCGAACGCGGCCGCGAACGCCGCCAGGCCATGTTCGCGAATGCCGCCGAGCGCTCAATCGACTGGGCCGCCGCCGAGGAACTCGCGCTGGCGTCGATCCTGGCCGACGGCATCGGCGTCCGCTTTACGGGTGAAGATGTCGAACGCGGCACCTTCAGCCACCGCCACGCCGTGTACCACGATTCAGTGACGGGCGCAGAGCATGTGCCGCTGCAGCGCCTGCGCCAGGCTAAGGCGGCCTTCGAGATCCGCAACAGTCCGCTGTCCGAGTACGCCTGCGTCGGCTTCGAGCTCGGCTACAGCCTGCAGGAACCGGGGCGGCTGGTGATCTGGGAGGCGCAGTACGGCGACTTCATCAACGGCGCGCAGATCATCCTCGACGAGTACCTGACCTCGACCCGCGCCAAGTGGGGCATGTCGCCGTCGCTGGTGCTGCTGCTGCCCCACGGCTACGAGGGACAGGGGCCCGATCACTCGAGCGCCCGGCTCGAGCGGTTCCTGAACGCCGCCGCCGACACCAACATCCGCGTCGTCAACTGCACCACCGCGGCGCAGTACTTCCACGTGCTGCGGCGCCAGGCGCTGTTGCTGCAGACTGACCCGCTGCCGCTGATCGTGATGACGCCGAAGAGCCTGCTGCGGCACGGCTTCACGGCCTCGACGCCAACGGAACTGGCCGAGGGCAAGTTCCAGCGGGTAATCGATGATTCGCTGACCCCGGCGCAGGCGGCGAAGGTTCGCCGGCTGGTGTTGTGCAGCGGCAAGGTCGCCGTCGACTTGTTCACCAGCGAGCAGCGCAAGGACAATACGACCGTGGCGATTGCCCGCGTCGAGCAGCTCTACCCATTCCCCGACGGGCCCATTCGCGACGTGATGGCACGGTATCCCAAGCTGCGCGAGGTCTGCTGGGTGCAGGAAGAGCCCGAGAACATGGGCGCGTGGGAGTTCGTCCGCCCCCTGCTCGAGCAGTTGATCGACAAGCGGTGGCCGCTGCGCTACATCGGCCGCGTCCGCAACTCGAGCCCGTCCGAGGGCTCGTCGAGCTGGCATGCGGTCAACCAGCGCGCCATTGTCGAACAGGCCTTTGAAGCCAAGGCCGAAACCAAAGAACTCGATCGCGTCCTCTCGAAGCAGGTCTAAGCGAAAATGGCAACGAACATAGTGGTTCCGGAACTCGGCGAGTCGGTGGTCGAAGCGCGCGTCGCGAAGTGGCTGAAGAAGCAGGGCGACAGCGTGGTCGCCGGTGATGCGCTGGTGGAACTCGAGACCGAGAAGATCGATCTCGAAGTGAGCGCCGATCGTGCCGGCGTGCTCGGCGCGATCAAGCACCAGGAAGGTGCGGACGTGAAGGTTGGCGAAGTGCTCGCGGTGCTCGAGGAGGCGGGTCAGGCTGGTGAGGCGGGTGGGGCTGGTAAGGTCGTTGCCGCCGAAGCGCCGTCTGCCGCGTCGGCGGCAACGCCCCCCGACAAGAAAGCCACGCCGACGGCAAAGAACGTGGCGAAGGCGCACGACGTGAAGATCGAGTCGGTTTCGCCGGCAGGTGCCCGGGTAACGAAACAGGATGTGTTGAAGGCTGCGGCCCCACCCGTCCAACCGGCCTCACCCGCCCAACCGGCCTCACCCGGCCAACCAGCCCCACCCGCCCGACCAGCCCCCGCAAGCGGCGACCGAAGCGAAACCCGCGAACGAATGTCCAAGCGCCGAGCCACGATCGCCCGCCGCCTCGTCGAAGCGCAGCAGACGGCCGCCATGCTCACCACCTTCAACGAGGTGGACATGAGTGCGCTGATGGCGCTGCGCGAGCGGCGCAAAGAGGCCTTCACCAAGAAGCACGGCGTCGGCCTCGGCATTGCTTCGTTCTTCGTCCAGGCGGCCATCGGCGCGTTGAAGGCGTTCCCGCAGATCAACGCCGAGATCCAGGGCGACGAGATCGTCTACAAGCACTACTACGACATCGGCATGGCGGTCGGTGCCGAAGGCGGCCTCGTGGTACCGGTCTTGCGCGACGCCGACCGCATGGGCTTTGCCGGCATCGAGCTGGGGATCCGCGATTTCGCGGCCCGCGCCAAGGACGGCTCGCTGACGCTTGAAGACCTGAAGGGCGGCACGTTCACGATCACGAACGGTGGCGTGTTCGGCTCGCTCATGAGCACGCCTATTCTCAACCCGCCGCAGGTCGGCATCCTGGGCCTGCACAAGATCGCCGACCGCGCCGTGCCGGTGAATGGCCAGGTCGTGATCCGGCCGATGATGTACCTCGCGCTCAGCTACGACCACCGGCTGGTCGATGGCCGCGAGGCCGTGCAGTTCCTGGTCAAGATCAAGGAATACATCGAAGACCCGGCCTGGATGCTGCTCGACGCCTAGCGCGCTGGCGCGAAGCCTCGCGGGTGACGATGGGCCCAACCTACGCCAAGGATACGGTGGGCCCACCTACGCTAAAGCTACGGCGGGCAAGCCCAGCGCGTGGGCGAGCGTCCGCATGTCGTCTGGCAGCGGTGCAACAATTTCAATCGGCTCGCCGGTCGTGGGATGCCGCAGCAACAGCCGCCACGCATGCAGGGCCTGGCGTGGGAAGGCGTACGCGATCTCGTCGAGCGGCGCCGGTTCTCCGCCCTTACGCTTGCGCCCATAAACTCCGTCGCCGACGATGGGCCAGCCGCGCGCCGAGAGGTGTACGCGAATCTGGTGGGTCCGGCCGGTAATCAACCGGCAGCGAACCAACGAGAAGGTGCCTAGGGTGCTCGGGGTGACAGCCAGCCGTTCGTACTTCGTCACCGACGGCTGGCCACCGCGATCGGTCACCGTGATGCGGCGGCGATCCCACGGGTCGCGGTCGAGGGCCAGGTCAATGGTGCCGCGCTGGGGTGACGGCCGCCCCCAGACAATCGCCGCGTAGTCCTTCTCAATGCGCCGGGCATCCATGGCGCGTTGCAGGGCAGCGTGCACGGCCGGACGCTTGGCGACCACCACCACCCCCGAGGTGTCCTTATCCAGGCGGCCGAGCAGGCTCGGCCGCGATCCGTCAGGCCAAGTCTTGGCGCGTTCGAGCACACCGTTCATCAGCGTGCCGCCGGTGTTCTTGTAAGAAGGATGCACGACCAGGCCGGCCGGCTTGTTGAGCGCCAGCAGATCGCCATCCTCGTACAACACGTCCAGGTCCATCGCCTGCGCCGCCGGTCTGGTGCGGGGCTGCAGGTGCTCAACCCTGACCCGGACCTCGTCGCCAGCCTGCACCCGCCAGGCCGCGCGAGACGGCGGCGTACCGTTCACCAGCACGTCGCCGGCATCGATCCACTTCTGGATGCGGTTGCGCGAGATCGCCCGCTCGTCGCGCAGGTGGCGAAGCAGGACCCGATCGACCCGGACGCCGTGGTCGCCACGGTCGAGATCGATCGTTCGCCAGACTGAGGCGGGCACGTCACCAGTGTACTTGCCGGAATGTGATGTGGCGGGACGTAAAAAAGCCCGGACATCCCTGGAATGTCCGGGCCTGACGGTGGTGCCCGACTGACGAAGAGCTAGTGGACGACCGGCGCGTTCTGGAGCGAGAGACGCTGCAGGCGCCAATCCTCGGCGAGGATGCCCCACAACACCTGGTCGTGATACTGGCCGTGGCGCAGGAACGAACGCCGCAGCACGCCTTCCTTCACGGCGCCGAGCTTGCGCAGGGCGCCGTTGCCGCGGCCGTTGGCCACCGCCGCGCGCGCTTCGAGGCGGCGCGCGCCGACGACGTCAAACGCGAAGTCGAGGACCAGCCGTGCACCTTCCACGAACACGCCCGTGCCCCAGTACTGCGAACCGAGCGCGAAGCCCCACTCGGCAGTGCCGAAGCCCGGCTCGAGTGAACGCAGCTGGAAGATGCCAATGGCGGTGTCCATGCCGGCGGGCACGACCGCGAAGCAGGCATAGTTGCCGGCCTGGCGTTCGCGCTGCGCCCACAGGATGAAGCGCTCGAAGCCTTCGACCGTGGTCGGCGGCGGCGAGATG
>JAUYQQ010000011.1 GCA_030697165.1 Acidobacteriota bacterium
CACCGGCGGACGCTGCTGCGGTTTCTGGCAATGGGGGCACCGCGGTAGGGGTGGGCTTGGGGCTTGGGGTTTGGGGCTTGGGGATTGGGGCTTGGGGCTTGGGGCTCACTACAAACTCCGCCCAACTTTTCGCCACACCTCCTTCCCGTCATCCTCGGGCTTGTCCCGAGGACCCATTCCACCGTCGCGCAGCCGGTTGGGGTGGGCGCGATGTATCTGTGACGTGCGTCGCCTTCAGGAGTGTAGCCATTGAACAATGGGTCCTCGGGACAAGCCCGAGGATGACGGACGGGGGAATGACAAGTGAAGGGAAGGGGGAATCCGGCCTCCCCTCCCACTCCCTAATTCCTAAGCCCCAAGCCCCAAGCCCTTTAATCCAAAACGAAGCGCTTGTACTCGAGCGACGGCCGGCCGAAGTTCAGCAGCAGACCCAGCCGGTGCCCGCTGAGTGCGAGGTAGTTCAACACCTGAGCCTGCTCCACCGGACCCGTGAGCGTCGACGCTTTCACCTCGACCACCAGTTCGTCGAAGCACACGAAGTCGATGCGGTGATATCCCGTCAGCCGGCGTTTCTTGTAGACGACCTGGCAGGGCACCTGCTGCGCAAATGGAATGGCGAGTAGTTCAAACTCCACTGCGAGCGCCTCGCAGTAGATCTGCTCGAGCAGGCCGCGATGGAGAATCCTGTGGACCTCCATGGCTGCGCCGATGATTTGGTATGTCCTCGGGTCATGCAATTGATGGATCGACATGCCCCGGGATGTTCACGATCCGTTCCACGCGCCGGTTAGTGGCAATTGCTCGCCAAGAGATGCAGAGCGGACGACCTATTGATGTGAGGGTGGCAGAACTTGAGGCACCGGGAGTTGTGAAGCGCTGTAATTCCTGCAACCCCAGACCCGCGACGCCGGGCTCCGCCCGGCGCACGCTGCGAACAACGAACCCGGGACTCAAGAGAACCGCAGCGGTCGAATCGGGTTCTCTTGATCCCGGGTTCGTCGTTCGCAGCGCGGCCCGGAGGGCCGCCGCGGGTCTGTCAGTCTTGCCGTGAATCTGTGACTAATCGGTGTCTAATCTGTGGCCGTCTTCAATCAGTGGCCGATGGCTGCTGCCAGCCGAGTAATGCCCTCAGTGATCTGTTCGTGGCTGACGCCCGAGAACGCCAGCCGCGCAAATCCGTGGCCCTGGCCGTCCACGAAGAACGAACTGCCGAGCACGAAACTCACCTTCTGCTTCAGGGCGCGTTCGAACAGTTCGCCGTCGTTCACGCCGGCCGGCAATTCAATCCACAGGAAGAAGCCGCCACGCGGCGAGGTCCACGTCACGCGGCCCGCGAGTGATGATTGCAGCGCCTGCTCCATCACGGTGCGCTTGGCCTGGTAGTGCGCGCGAAGACCGGTAGCGATGCGATCGACCACGCCGCGGTCCATGGCGCCGTGCACGATGCGCTGGTCGAACACGCTGCTGCAAATATCGGCGGCCTGCTTCGCCAGTTCCACCTTCTGCGCGATCTCGCGCGGCGCCACCACCCACGCCACGCGCAGCCCGGGCACGAGGACCTTCGAGAAGCTCCCCAGGTAGACGACCCGGCCGTCGGTGTCGTCGGCCTTGATCGGCCGCGTATCGGCGGCCGTTGCCACGTCCTCGAAGTAGATCGAGCCGTACGGATCGTCCTCGAGAATCACCAGGTCGTGCCGGCGCGCCGCCTCGAGCAGCGCCAGCCGCCGGGCGCGGCTCATCAACAGGCCGGCCGGGTTCTGGAAGTTCGGCGTCACGTAGATGAACTTCGCGCGCTGTCCTTTCGCCGTGATCGCGGCGATGGCAGCGTCGAGCGCGGCGAGGTTCATGCCCTCCGCATCCTGCGGCACGCCCGCAAACTCGCCTTGCAGGTTGTGGAACGCCGCGATCGCGCCGCTGTAGGTCGGCAGCTCGACGAGGATGATATCGCCCGGATCGATCAGCACGCGGCCCACCAGATCCAGACCCTGCTGCGAACCCGTGGTGATCACCACGTCTTCGAACGTGCCGCCGATGCCGCGGTCGTGCAGCGTCTTGGCGAGTAATTGCTCAATCAGCGGCCGGTAGCCGCGGGTCGCTCCGTACTGCAGCGTGTTGCCGTCGCGTTTCGCCAGCAGGTCGGCGGTGATCGATTGCAGATCGTCCCAGGGAAAGACCTCGGGCGCAGGGTACCCCGCCGCCAGCGAGATCAACCCGGGCACCGCGGCGCCGAGAATGCCGGTGCGGCGAATCGCCGATTCCTGGAACTGTTGGGCCGCGTGGGATAGATGGCTCATGCGCGCGTCACCTGCTGAAGGCCGTCGGACCGGACCGGCACCGTCGACCCTTGCAGCGTGCGATGCAGGCGCACATAGGTGGCCACGCCGGTCAGGCCGACGAACTGGAAGACGAGCCCGCGCACCAGCCACGCGAAGACCTGCAGCGGCAGCGCCGCCAGGCCGACGAACGGGACGAAGGCAATCAGGCCGAGCGCCGCGGTCGCCAGAATCGAGACGCCAGTCGCCATCAGCATCAGCGCGAGAATCGAAGCCAGAACCTGGCCCATCGCCTTCAGCCGCCGGCGCAGCAACCGCGCCACGTGCGGCACGGCCTCCAGGACGTCGCAATCCTCGGCGGCGATCACGATCTGCAGCAGCAGGTAGACGAAGTTCACCAGCGTGACGGCGAGAATAAGCCCGAGCGAGGCCAGCGTCACGGCCAGCGGGCCGGCGAGGGTCGCCGTAGCCGGCGGGCCGAACACCAGCACCATGTAGCTCCCCGCCAGCAGCGCATAGGCCACCGTCAGCCCGATCCCCAGCCGCAGGTAGCGCGAAAACAGCGAGCGCACGCCGGTCGTAAAGCGTTCCACGTTGGATTGACTCGCCTGCTTCAACGACGACAGGCGCAACGGCGGCTGCTCGATGGGGCCCGCCACCCGGTCTCCGGCCAGCAGCACGGTCACGCTGCCGGCCTTGACCGCGAACATCAGCACCGAACCGCCGCACAACACCAGGCCGAGCGCCGCCAGGAACGCGGCCAGCGCAAACGGCTGCGCCAGCAGCACGCCAACCATGGTCGAAATGATCCGGCTCGGTTCAAGGCGGAGGAGCTCGAACGGATTCCCGCCGACGACCAGCGCCACCAGCACGAGGCCGCCGACGATGGGCACGGCGAGCAGGGTCTTGAACAAGGTGTCGGCCAGGAACTGGACGAGGACCACTTGCCAGTTGGCGGCGGTCACGAGGGCACCGCGCTTCAGGGCGAACTTCAACGAACCGGCTGTGCTGGACAGATCCACATTCTACAATGGCCGTGCCGATGGCCTTCCCTTCCTTCATTGCCCGGAGCGCCCAAAAGCTGGCCCTGGGCGGGGCCGTGGCGGCTTTGGCGATCTGGGTGGCGGCCGAGGTGGTCGAGCGCACCCAGCTCGGGCCCGACCTGGCCACCTCGCGGGCGCGCCTGCAGGCCGAGGTGTCGGGCCAGTTCGCCGCGCTCGGCCGCCGGCTCGACGCCGCAGTCAGCGCCGTCACGCTTGACGCCGAAACGATGGGGATCGCGCAGCAAGGCGACGCCGTCGCGACCCGCCGAGTGTTCGACCAGGCCGCCGCCGGCGTGAAGGTCTCGGGAGACGGGGTCGCGATCACGATCTATGGCGCGCGCAACCAGCCGCTGGGGTGGGTCGGCCGCTCTGAAGATATCCCTGACGCCCGCCTCACCGGCTCGGCGTCGCAGTTTCTCGCGCAGAGCACGCAAGGCCTGCAGCTGGTCCACGTCCAGCCGGTCGTGGACCCCGCCGACCCGGCGCGCCACCTCGGCGCCATCGTCGCCGGGGCACCCCTGTCGCCCGAGGGTCGCGCACCCATGGCCGGCCAGGACTTCTTGCTCGAGACGAGCATTGTGCCCGTGTCGCTGCGCCTCCAGGTCGAGGGCGCGGCCGATGCCGGACCCGATGCGTTCATCATCCGCACCCCGGCCGGCGAACCCCTGGCGGCGGTGCAACTGTCGGACGCGGATCTGGTGGCGTCACGGCAGCGCATTCGCGATCGCCGGAATGCGGCCGAGATCGCGCTGGCGGCTGTGCTGTTGCTGCTGTTCAGCGGGGCCCTGCTCGACTGGCGGCGCTCGACGCGGTCGCTGCGGCTCGCGGCCGCCCTGACGCTGGCCGTGGCCTTGCTAATCATCGGGGCGCGCGCGCTGCTGTGGATCGCCACACGGCGCGTCGGGCTGGCCGAGCCGGCGCTGGTGCCGGCCTCGCTATGGTCGACGACCTCCGGCGTGCTGCTGGCGTCGCCAGTGGACTTTTTGCTCACGGGACTGGCGGCGTTGGGCCTGATGGCGCTGGCGACGTCGACCTTCGCCTTGTGGCGCGTGGCCCATCGGCCCGGCATTGGCGTGGTTGTCGTCGATCGGCCGGTGCTCGCGTGGTTCTTTCTCGCGGTGCAGGTGATGGCCGGCGCCGCGGTGACCGCGCTGGTGGTGTCCTATGCGGCGTTCTTGCGGACGCACGTCTCGCAGGTGACGGTCGATATCCTGCGCTTCGCCATCGAGCCGCGCGACTGGGCCCGTCTGCTGGTGGTCGTCGGCCTGCTTGCCTTGAACGCCGCGGTCATTGGTACCGCCGTGCTGGTCCTGCGGGCCGCCTCGTCGCCGTGGGTGTTTGCGACCTCGCCCCGGGCATGGCGGTGGCGCGGAGGCGTGGCGTGGCTGGTGCCCGCCGCGATCCTGGCGTGGCCCGGGCTGACCGACACCTATGCCCCGCTCGCGCCGACGCTGCTGGCGATCCTGTTCACCGCCGCGGCGGCGCTGACCCTCCACCAGTTGGCGCCGGCGCTGCCGCGAGGGTCTCGCGCGCGCCGTCTGTTGGTCGCGCTGCTGGCGCTGGTGCTGCCCTCAGTGGTGCTGTATCCGTCCCTCGTCGACGCCGCCGAACGCGCGCGCCGTCAGCTCGTGGCCGAGCGCTACGCGCCGGAGGTGCTCAACCAACGCTCCGATCTGCGACTTAAGCTGTCGCAGGCGCTGGCTGAGATCGATCGCATCGAGGCGCTGGATGCGTTCGTCGAAGTGAGCGACGCGCCGCCAGTGGGGCCGCCCCCCACCGGTGCGGCGTTCCACGTGTGGTCGCAGACCAGCCTCGCCAGCCAGCGGCTGACGTCGAGCGTGGAGTTGCACAACCGCGACGGCGCCATGGTGAGCCGGTTCGCGCTGAACCTGCCAGATAACGCGCAGGGCCAGCCGTGGAACGAGACCTCGTGTGAATGGGAGATGCTCGAGGAGGTCTCGCCGTTTTTCTCCGAGGAGCGCCGGCTGCTGCATGCCGGCCGGGCGATCTGTGCCGCCGACGGCACGGGCCGTCGCGTGGTGGCCGGCTCGGTGGTGGTCCACTCGATGTTGGACTACTCGAACCTGTCGTTCATCACCGCGCAAAACCCCTACGCCGCGCTGATGCGATCGGGCCAGCCGGCCCCGGAACCGCGGCCGCGGGCCGAGGTCGAGATGTACGTCTACGGCTGGAGCCGGCGCGTGATGTACAGCTCGGTGGAGGCGCCGCCGCCGCTGACCGAGGATGTGTTTCGACGGGCCTACGAGTCCAGGGAGCCGTTCTGGACCACCATCACGCGCGGCTCCGCGCCGCTCGAGGTGTACGTGATGAGCGATCGCGCGGCCATCTACGTGCTGGGCACCGCCGACCCCACCGCCTTTGGCCACGTCGTCACCATCGCCGAACTGGTCGCGCTGGCGTTCGCCGTGTTCGTGCTGGTGCTGCTCGGTGCGGCGCTGGCGAACTTTCTGCTGTCGCGGGCGCCGGCGACCGGCCGGGCCCTGCTGGCCGAGGTGCGCGCCAGTTTCTACCAGAAGCTGTTCCTGGCGTTTGTGCTGTCGGCCGTGATCCCCGTGTTGGCGCTGGCCCTCGTGTCGCGCGCCTACATGGCGCAGCTGATGTTCGCCGACATTGAGAGCGAGGCCACCCGGCTGGCCAACGTCGCCAGCCGCGTGGTCGAGGACGTCGGCGTGCAGATCGGCCAGTCGGCCGTCGACGACAACATCATCGTGTGGCTGAGCCGCGTGATCGCGCAGGACGTCAACATCTTCGAAGGCGCCGAACTGCTGGCGTCGAGCGAGCGCGACCTGTTTGCCTCGGGCCTGCTGCCGACGCGCACGCCGGATGAAGTGTTTCGCGCCATCCTGCTCGATGGCCAGCCGTCGTTCGTCGGCCGCGAGATGGCCGGCGGCCTCGAGTACCTGACGGCCGCCACGCCGGTCAGGATTCCGGGCGGACGGCAGGCGGTCCTGACGGTGCCCCTTACCTCGCGGCAGCAGGAAACGCAGGCGCAGATCGAGGAGCTCGATCGCCGCGTGTTGCTCGCCGCGGTGTTGTTCATCATGCTGGGCGCCGGCATCGGTTACTACATGGCGGAACGCATTGCCGATCCGGTCAACCGGCTGATGCGCGCGACGCGGCGCATCGCCAGGGGCGATCTCGACGCGCGGGTGCTGGCGACATCGGCTGACGAACTGCGGCGGCTGGTGGAAGCGTTCAACCAGATGGCCGCCGATCTGCAGCGCCAGCGGCAGGAACTGGAACGGACCAACCGGCTGGCGGCGTGGGCCGACATGGCGCGGCAGGTGGCGCACGACATCAAGAACCCGCTGACGCCAATCCAGTTGAATGCCGAGCACCTGCGACGAGTCCACCTGGACCAGGGCAAGCCCCTGGGCAGCGTGATCGACGACTGCGTCGGCAACATCCTGGGCCAGGTCCGGTTGCTGCGGCAGCTCTCGTCCGAGTTCTCGAGCTTTGCGTCGGCGCCAGAGCCGAACCCGGTGGCGACCAACCTCTCTGAGTTGGTGGCCGAGATTATCGATCCGTACCGCTCAGGCCTGGCGGGACGCGTGACCATTGAGACGCACGTGCCGGCGCAACTGCCGCCGCTGCGCGTGGACCGCATGCTGGTGGGCCGCGCCCTGACCAACGTGATCGAGAACGCGCTGCACGCCATGCCCGGTGGCGGCGAACTGACGATTGCCGCCGCCCTCGCGCCAGACCGGATGGCGCAGCTGCGCATCACCGACACCGGCATCGGGATGGACGCCGACGCGCTGGCGCGGATCTTCGAACCGTATTTCTCGACGAAGGCAATCGGGACGGGCCTCGGCCTGACGATTGCCAAGCGCAACACCGAGGCGAACGGCGGGACGATCCGCGTGGACTCAGAACGCGGCCGCGGCACCAGCGTCACGCTCACGCTGCCGCTCGCCTGACGGACGTGGCGTGCTACAAGCCTAATGTCGAGAACTCGCGTGAGCCTCGAAATACCGTGGCGATTTCCACGGCACTCGGGCCACGCCGATAGACGATGCGGAAGCTGCCAGAGACGACTTCGCGAAGATCTGGCGACTGTCGTTCGGGCACGATACGTCCAGAATCTGGAAACTGTCGAAGGCGCTCAACGGCGGTGACTAGACGACGGACAGTCAGATCCGCCCAGGCTGGCGAGTCGGCCTCAATGAAGGTGCGAATCTCTTCGAGGTCGGCGACCGACCGCGGAGACCAGATGATATCGGTCACAGGCCAAGACGGCGCTTGACCTCTTCGTGGGGAATACCTTCGCCCCGGTCGAGTTGCCCCAGTCCCTCCTCGATTTTCGCAAGAAACACGAGGCGTTCGATCGCGTCATCAACTGAGGCATCCTCGGGCAGTTCACGAATCGCCTCGATCATCCGCTCGCGCGTTATGCGGTGTGCCATCAGGCCGATTCTACTCCTGTTAGCCCTTAGGGACAGCCTCGACCAGCAGCCCAACGGCGCGGCGCGTGGCCGGGCCGGCGGCTGGTCCGCCTTTGTAGTGGCCCAGCCGCACGATCGCCAATTGGTGCGATGGAATGATCAGCACCTGCTGGCCGCCCACGCCGGACATGAAATACATGTCCCTGGGCGCGGGCCAGGCACCGTCACCGTTCACCCAGAACAGCCCACCGTACTGCGGGCGATTGTCCGCGACCCACGCCGGCGCAAGCGTGCCGACGAACCTCGCATACCCTTCGGGGAGGATCCGCTCGCCATTCCAGACGCCATCCTGCAGGTAGAGGTTTGCGATCCGCGCCCAGTCGCGTCCTGACGCGGACTCGTACCCGTGCGTGAGGAAGTTGCCGTACGGATCCGTGTCGAGGACGAAGGTCCGAATCCCCAGTTTGTCGAAGAGTGCGCGCTGTGGCCACGAGTGATAATCCTCGCCGCGCTGTTCAACCGCCATTCGCACCAGATAGTTGGTCAAGACCGGGTCGGTATTGCGGTAGCGGCCCACGGTTGCGGGCGGCCACTGCTGCGGCCGCGTCGCGGCGTACTTGAACGAATCAATCGAGCCAGTGTAGTAGTAGAGGTGATCAGGGTACGGGCCGCTTGCGTCGTAGTCCGGGTCCTGTGGCGCGAGGATGCGCAGGCCGCTCGACATATTCAGGATGTCGCGGATGCGGATCTTCTGCCGCGGATCGCCGGCCGCTTGCCACTCGGGAATCGGCGCCGGCTGGTCGAGCGTGTAGACGCCCTGCTTGATGAGGATCCCCATCAGGGTGCCGCTCAGGCTTTTGCCCATCGACCAGCTCTCGAGCGCGGTCGTCGGCGTGATGTTCTCGCCATAACGCTCGGCGATGATCCGACCCTGGTAGGTGACGACGAAGGCACCGGTCATGGCCGCCGGGTCGAATGCAGCCGCGACTGCCTCTTGCACTTTGGCCATGTCCACGCCCACGGGCGCCGGACCGGCCGGCACCAGGTCGCCCATGGGCCACGGCGTAGTCTTCGGGTCGGACCCCTTCGGGGTGACGATGGATGGCGTGAAGAAGACGTCGGTCTTCCCAATCGGCAGTGTCACGCACCCCTGGCTGGCGACGTGCTTCGCCACCCGAACCGTCCCGTTCGGCATCGTCACCTCGACGGTCTGCGCCTGGCGATCGATCTTCGGTGTTCCGAGCGTGGCGCGCACTTCATAGGGCGCCGTGAAGTAGCCGACGTTCTCCGCGGCAAAGGCCGGGTCGAGCCCGGTGACAAAGACCGCAGTGCACATGATCTTTGCGTAGCCCGATGCGTCGTGCGCGACCCTCTCGCCAGGTGGCGGCACGTATGTGGTGGGCAATTCGAGAGATTTGCCGCGGGCGAGCACCGCCCGCCTGGCGGCCTCCCGGTCCTGAGCCCCGAGCCCGACGGCGACGAGTCCGAAGACGAGAACACTGGCGGCGAGTGCTGACCTGGTCATGCCGCAGGACTATACCCCGAAGCCAATCGGCCACGAGGGCGTACTAGGGATGGCTCCGATTTTCGCCTGTGACGCGGGCCGCGTGGCTCTGCGGCGCTTCGGGTTGCGCCGGCTCGGCACTTCGGCCCTTGAGTTTGCTCATCAACGTCCCGACGAAGCCCGAAGCGAAGTACGAGTACGCGATGACGATCAGCACTTGGTGCGGATAGGTGATCAGCAGACCGATGAAGGCCGCAAACACCAGGAGCAGGCGGTAGCCGCCGGGCATGCCCAAGTCAAAGGTCTTGAAGCTCTGGAATTTGATGGTGCTGATCATCAGCAGCGCCGGCACCGTCAGCATCACCATGCCCAGCCACGCCCATGGCTTGGCCGCCAGGCCCTCTGGGAAATAGAAGATGGTGGCCGCCACCAGGCCGGCCGCGGCCGGGCTCGGCAAGCCAATGAAGTAGCGCTTGTCGGTGTTGGTCTGGATGTTGAACCGTGCGAGTCGCAGCGCCGCCGCGGTCAGGTAGACGAAGCCCACGGCCCAGCCCAGGCGGCCGAGGGGCACCAGGCCCCACTGAAACGCCAACACCGCCGGCGCCATGCCGAACGAGATCAAGTCAGCGAGCGAGTCGAGCTGAACGCCGAAGTCGCTGGTGGTGCCGGTCATGCGGGCAATGCGGCCGTCGAGCATGTCGAGGACCACGGCCACGCCGATGAACGGCGCGGCGGTCGCAAACTCTCCGCGCATGGCGTGCACGACGCACGCCCAGCCGCAGAACAGGTTGGCGAGGGTGAACAGGCTGGGCAGCAGCGACACGCCGCGGCGCAACGCGCGTCGATCGTGGCCGCCGCGATTGAAGGCGTGCAGCTTCAGGGGGGATCCGTGCCGCGATTCCACTTTACGACTCCAGCGTTGCGATCGTTGTCTCACCGGCGACGACCTTCTCGCCCACTTTCACGCGAATCGTCGCCGAAAGCGGCAGAAACAAATCCATGCGTGAACCGAACTTCATGACGCCGTAGCGTTGACCGGCCGCGACGCGGTCGCCCACCTGCAAGCGGCAGACAATGCGCCGCGCCAGCACCCCGACAATTTGCCGCGCGACGATTGGACCGCCCGGACGATCGAACCAGACCTCGGTCCATTCGTTCAACTGCCCGGCTTCCTTGCGAAAGGCCGGCAGGAACTGGCCGGGATGGTATTCCACGCGCGTCACGATCCCGGCCACCGGGGTCCGGTTGACGTGCACGTCGAGCGGCGACAGGAACATGCTGACCACCTGCCACTCGCCCTGCGGCGCCCCGGGCCAGACGCGCTCGCCTGCCGCCATGATCCGGGCATCGGCCGGCGAGACCACCAGGTTATCGGCCGTGGGGACGTTACGGTTGGGGTCGCGGAAGAAAAAGACGAAAAAGGCGGCAAGGATGAGAAAGGGCACTGACCACGAACGCCCGAACCACAGGCCTGCGAGGAGCGCCACCAGCAAGGCCGCGCCAATGAAGGGCAGGCCGGCCCGATCGATAAACATCCTCTTGATAATAAGACGCCGGGCGGGTTTTCCCGAAACTATCGGAACGCCGCCCGGCGTCGAGGGTCTTAGACCGACAGCGGGTGCGCGGTCGTGCCGTGTTGCCGCAGGATGGCTTCCATGCGGTCTTTAAGATGAAGTTTGCGTTTTTTGAGACTGATCTCTTCGACTTGCTCTTGGTCCGACAGGTAGACCTTGCTTTCGAGTTCGTGCAGGCGATCGTCGAGTGTGTGGTGCGTGAAGGCCAACTCGCGATATTCCGGGTTGGTCTCGAGGAGCCGATGTTTCAAGTCCTCAGCCATCTTCTCCGCCTCCCTTCCGGGGTCGGTGCGGGAACGCTGCCGCCCCTATGAACTGGACTCTACCACCACGGAAATACGATTAAAAGGGCACCAGGTGTCTTTCTTTATCTCGCGACGTGGCCAACCAGCACCAGGGCATCCTCTACCGGCTTGGTGTAATAGTCTCGCCGCACCCCAACCTCGACAAAGCCGGCCTTGGCATACAGCCGCAGCGCCGGGGTATTCGACCGGCGGACCTCCAGGGTGGCGCGTTCGACACCCATCCCTGCCGCCTCAGCCATGACCGCGGTCAGCAACCGCGTGGCCAGCCCCTGGCCGCGGCTATCGGGCCTGACCGCCAGGTTGTTGATGTGAATTTGATCGGCCACCCGCCAAAAGGCGCAGAACGCGGCCACCGGACACGCCTCCGTGCGCAACAGGTAGATGTGGCACACCTCGGGGCGCTTCAACTCTTCCTCGTACCAGTCGCGCGTGGTCGGGTTGTTGAACGAGGCGTCCTCGATGGCGAGCACCTCGTCCAGGTCGGCGGCGGTCGCCAG
Source organism: Acidobacteriota bacterium (assembly GCA_030697165.1). Taxonomy (NCBI): domain Bacteria; kingdom Pseudomonadati; phylum Acidobacteriota; species Acidobacteriota bacterium. The sequence goes on from JAUYQQ010000011.1 coordinate 11,603, forward strand.
CCGCTCGACGATCATGGTTGCTCCCGCCGCTCGCGCTCGATTTCGACATCCGGACGGCGCACGTAGATGGGCGTGAGCTGGTGTGGCAATCCCGCCTCGCCGCGCGCGGCGCGCATGCCGGCCAGGCGCGCCAGTGCCGGCGCCAGTGGCGGTGGCGTGCGCGTGGTCCACTGCCCCGCCCCGGCCGCGGCAATCAGCGCGGCATCGCGCGAGGTGGCGTCGCCAATGAAGACCGCGGCGCGGCCCTCGAGGTGCACCCGCCATGCCAGCAGCACGGCCGCGGGGTCACCGGCGAGCGGTGACTCGAGCGTGCGCCCGGTGGTGGGGTCGAGCAGCATGGCGAAGACCTCGCCGCGTTGCGCATCCATCCACGGCGCCACCAGGTCCGCGCCCTCCACCTCCGCGGCCAGTGCGTCCAGGGCTGAAATGCCGATGACGGCCCGGTTGAGCGTCATGGCCAGGCCCTGCATCACGGCGAGGCCAATGCGCAGGCCGGTAAAGGCGCCGGGGCCGGTGGCGACCGCCAGCAGGCCGATGTCGCCGCGCTGCAGGCCGGCCTGATCCAGCGCGGCCTCGATCTCGCCGGGCAGGCGCTCGCTGTGCGAACGGGTGGCATCGCCCGGCACGAGCGCCAGAAGCTCCGCGTCGCGGGTCACAGCCACGCTGCCGCCGCGCGTGCTGGTATCCAGGGCGAGAATGAACATCGGGTCCCATGGAGTGTAGCTCGGTCGCCCAGAAGGGCCGTTGCGAAGCCACGGCCTCAAAGTGCTGGCTGAGCAAGTTGACCGGCCGATCAAACCAAGTTGAGACGCTCCATTGAGGCTGCTGCCATCGTATACTCGACCACACGCCTTTTTCGAACCGCGACCGTGTCCCAACCACCATCTCACGTATCCGCGGTGCCGCCTACCGGTGCGCAGCTGACGCCGGCCATGCGGCAGTACTTCGATGCCAAGCGCCAGTACCGGCATGCCCTGGTGTTCTTCCGCATGGGCGATTTCTACGAGATGTTCTACGAGGACGCCCTGGTCGCCTCGCGGGCGCTCGACTTGACGCTGACGTCGCGGTCGAAAGACTCCGCTGGCACGCCCGTGCCCATGTGCGGCCTGCCGTACCATGCCGCCGACGGTTACATCGCGCGGCTGGTGAAGAAGGGCTACAGCGTCGCGATCTGCGAGCAGATTGAGGACCCGAAGAAGGCCAAGGGCGTGGTCAAGCGCGATGTCGTGCGCGTGGTCTCACCTGGCACGCTCACTGATTCGGCCTACCTCGAGGCGCGCGAGCCCGCCTTCCTGATGTCGATCGTCGCCATAAAGACTGCTGCCGGGCATCCGGCGGAGTACGGCGTGGCGCTGGTTGACCTGTCGACCGGCGAGTTCGACGTCGCCGAGTACTCCGGTCCGGATGGCCTCGCCTCGTTACGCGCCGAAGTCGCGGTGCTGCGGCCTCGCGAGATCGTCGTCTCCTCGGGCGCCGATGCGCGGGCGTTGCTGCCAGAGATTGACCAGCAGGCGGTGCCGGTCACCGAGATCGACGGCTGGCATTTCGAGCTGGAATCGGCGCGGCAGACGCTGATCGAGCAACTGCGCGTCGGTGGTCTCGAGGGCTTCGGCCTCGAACGCCGGCAGGCGGCGGTGTGTGCCGGCGGCGCGCTGGTCCGTTATCTGCGCGACACCCAGAAGGCCGACCTGGCCCACGTGCGTTCCGTGCGGTTGCGCCAGGCGGTTGACGGACTGTTGATCGATCCGACCACCTTGAAGCATCTGGAAGTGGTCGAATCCATGGAAGGCGGCCGCGCCGGCTCGCTGCTGGACGAGATCGATCGCACCGTCACGCCGATGGGCGGCCGGCTGTTGCGCGGCTGGCTGCTGCGGCCGCTCACGGCGCTCGAACCGATCCGCGACCGGCTCGACGCGGTCGAGGAGCTGGCCGTCAGAACCACCGAGCGCGGCAAGCTGCGCGAAACGCTCAAATCCATTCTCGACATGGAGCGGCTGGTCTCGCGGATCGCGCTGTCAACCGCCAGCCCGCGCGACCTGGTCGCGCTCGGCCGCTCCCTGGCGGCGGTCCCCCGTCTCGCGTTGATGCTGACGGAATGCCGTGCGCCGCTCGTGCGGAGCCTCGTCGGCGAGCTCGACGACTTGAGCGATGTGCGCCAGTGGGTCGAGGCCGCGATCATGGACGAACCGCCGGCGCTCGCTCGCGAAGGCGGCTTCGTGCGCGACGGGTTCGACCCGGTCGTCGACGAGTTACGCACCATCAGCCGTTCCGGCAAGCAGGTGATTGCCGAAATGGAAGAGGGCGAGCGCACCCGCACCGGCATCAGTTCGCTCAAGGTCCGCTTCAACCGTGTGTTCGGGTACTACATTGAAATCACCAAGTCGAACCTGGGTTCGGTACCGGCCGACTACATCCGCAAGCAGACCATTGCCGGCGGCGAACGTTACATCACGCCGGCGCTGAAAGAGTACGAAGAGAAGATCCTCGGCGCCGACGAGCGGATCGTGACGCGCGAGCTGGAGATCTTCGAGACGCTGCGGCAGCGCGTGGCAGCCGAAGCGCCGCGCGTGCTCGACACCGCCCGCGCGGTGGCCGGCCTCGACGTGCTGTCGGCGCTGGCCGAAACGGCCACCGTCTGCAACTACACCAAGCCCCACGTCCACGATGGCGACGAGATGGTGGCAGTTGACGTGCGGCATCCGGTGGTCGAACGGCTGGCCGCCGGCGCCTTTGTGCCGAACGACATCACGTTGAACGGCACGACGCATCAACTCGTGATCCTGACCGGCCCGAACATGGGCGGCAAGTCCACCTACCTGCGGCAGGTCGCCCTGCTCTGCCTGATGGCGCAGACCGGTTCATTCGTTCCGGCGCGCGAGGCCAAGCTGGCGTTAATCGACCGCCTGTACGCCCGGGTCGGCGCCTCAGACAACATTGCCCGGGGCCAGTCCACGTTCATGGTGGAAATGCAGGAGACGTCGCACATCCTGAGCGGCGCCACGTCGAAGAGCCTCGTGGTGCTCGACGAGATTGGCCGCGGCACCGCGACTTTCGACGGCCTCAGCATCGCCTGGGCGGTGGCCGAGTTCATGGCGACCAACGAGCGCGCGCGGCCCAAGACCCTGTTTGCAACCCACTACCACGAGCTCACCGACCTGGCCGACGCCATGCCTGGGGTCGTGAACGCGCACGTCACGGCGCGCGAGTGGAAAGACGACATCATCTTCCTGCACAAGATCCTGCCGGGACGCTCGGATCGCAGTTACGGCATCCAGGTCGCGCGACTGGCCGGCCTGCCGGCCACGGTGATTGCGCGTGCCCGCGACATCCTGGCCTCGCTCGAACACGACGAACTGGCGCGCGGCGGCAAGCCGTCGCTGAGCGGCGTGCCGGTCGTGCCCCAGCAGCAACTCGGGCTGTTCCAGGCAACCTCGCCGGCCGACGAGAAGCTGCGCGAACGGCTCCGCGAGGTCGACATCAATCGCACGACGCCGATCGATGCGCTCCAAATTCTGCAAGACCTGAAGAAGTCCCTCGACGACTAGCCGGTGATGAATGCCTTGCACGGAAGCACGGAAGCACGGAACCACGAAGCTCTCTCGGTCATGAGAGGCCGAAGTCTCGTGGTTCGGTGTTTCCGTGTTGCCATGTGGAGCATTGGCAGCATCACACTCGCCGCGCTGCTGTCAGCCTGCACGCCGGCGCCGCCGGCCAACCGCATCGTCACGCTCGCCGTGCTCAGCTCGCCGAACAGCCTCGATCCGCGCGTGGGCTCTGACGAAACCTCGCAGCGCGCTCACCAGCTGCTGTACGACAATCTGCTCGCACTCGATGAGCAGCTCAAGGTCACGGGCGGCCTGGCGTCGAGCTGGCAGCAGGTCGATCCCCTTACCTACGACGTGGTCCTGCGGCAGGGCGTGCTGTTTCACGACGGCCACGAACTAACGGCCGAGGACGTGGTCTACACCTTCAGCTCGTTCATCGATCCCGCGTTCATCTCGCCCCGCAGGGGCGCCTATCGGGTGCTCGACAAGGTGACGGCGCTCGATCGCTACACGGCCCGTTTCTCGTTGAAGGAGCCGTTTGGGTCGTTTCCCATCCAACTAGTAATGCCGGTTGTGCCGAAGGACGCGGGCCCGGGACTGCGGGACCGCCCGGTCGGCACTGGGCCGTACCAGTTCGTCAGCTTTGCCGTTGACGACAACCTGGAGCTCGCCGCCTTCCCGCAGTACTTCCGCGGCGCGCCGGCCAACGACGGCGTGGTGCTGAAGGTCGTGCCCGACGAGATCATGCGGGCGCTCGAACTGCGCAAGGGCACGGTGGACCTGGTGGTGAACGACCTGTCGCCGGATGTGGTCCACCAGCTGGCGACCGACCCGGGCATGTCGGTGGCTGAGTCCCCCGGCACCGATTACGCCTACGTCGGCTTCAACATGCGCGATCCCGTCTTGAGCGATCGCCGGGTTCGACACGCCATTGGCTATGCGATCGATCGCCAGGCCATCGTCGATCACTTGCGCCGCGGACTGGCGACCCCGGCCATCGGCATCCTGCCGCCGGTGTCGTGGGCGTTCGAGCCGAACGTGTTCCAGTTCACGCACGATGTCGCGAAGGCGAAGGTGCTGCTGGACGAGGCCGGCTATCCTGACCCCGACGGCGACGGCCCGGCGCCGCGCCTGCGGTTGACGCTCAAGGTCTCGACCAACGAGTTCATCCGGCTGCAGGCCGCGGTGATCCAGCAGGACCTGAAGCAGGCCGGCATCGACCTCGACGTCCGGTCGTACGAGTTCGCGACGCTCTATGCCGACGTGCTCAAGGGCAACTTTCAGATGTTCACGCTGCAGTGGGTGGGCGTCTCCGATCCCGATATGTTGCGGCGCGTGTTCCACTCGAAGCAGATGCCGCCATCGGGGTTCAATCGCGGGTACTACGAGAATGCTGACGTGGATCGCCTGATCGACGAAGCCGCGGCCGCGACGACAGATGATGAGCGGCGGCGGTTGTTCGGGGCGGCCCAGCGCCTGGTGGCAGAAGATGCGCCGTACATCAGCCTCTGGAACAAGACCAACGTCGCGGTGTCCCGTACAGGAATCGAGGGCGTCAAGCTGACGCCCTCGGCGGACTTCACGTTCTTGCGGAAAGTGACGAAGCGCTAGCTCTTCAGCCTGTCGAGTTCGGTCTTGGCGTCAGCCGCCAGCGGCGAATCGGCGTGCTTCTCGACCACCTGCGTCAGCGTGTTGCGCGCCTCTGCGGTCTTCCCCGCCAGCTGGTACGCGCGGGCCAATTCCATCAGCACGGCATCGACCGGCAGGTTGGTGTTGGCCTGCTCTGAGGTTTCCTTGAGCGTGGCAATGGCGGGGTCGAACTGCCCGGCGCGCAGCTGTGCTTCGGCCTTGCCGAGGCGCGACATGCGCTGGACGAGACCGCTGCCGCCGGCAATCACCTGGTCGTACTGCGTGATGGCTTCGGCAAAGCGGCCGAGCGCCACCAGGTTCGCAGCCGCGTGATAGCGCGCCGTCAGTCCCGAGTCGGTTGACGGGTAGGCGTCGGCGGCGGCCAGGAACTTGGGCAGCGCGGCTTCGAGCTTGGCCTGCTGCGTCGGATAGGTGCCGGGCGCCTGCCCGGGCATCAGCGTCGGGTCGGTGCTCGTACCGGCCGGTGGGCCCGGCGGCATCACGCGCGCCTCTTCGATCACCATGGCCTCGGCCAGCAGCGTGCGGGCCTTGTTGTCGGTGCTGCGGCTCCACGCGGTGTAGCCGGCAATGCCGACGCCGATGACGATGAGGAGGACCACGATGCCCAGGAGGGTCCGCTGGTTCTTCTCGACCCAGGCCTGCGCGCTGCCGAGCGCCAGGGCCAGTTCGTTGTCTTTCAGGTGATGCCGTTCGGTTGTTTTCATAAACTCTTTCCAATTATCGGTCCACCTTCGCGTGGCCTGCCATCGAAGTTGGCTTGCCAACCGTAGCTCGGGTTCGGACCCGCTGGTCCACCGTCGCTGGCTCGAAAGGCTCGCCAGCTATGGTGGACAACCTCCGCCTGAACCTGAGCGGAGGTTGGTGCGCCTGACAGGAATTGAACCTGTGACCCCCGGTTTAGGAAACCAGTGCTCTATCCAACTGAGCTACAGGCGCCTGTAGAGTCCGGCTTCAGCCGGACTAGTAATGCAATACAGAATAAACCGGCTCCCCCGCCAATTTGTCTCGACCCTTCAAAAAGTCCAGCTCGATCAGGAACGCCGCGCCAATGATCTTGGCGCCCGTCTTCTTGACGAGGTCGAGCGCCGCGCGCGCGGTGCCGCCGGTGGCCAGCACGTCGTCCACGATCAGGATGCGCTGCGGGTGGCCGCACGCATCCTGGTGGATCTCGAGGGCGTCGGTGCCGTACTCCAGGCTGTAGCTTTCCTGGTGCGTCGCGGCCGGGAGCTTCCCGGGCTTGCGAATGGGCACGAAGCCGCAACCCAGGGTGACGGCGACGGCCGCGCCGAGGATGAAGCCGCGGCTCTCGATGCCGACCACCTGGTCGATGTCTTCACCCATGTACGGAGCGGCGAGCGCATCGATGGTGTCGCGAAAGCCCTGCGGGTCGCACAGCAGCGTGGTGATGTCGTAGAACAGGATGCCCGGCTTCGGAAAGTCGGGCACGTGTCGAATCTTCGCCTTCAGGTGATCCATGAGTCCCTATCGCTATCTAATCTCAAACCCTACGTGGAGCCCGGTTGGCTCGACGCCGTCCACCAGCACGCGTTCGACGCGTGATCGGCTGGGACCGCGGCGCAACACCCGCTCGAATCGGTCCAGCGCCTCGGCCTCGCCTTCCGCCACCGCTTCCACGGTGCCGTCGGGGTGATTGGTCACGTGGCCGCTCAACCCCTCGCGCCGCGCCGCATCCTGGGTGAAGTACCGGAACCCGACGCCCTGGACGTGTCCACTCAGCAGGAACTTCCGGGCGACGCGCATCCCCCCATTCTAGCCCAGCGCAGTGATCACAGGAGATCAGGAGATCAAGAGTGACTCCTGACCTCTAAACCTCCTGTTCTCACCTAGGGCTTGGTGATCGGCATCGTCGGTGGCGCCGGCTTGGCCTTCGGGTCGACCGCTTCGACCTTCTCGCGCCGCAGCGCCGCGTTCAGGCGCGGCAACTCAACGGCCAGCGTCTGCTGCATCTTCTTCAGCTGCGCATCGAGCTGTGCCGACAGCTCGTTGAACACCTCAACGCTCTGGTCGGTGGGCTTGTTGTCGGCGCTCTCGATCACGCCGGCCAGCGCCGCGATCTTGTTGTTCAGCTTGATCGGGTAGTTCAGCGGATCCTGGCCGCTGCGGTTGCGCACCTGGTACGCCTCCTCCTCCACCTGCGCGAGCGGCTGCAACAGGCCGTCGGCCAGCTTCTGGATCTCCACCTTGCGGCGGCCGGTCACCTTCTGCAGGCGCTGGTTGACCTGGTCGCGGATGTTGCGGATGTCGATCACCGCCTGGTTGGCTTCGCTGACCTTGTCGCGGACGCGCCGCGACAGGGTGAACTGTTCGGCCAGGTCGGCTTCGCTGATGCCGGCCGCCACCAGCCGCGGATCCAGCGTGATGTTGAAGTCGCGCGACTTGGTCTCGCCATTGGCGGTAATGCGCACGGTGTAACGTCCGGTGGGCGCCGCCGGGCCGCGCTGCGGTTGCGCCGCCCACATGATCATGCCGGGAAACACCGTCGAGCCTTCGTAGCGCATGTCCCACGAGAAGCGGTTGATCCCCTTGGCGGTGGCAACGCGCGGGGGGGCGCCGCCGCCAAACGGGTTGTCTGGAGCCGGCGCCTCGGCCGCCTTCGGCGTGCCCGAGAAGCTGCGCAACACCGCGCCCTGGGCGTCGAGGAACTCGATCTTCACCTCGGTCGCCTCCTGGTTGAGGAAGTAGTCGAACGAGACATTGCGATCGCGCCCGCGCATGGGGTGGATCGGTTCGAACAGGTGCAGCGCGCTGCTGGTCAGCTCGGGGGTGGCCTGCCGTAACACGCCGATGTTGTCGAGGATGTAGAAGCCGCGGCCATGCGTCCCGATCACCAGGTCGCGATCTTCGACGACGATGCCGTGGATGGGCGTGACCGGCAGATTGAGCTTCAGCGACTGCCATGACCCGCCGTCGTTGAACGAGATGTAGACGCCGTGCTCGGTGCCCAAATACAGCAGGCCCTTGCGCTTCGGATCTTCGCGGATGACGCGCGCGAAGTCGGTGTCGGGAATGCCGGTCGTGATTTTCTGCCAGCTCTTGCCGAAGTCCGCGGTCTTGTAGACGTACGGCTTGCGGTCGCCCATCTGGTAGCGATTGCCCGCGAGGTAGGCGACGCCGTTCTGGTGCGGCGAGGCGTCGATCAGGCTGATGCGCGTGAACTCCGGAAGATCAGGCGGCGTAATGCGCTCCCAGTTCTTGCCGCCGTCCTGCGTCACATGCACCCAGCCATCATCCGACCCGGTCCAAATGGTGTTGGCGTCCTGGCGCGACGGCGCCACGGTGAAGATGACGGCGTAGGTTTCGACGCCGGTCTGGTCCTTGGTGATCGGGCCGCCCGACGCCTGCATGGTCTTGGGGTCGGAGCGCGCGAGATTGGGGCTGATCTTCTCCCAGTTCTGGCCGCCCGTGGTGGTGCGGTAAAGGTGCTGCGACGAGGCGTAGAGGACCTTGGGATCGACCGGCGAGAAGACGATCGGGAACGTCCACTGAAACCGCTCCTTGATGTCGATCGACGACCAGCCCATCGGGTTGTCGGGATAAATGTGGATGGCGCGCTGTTGGCCCAGTTCGCGATCGAGCCGGCTCAGGTAGCCGCCGTAGCTGCCGGCGTAGAACACCGACAGGTCGTTCGGGTCGGGGGCGATGTAACCGCTTTCGCCGCCGCCCACCGCGTAGAAGATCGGCGGCAGGCTGCCCTCGCCCGCGCCCGGGCTGGCCTGGCTGCCGACGCACGCCGTGCTGTTGTCCTGTTGCGCGCCGCACACGTGATACGGCACGTGCCTGGTCGTGAAGACGTTGTAGAACTGCCCGGTGGGAATATCCTGCCCGGTCCACGTCTGGCCGCCGTTGAAGCTGACGTTGGCCGCGCCGTCGTTGGACTGAACCATGCGTTTGTTGTCGGTGGACGAGATCCACAGGTCGTGGTTGTCGCCGTGGGGCACGCGGATCGTCGACAGCGTCTTGCCGCCGTCGGTGGACTTGAAGAATTGCACGTTCAACAGGTAGACCGTGTCCTTGTCGACCGGGTCGGCGTTGACGCGGGTGTAGTAGAACGCGCGCTGCCGGATGTTGCGGTTGTCGTTGATCATCTTCCACGTCGCGCCGGCATCGTCCGACACGTAGAGGCCGCCGGCCGCTTCGTGCTCGATGATGGTGTAGACCCGGTTGCCGTCAGCGCCCGAGACCGAGACACCGACCTTGCCCCAGAGGCCCGTCGGCAGGCCGGGGTTCTTGGTGATCTCGGTCCAGGTGTCGCCGGCGTCGGTGGACTTGAACAGGCCGCTGCCAGGACCGCCGCTCGACATGCTCCAGGGCGTGCGGTTGGCCTCCCACATGCCGGCAAAAATCACGTTCGGGTTCTTCGGATCGATCGACAGATCCACGCCGCCGGTCTTCTCGTCGCGGAACAGCGTGCGGCGCCAGGTCTTGCCGCCGTCGGTGGACTTGAAGATGCCGCGCTGTGGATGCTCGTTGTAGACCTGCCCGAGGACCGCCGCGTAGACCACGTCACAGTTGGTCGGGTGCACGCGCAGCCGCGCAATCGCCTGCGAGTCGCGCAGGTCGGTGAGGTGGTCCCACTTCACGCCGCCATCCGAGGTCTTGTAGACGCCGTCGCCCTGGATGATGTTGCCGCGGAACTGGGTTTCGCCGCCGCCGATGTAGACGACATCGGGGTTCGAATTGCAGACCGCGAGGGAGCCAATGGAGGAGGTGTTGATCTTGCCGTCGGTCATCGGCGCCCAGTTGGTGCCGCCGTCGGTGGTCTTCCAGGCACCGCCGCCGGTGGCGCCGAACCAGTATTCGAGCGGGCGGGCATCGCTGCCGGCGGTGGCGATCGAGCGCCCGCCGCGCGCGGGGCCGATACTGCGCCACTGCATGCCGCTGTAGAGCGACGGGTCGGGCACGCTCGCCGACTGTGCGTTCAGTGACGGCGTCACGGACAGGGCTCCGGCGAGGCCAGCCGCGGCGAGGAATCCAAGGATCAGCGGGGTACGAAACGGTTTCATGGTTGGGACTCCCAGGGCTTCAGCGTCGAGTGAAACAGGAGCCTATTGTACGCCTACTTGCGCGCCAGCACGACCAGGCCGACCGCGTTCAGGCACAGGATGCGCAGCCGCCGCACCAGCGCCAGCGTGACGCCGGCGGCCGGGCCAATGCCGATGGCCTGCGCGACGGCGCCCGAGCCGGCTTCATCGATCCCCAATCGATACGGGATGAACTTGAAGGCAATGGTGACGAAGCGCCCGGCGCTCTCGAGCAGGAAGGCGTCGACCAGCGTCACCGTGCCGGCGGTCGGCAACAGGCGGAGCACCAGCCACACCTCGGCGACCGCGGCCACGTGAAACGCCACTTCCCACGCGGCCACGTGCGCGAGTCGGCCAAACGGCCAGCTCAGGACGCCGTAGATGCGGGCCTCGACTTCACGAATCGCCTCGGCCGGAACCGCCGTTCGTCCCGCCAGCCGGGTAATCAGCGGCGCGAACCGTGTCAAGAGGGCCGGCTGTGAGCGCGCCAGCCACACGCCAACGACCGCGGCCACGGCGATGGTGCCGACAATGACTTCGGCGATCTGCTCCAGCGCCGGTGGCAGGCCGGCGCGCTGGAAGAAGAACCACGTGCCGGCCAGCAACACGACGGCCACCGACGCCGTGTAGAAGGCGTTCTCGATCGTGACCGAAGCGACGCTGGTGACGGTGGAAATGCGCGACCGCGTCAGGATGATCTTGGTGGGCTCGCTGGCGAGCAGTCCGAGCGGCGTGAGGTTGCCGAGCGCATCGGCCGCGATCATCGCGCTGAACGTATCGCGAAAGCGCAGTTCAGAATCGTTCGCGCACACCAGCCACGCGCGGGCACGGCAGGCCATGCGGGTGGCGCCGAGGATCAGCACCAGGATGAACCACCAGCCGACGCTGGTGATGCCCGACACCACCTCGGCCCACCCCACCCGGCGGATGGTGAACACGAGCAGGCCGACGCCGACGAGGGCGACCAGGATGTTGAGCAGGGAGAACTTCGGACGCATCAGGGCCAGACGTGAAGACTACAGCTTCTGGGCGTCGCGCAGGCGGCCGAGATCGCGATCACAGGTGCCGAGTGGCACATGTCCGGCCTTGCGTGCCAGCTCGAGCAGCAAGGCATCGGAAAAGCCGACCGCCGGCTTCGCCGTAAAGGTCTGGAGCGCCGACTCGATCACGTCGGGGTCCTGAAGCGTCAGCCGTTCGTGGTCGAGAAGCATCCGCACCGAGGTGCCGAGTTCCGCCGGGGACATGTCATACACGGAGGTCAAGACCCACGAGGCTTCGGCGAGCGCCAACACGGAGACCCACGCCCCGTTGGCGACGAAGGCATCCGCGGCCGCGGCCTGGCGCGGATCGTCGCGGGTGATCATGCGGACGAGGACGTTGGTATCAACCGCGCGCATGGCGGGTTCGCATCCGCTTGGCAATACCCTGCTTCATCTCGGCCACCGAACGCCGCTTGGGCGGGCCTTCGGGAAACAACACCTTGTGGATGTCCTCGGACGAGTATTGGCCCTTCCGCCGAACGACAATCTGCTCGCCGTCCGCATCCCACTCGATCACCGAGCCTGGCGCGAGGCCCAGTCGTCTCCGGACTTCGGCAGGCACCGAGATTTGACCTTGCGCTGTCAGCTTGGATTGGGCGAGAGCCATACTGCATATTACCACGGTAATGCACTATCGATGCGCGCGGGTGCCGCACAGCGGGAACAGCCGCAGATTGAACCCCGCTGACTGAAGGGCCGGCCCGTTCGGAGAGTCGGCGTCAAATCTGCGGCTGGAGGGTCTTGGCGGCCTGCCGAATTTCTCTCGGAGCAGCGGCCGGGCGAATCCCCTCGCAGCGGCCAACCCCACGAAGCCCTGAGCGCAGCGAAGGGCGAGCCTAACGAAGTCCCGAGCGAAGCCGAAGGACGAGCCCCAGGAGGGCGCACGCACTACGGCCCGACCCTCACGTTCACCCGCGTCCGTTCCGTGAACTCCGAATCGGTCGCGGTGAGTTCCAGTTCGTACAGGCCCGGTGCAGAGAATGTCGCCTTGGTGCGGGCGGCGCCGGGGATGGTGAATGTAACCGTGCCTGGCCCCGTGAGCATCTTCCATTCGACGACCAGGCCCTTCCCTCTCGGCAAGCCCTCGTCGTGCGCGCTGCCGAACAGGTTGAGTTCTTCGTTGAGTCCGACCGCCAGCACCGGCGGATTGTTCGGGCGGGCGGTGACGCCGAGCACGCGCACGGTGGGGGCCCGGTTCAGGCACACGCCGCGCGGGGCGCTGGCGTAGTCGAGCTTCGAGAGCGCGGCGGCGCCTTCGACCAGGTTCCAGTTCGACTGCAGCATCCGCTCGCTGGTGCCGGTGGTCGTCCCGGCGTAACCGAGCGTCCACTTCATCTTGCCGTCGAACTCGGGGCCGACCACCATCACGCACTGAAACCGCCAGTGGCCAGGTTTGAAGGTGGTCGGTTGCATGCGGTCGGTCGGCGCCGGACCGAAACTGTTGTTGGGGCCTGGCGGGATGGTTACCACGTCGGCGTTGTGGCTGAAGTAGGCAAACGATAGCGTGTAGCTGCCGTCGGGGTTCTTGAGGAAGCCGTCGTAGGCCGGGTAAATGGGCTGGTTTTGCTGAGCATTGGCCGCCGTCACCAAGGCCACCGCCGCCACCAACGCGCTTACAACTCGCATCGCCGTTCTCCTTCCCGGCGGGACTAAAGTCCCGCCCTCCTGGCACCCGCCTACGGTGCTAGAGTATGCCGCACAGGGAGGCCAGATGGTCACCGTTCGACAATTCGCCGGCGCCTCGGGGTTCGTGCTTGCCGCGACCCTGCTGTTGTCCACCCAGTCCGCGACCCACGCGCAGGCACCCGGCGCGCCGGCCCCCACGTTCACCAGGGACGTGCTGCCCATTCTGCAGCGCTCGTGCCAGACGTGCCACCGGCCGGGCACGCATGCGCCGATGTCGCTCATCACCTACCGCGATGCCCGGCCGTGGGCGCGCTCGATCAAGCAGAAGGTGACGAGCCGCGAGATGCCGCCGTGGCACATCGACCGCAGCATCGGCGAGTATCTCGAAGACCCGTCGCTCAGTGACCAGGAAGTCGCCTTGATTGCGGCGTGGGTGGATGGCGGCGCCGCCGAGGGCCGCGCGTCCGACGCGCCGCCGGCGCGGACCTTCTCGGCCAACACCGAGTGGACCTACGGTGAACCCGACCTGATCGTCCGCATGGCGAAGGGCTTCAGGATCCCTGCGGATGGCCCGGACTTCATTCCCGAAGAGCACGTGGATCCGGGCCTGACGGAAGACCGCTACGTGAAATGGGTTCAGATCATCCCCGACGCGCATCGCGCCGTGCATCACGCGCATGTCTATGTGGACCATCCCGAAGGCGTCGACACCAGCGGCCTGAACCTCGGCATGGGCTCGAACGTCGGCAACTCGCTCGACTTGATCGAGTACGGCGCCGGCAACGACGCCGACGTCTTCCCGGACGGCACCGCCAAGATCCTGAAGAAGGGCGCCCAGTTCCGGTTCGAGGCGCACTACCACCCGTACGGCGAAGAGACCTTCGACCGCATGCGCGTCGGCATCAAGTTCTATCCCAAGGGCGTCGTGCCGTCGCGCGTGGTCACCTCGCATCGCATCCGCACCGGCGTCGGCAACGACTGGGTGCTCAACCGCGAGCGCATTGAAGACCTGCTGCTGCGCGCCGGCCACAAGATCGCCATCGACGAGCCGTCGATGCCCACGGGCGCGCTGATTGCAGAAAACCCGCTGCATGCGGCGGCGCTGCTCAGCATCCCGCCGAATACGGTTGTTCAGCACGAACGCTTCTGGCCGCTGCCGAAAGCCGCCCTGGTCATCAGCTTTCAGCCGCACATGCACTTCCGCGGATCCAAGTTGTATCTCGAGGCGATTCACCCCGACGGCCGCCGCGAGATGTTGACCAGCGCGACGCACTACGAACAGAACTGGCAGGTCACCTACAAGTACAAGACGCCGCACCTGTTTCCCGCGGGCACCATCCTCCACACGGTGTCGACGCACGACAACACCGCCAACAACAAGCACAACCCCGACCCCACCGCCTGGATCGGCTGGGGCAGCCGGACCATGGACGAGATGGGACATGGCTGGACGGACGTGGCGTTCCTGAGCGAGGCGCAATACCAGGAAGAGCTCGCCGCCCGCCGGCAGCAACGCAGGGCGACGACAGACCCGCGCCAACAACGTTGAGACCGGGAGACCGGGGAGACCGGGGGCCTGGCACGGTTACATGGGAAAACGTTGCAGTTCCTGCGACGTGTGCAAGAACTGCCACGAATTCGATGTAACCGTGCCAGGCCCCGACAAAAGGAGTAGCCAATGACGATGCGCCTGCTGCGGGCCAGTTTGATCACCGTAGGTGTCGCCGCCGTGGTCGTGGCGTCGATGGCGTCGATCACGGCCAGGCAATCCGCCATTGCCGTCGATGGCGATGACCTCGCCGGTATCGTCCGCAGTTCGAAAGGACCCGAGGCCGGCGTCTGGGTGATTGCCGAGACCACCGGCCTCCCCACCAAGTACGTGAAGATCGTCGTCACCGACGACCGCGGACAATACCTCCTCCCCGACCTGCCGAAGGCCACCTACAGCGTGTTCGTGCGCGGCTATGGCCTGGTCGACTCGGCGCGGGTGACGGCCGCCCCGGGCACGACGCTGGATCTGACTGCGGTCACCGCACCAAACGACCACGCCGCCGCGCAGTATTACCCGGCCGGCAACTGGTTATCGATGCTGCGGATCCCCGAAGGGAGCGAGTTCCCTGGCACCGGGCCGCAGGGCAACGGCATCAACCCTAACGTCAAGAGCCAGGCCGAGTGGCTGCGGCTGATCAAGTCGGGCAGTTGCACCGCGTGTCACCAGCTGGGCACCAAGGCCACTCGCGAGATCCCGAAGGAGCTGGGCGCCTTCCCGTCGCTGTCGCACGCGTGGGAGCGTCGGCTCGCCTCGGGACAGGCCGGCGGCAACATGATCGGCGGGCTGAACCAACTGGGCAAGGAGCGGGCGCTGCTGCTGTTCGCCGATTGGACCGACCGCATTAATCGCGGCGAACTGCCGCCCGTGCCGGCGCGGCCACAGGGCATCGAGCGCAACGTGGTCATCAGCATGTGGGACTGGGCCGATCCGAAAGCCTACCTCCACGATGTCGTGTCCACCGACCGCCGCCGTCCCACGGTCAACGCCAACGGCTCGCTGTACGGTGCGCTCGAGTTGAGCGCTGACTACGTGCCGGTGCTCGATCCGGTGACGAACACCATCAGCCAGGTGCCGCTCACCGTGCGCGACGCCAACACACCGCCGACCTCCCCGAAAATCCCGGCGGCGTCGCCGTACTGGGGCGAGGAAGTGATCTGGACCAGCAAGAACAACGTGCACAACCCGATGCTCGACGAGCAGGGCCGGCTGTGGCTGACCTCGGCCGTGCGCGCGCCCGAGAACCCGGCGTGGTGCAAGGAGGGCTCGGCGCACCCGTCGGCGAAGCTGTTCCCGCTGCAGCGCTCGGGACGCCAACTCGCGATGTACGACCCGAAGACGAAACAGATCAAGCACATCGACACCTGCTTCGGCACGCACCACCTGATGTTTGCCGAGGATGCCAACAACACGTTGTGGACCAGTGGCGGCGGACAGGTCGTGGGCTGGTTGAATCGAAAGATCTACGACGAGACCGGTGACGAGCAGAAGTCGCAAGGCTGGACCGCCGTGGTGATGGACACCAACGGCAATGGCCGCCGGGATGCCTATGTCGAACCCGACCAGCCGGTCGATCCGACCAAGGACAAACGCTACGGCGCCGCGTTCTATTCAGTGGCGCCGGCGCCGGACGGATCGATCTGGGGCACGGTGCTCGGCTATCCAGGATCGGTCGTGCGGCTGGATCCCGGCACGAACCCGCCCGAGACCGCGCTGGCCGAAGTCTACGAGCCGCCCTTCAACGATCCGAAGCGACCCGGCTTCTCGCCCCGCGGCGGCGACGTCGATCGCCACGGCGTATTTTGGGCCGCGTTGGCCAGCGGTCACCTCGCGAGCTTCGACCGTCGCAAGTGCAAGGGTCCGCTGAACGGTCCTAAGGCCACCGGCCAGCACTGTCCTGAGGGCTGGACGCTCTATACCGAGCCGATGCCGCAGTTCCGCGGCGTGCGCGACGGCGGCAGCGTCGAGGCGAGTTACTACACGTGGGTCGATCAGTTCGACACGCTCGGCCTGGGCGCCAATGTGCCGATCAACACCGGCAACGCCTCTGAAGCGTTGCTGGCCTTGAAGGACGGCAAGTGGGTGGTGCTGCGCGTGCCCTACCCGCAGGGGTTCTACACCAAGTGGATGGATGGCCGGATCGACGACCCGAACGCCGGCTGGAAGGGCCGCGGGCTCTGGGCCACGATCAGCACGCGGACGCCGTTCCACATGGAAGGCGGCAGGGGCACTACCAGCAAGGTTTACAAACTGCAGATGCGGCCGGATCCGCTCGCGAAGTGATTCGCAAGGTGCAGGCGGGTCTAAAGACCCGCCTCTACGTGCTGGTGCTTTTCCTCGTGCCGGCGACACTGGCCGCCCAATACGGGACCACTGGCGGCGAGTGGCGCACGTGGGGCGGCGATCTTGGCGTCACCCGCTATGCCCCGCTCGATCAGATCAACGCCGCCAACTTCAAGGATCTCGAAGTCGCTTGGCGATTCAGGACCGAAAACCTGGGCTCGCGCCCCGACTTCAACCTGCAGACCACGCCGCTGATGATTGGCGGCGTGCTCTACGCCACCGCCGGCGAGCATCGCAACGCCGTGGCGCTGAATGCGGCGACCGGCGAGTTGCTGTGGATGCACCGGCTCGAGGAAGGCCCACGCGCGCAGCGGTCGTCGCGACGGCTGTCGGGCCGCGGGGTCGGCTACTGGACCGACGGCAAGGGCGACGAACGCGTCTTCTACGTCACCATCGGCTACCAGCTGGTCGGCCTCGATGCGAAGACCGGCCACCCGCTCAAGGACTTCGGCGTCAACGGTGTCGTTGACCTGAAGAAGGACGCGGACCAGGATCTGGATCCGATTGAGGGCGAGATCGCGTGGAACGGCGCACCCGTGGTCGCGAAGAACGTGGTGCTGGTCGGCGCCGCGCATCGCGCCGGCTCGATCCCGCGCAGCCGCAAGAACGCCAAGGGCTACATCCGCGCCTACGACGCGCGCACCGGCAAGCGCCTGTGGATCTTCCACACCATCCCGATGCCCGGGGAGTTCGGTAACGACACCTGGCACGAAGGGTCGTGGGAGTACACCGGTAACACCGGCGTGTGGACGCAGATGACGGTGGACGAGCAACTCGGCATTGCCTATCTGCCGGTCGAGATCCCCACCGGCGACTACTTCGGCGGTCATCGTCCCGGCGACAACCTGTTCGCCGAGACCCTGCTTGCCGTGGATCTTCAGACCGGCAAGCGCATCTGGCATTACCAGCTCGTGCACCATCCAATCTGGGACTACGACATCCCGTGCGCGCCAATCCTGGTGGACATCACCGTCAACGGCCGCAAGATCGCCGCCGTCGCGCAGCCGACCAAGCAGGGCTTTGTCTACGTGTTCGATCGCCAGACCGGCGAGCCCGTCTGGCCGATCGAGGAGCGGCCGGTCGAGAAGGGCACGGTCCCGCGGGAGTGGTACTCGCCGACGCAGCCGTTCCCGACCAAGCCGCCGCCCTTCGAGCGCCAGGGCTTCCTCGAAGAGTACGTCGTCGACTTCACGCCCGAGATCAAGGCCGAGGCGTTGGCGCTGGTGGCGAAGTACAAGATTGGCCCGCTGTTCACGCCGCCCATCGTCCGGGGCGAGAACGGCAAAGAGGGCCTGCTGTTCATCCCGAACGGCGCCAACTGGCCCGGGGGCTCGTTCGATCCGGACACGGGCATGCTTTACGTGTATTCCCACACGCTGGTTCGCGTGCTGTCGATGGTCAACGATCCGAAGCGATCGGACATGGCCTACATCACCGACGGCAGCGCGTCCGAGAGTGGCGGCGGCGGGTTGTCGGTGAATGGCCTCCCGATCGTCAAACCACCGTGGGGCCGGATCACCGCGATTGACATGAACAAGGGTGAGATCGCCTGGCAGATCGCCCACGGCGAGACGCCGGATGCGATCAAGAGCCACCCGGCCCTGAAGGGCCTCACCATTCCGAGGACCGGCCGTCCTGGTGGCGCCGGCGGCAGTTCGGGCGGCATCGGCACGCTCGTCACTAAGACGCTGTTGATCTCCGGTGAGGGCGGCACGGTGATGATGCCCGATGGTCAACGCGGCGCCATGCTGCGTGCCTACGACAAGAAGACCGGCGCCGAGGTGGGCGCGGTGCAGATGTCCGGCGCGCAAACAGGAAATCCGATGACCTACATGCTCGGCGGCAAGCAGTACATCGTCGTCGCGGCCGGCAGCTCGATCCGGCCCGGCGAGTTAATCGCGTATCGATTGCCATGAGCGCGAGAGATCAAGAAAGGCGAACAGGAGATCAGAAGATCAGGAGATTAATCATGGTTTCTCCTATTCTCCTGATCTCCTGTCTAGCTGTTGCCGCTGACAAGTTCGGCGACGTCGCGATCGCCACCTTCGTCCACTCGAGCATCCAGATCGAGAACGCCGGCACGGTGATCCAGATCGACCCCTGGGGCGCCGGCGATTTCTACACTCGGGCGAAGCCTGCGGACCTGATCCTGATTACCGACGACGTGAGCCACCACTTGGACGTGAAGGCCATCGCGAAAGTGCGCAAGGCCGGCACGCCGGTCGTGATCGCTGCGAACGGACGGAAGCTGGTTCCCGACGGCATTGTGATGAACAACGGCGACACGAAGGAGTTCGGCGCCGTCCGCATCGAGGCTGTCGGCGCCTACGACATCACGCCGGGCGACCCGTATCACCCGAAGGGCGAGGCGAACGGTTATGTCATCACCGTCGGCGGCAAGCGCATCTACGTGGTCGGTGTCACCGAGTGCGTTCCGGAAGTGAGGGCCGTCAAGAACGTAGACGTGGCATTCTTCCCGCTCAACCTGCCGCTCGCGCGTATGGAGCCGGCCGCCGCGATCGACTGCATTTCGGCAATCCACCCGAAGGTGGTCTATCCCTACCACTACGACCAGCAATGGGTGCGGCCGGTACCGGCTGGCGGTGCCCGCCCCACGCCAACGACGCGCGGACTACAGGAGCTGAAGGCGGCCCTGACGCCGAAGGGAATCGATGTTCGTTTGGCCGAATGGTACCCGCGTTGAGAATTCATCGCACGGAAGCACGGAAGCACGGAACCAGAATGGGTTGTCCTGCAGCGCTGATTGATTCTGTGATTCAGTGTTTCAGAGTGAGGCATTCATGAAGTACAGCGTTGTACTGGCGGTCTTGGTTCTCGGGAGTGTGTCGGCCCAGACCCCATCCAGTCCGCGTGCGGGCGTCGATTGGCCAGGCTTCCGCGGTATTGCCGCCGCCGGTGTCAACGATGCCGCGGCCGTGCCCGTTAACTGGAGCGTGCCCGACGGCAAGCTCGTGAAGTGGAAAGTGCCGGTCGCCGGTCTCGGCCACTCGAGTCCCGTGGTGTGGGGCAACATGGTCTGCACCGCCAGCGCCATCAGCGGCACCCCGGATCCGCAGCTCAAGGTCGGCCTGTACGGCGACATCGGGTCCGTGCTCGACACCACCGAGCACAAGTTCATGGTGATGTGCTTCGACAAGAACACCGGCAAGCTGCGGTGGGAGCAGACGGCCAAGACCGGCGTGCCCATCATCAAGCGCCATCCCAAGTCCACGCACGCCAGTTCGACCCTTGCGACCGATGGCACGCACGTCGTGGCCTTCTTCGGCTCCGAGGGCCTGTATTCCTACGACCTCAAGGGCCGGCTGGTGTGGAAAAAGGATTTCGGCGCGCTCGACTCCGGCTTCTTCATGGCGCCCGAGGCGCAGTGGGGCTTTGCCAGCTCCCCTATCATCCACAACGGCCGCGTGATCGTGCAGGCGGATGTGCAGAAGGGATCGTTCGTCGCCGCCTTCGACGTGCGCACCGGCAAGCAACTGTGGCGGACCCCGCGCGCGGATGTGCCGACCTGGAGCACGCCCGCGGTCGTGAACATGGACGGCCGCGACCAGGTGATCGTCAACGGCTGGAAGCACATCGGCGGCTACGACCTCGAAACCGGCAAGGAAGTGTGGCGCATGACCGGCGGCGGCGACATCCCCGTCCCCACGCCCATTGCCGCGCACGGCCTGGTGTTCATCACCAACGCGCACGGCAAGATGGCGCCGATCTATGCCATCAAGCCAACCGCGACCGGCGACATCTCGCTGAAGGAGGGCGAAACCGCGAACGCCCACATCGCCTGGAGCTACCAGCGCGACGGCGGCTACATGCAGACGCCCATCGTCGTCGGCGACATTCTTTACGTCTGCCGTGACAACGGCGTGCTGAGTGCGTTTGACGCCAAGACCGGTGTGCGCCACTACCAGGCGCGGCTGGGCGATGGCCGGACCGGCTTCTCGGCGTCGGCAGTGTCGGCCGGTGGCCGCCTCTATTTCACCAGCGAGGACGGCGACGTCTACGTGGTGAAGGCGGGACCGGCGTACGAGTTGCTGGCCACCAACCCGCTGGGCGAAGTCGCCATGGCGACGCCGGCGATCTCAGAAGGCACGTTCCTGTTCCGCACGCGCGGCCACCTGGTGGCGGTCGGCGAGCGCTAACGAGGCCGATGTGGTGTCCGGCTTTAGCCGGACCAAACTCCGCCCTTGTCACACCCGCATGGCCGACACCGGGTTGATCCGCGCCGCCCGTCTCGCCGGCAGCCAGCTGGCCGCCAACACCACGGTGAGCAGCACCCCCGCGGTCGTGACCAGCGTGAGCGGATCCTCGGGCGCGATGCCGAATAGCAGTGAACGCGCCAGCCGGCTGACGGCGGCAACGCCGAGGCCGCCGACGACGCAGCCGACGAGTGCGAGCGTCAGCGACTCCATGACGACCAGCCGCGCCACCGACGCCGATGACGCGCCAATGGCCATGCGGACGGCGATCTCACGACGCCGCAGCCCCACCGTGTAGGCCAGCAGCGCGTACACGCCGGTGGCCGCGGTCACGAGCCCCGCCGCCGCAAACAACGCCACCAACAGCATCGCGAATCGATCCTGTTGCATGGTGTCGTCCAGCAACCGCTCCATCGTCGTGACCGAGTGCACGGGTTGGTCGGGATCCACCTTCAGCGCCTGCGCGCGCGCCGATTGGGCCAGAGCGCCGGGTTCGACGGTCGTGCGCACCAGAACGTTCATCACCAGGTAGGGATTCTGCGCGTGCGGAACAAAGATCTCGGGCGCCGGCTCGCTGCGCGGGCCCTTGTACCGGGCATCGCGGACGATGCCGACGACCTGGCGGGTGCCGGCGCCTCCCTGGTAGTCGAGCACGAGCGAGCGGCCGATCGGGTCCTGGCCAGGCCAGGTGCTTCGCGCCAGGCTTTCGTTGACGATCACGACCCGAGGCGCATCGATCGCGTCCTGCTCGAGGAACTCGCGGCCCGAGACGAGTGGCAGCCCCAGCGTGGCAAAGTACCCCGGCGAGGCCATGCGAACGTTGGCCTCGGGCAGCTTGTAACCGTCAGGCTTGGCGCCCTCCAACCAATACGGCCGGTAGAAGTCCGCGCCGATCGTGCTCATCGGGAGCAGGGTGACCGCGGCGACCGACGCCACTCCGGGCAGCTCGCGGATCGAGTCGAACACCCGGTTGTAATAGCCGATCACCTGCGGCGCCCCTCGGTACCTCGTCACATCCGGCGCGAGGCGCATGACGAGCAGGTTCTCGGTATCAAAGCCCGGGTCAACGCGCTGGAGGCCGGCGAAACTGCGGGCCAGCAGGCCGGCGCCGACGAGCAGTACGACGGTGACGCCGATTTCCGCAACCACCAGCGCGCGACGAACCCGGCTCGCGTGCTGTCCAGACGCCGGCGCGCCGTCCTTCAGCGCGGGCGCAACTTCCGGAGCGCTGCCGCGAAGCCCCGGCAGGACCACGCCGATGATCGTCACGAGGAACGCCAGTGCCACCGCGAACGAGACGACGCCGGCGTTGACCTCGACTTCGTTCAACCGCGGGATGTCCGATGGGGCAAATGCGATCACGGCGCCCAATGACGCCGGCGTGAGGACGATCGCGACGAGCGCGGTCAGCACGGCGCAGAGGGCCGTCTCGGCCAGGTGCTCCCTGACAATGCGGGTCCGCCCCGCGCCGAGCGCGAGGCGAATGGCGAGTTCGCGCGCACGCGCCGTGGCCCGCGCGACGGCGAGACTGGCCACGTTGGCGCACACGAGCATCAGCAAGCAGAACACCGCGCCGAAGACCAGCAGCAATCCGGTGCGGCTCGAACGCACCAACTCTTCGCTGAGCGGCACCAGGCGGACGGTCCAGTCGGAGTTGGTCTTCGGTTGATTGGCCGCAATGCGGGCCGCGAGCATCTCCATCCTGCCGGCGGCGGCATCGATCGACAGCTCCGGCTTCAGGCGGCCGGCGACCTTCAGGAACCGGGCTTCGCGCGGCGGGCCCTCGGGAAAGCGCGGGCCGTTATAGGACTCGCGCATATCCCAGGGCGTCCAGAAGGCGGCGCCAAGATCCGGAATCGCAAAGTCGGGCGGCATCACGCCCAGCACGCGCCAGTTGCGGCCTTCAACGAACAGGAACCCGCCGACCAGCGAGGGGTCGGCCCCGAGGCTCTGCCACAGCTGATGGCTCAGGACAAGGATTGGCTCGGGCCCGACCCGGCCAGACGGGATCGACGGCCGGCCGTCGTACTCGTCGCCCGAGAAGGTGCGCCCCAGCAGCGGCGCGCGCCGGAACACTTCGAAGAACCCCTTGGTTACCTGGACGCCCGTGACGGGCGCGCTGCCATCGCGGCCGCGCAGGGTGGCCTGCGCCGTCCACCACCCGGTGAGCGCCTCGAACGCATCGTTGTTGGCGACCCAGTCGTGAAGGTTGCCGGGCGAGGGCCCCTCGCGCAGGCGGTTCAGGGGCACGTTCGACTCCCAGACCGAGACCAGTTGCTCCGGCTCGGCATAGGGCAAGGGCTTGAGGATGACGGTGTTGACCAGCGCGAACAGCGTGGTCGTGGCCGCGACGCCGAGGCCAAGCAGCAGCGACACCGTGAGCGTGAACCCGGGCGCGCGCACGACTGCTCGAAGTGCGCGAGCCACGTCGTGGCCGGCGCCGACGATGAGGAGGTCCCACAGCAGGGCGAGCCAGGTTGCCACGACTGCCCCGCGACCGCGGGCACGCGCCGCATCGAGCAACCGCTCCGCATCGTCCTTGATCGCCTGCTGCTCCTGGACATCGCGGCCGCGCAGCAGCCAGAGGAAGTGGCCGTAACTCATGCGCGTCCTGGCTTTCTGAGCGCCAGGCTCGCGCGCGCGTGATCGACAATGGCTTCGAGACGCCGGACTTCGCTCGTCAGCACCTTCTTGCCGAGCGGCGTGAGGGCGAAGTAGCGTCGCCGCTCGTCATCGTCACTGGGGCGTTTCTCGGACTCGACAATCCAGTCGAGTTCTTCCAACTCGCGCAGCGCGCCGTACATGCCGGCCGGCCACACCCGGACCTGTCCCTCGGTCCGTGTGGCGACCTCCTGCATGATGCTGTAGCCGTGACGGGGGCCGTCGGCCAGGGCCAGCAGAATGTGCAGGACCTTGGGCTTCAACGGCAGCAGGTGGTCGTCTTTTCGTGGTCTGTCCGTCATGTTCGGAGCGGACTATATATCGTTCAATATACAGACGCAATCGTTGTGAGGGCGCCGTGGGCCCGCTGTGGAGATAAACGTGGGACCAGAAATGGGACCGTACATGCGAAAGGCCCGGTATACCCGGGCCTTTCTAGCGATAAGTTGGTCGGGGCGAAAGGATTCGAACCTTCGACCTCTCGGTCCCGAACCGAGCGCTCTACCAGGCTGAGCCACGCCCCGACGCCCAAACAGCATAACCCAATGCGGGGCCGAAATACACCCCAACTCGTCTTTTTGGGATTATTCTCCGCTCGCCATGTCCAAACTCCGCAACGTTCTCGGGCTGATTGCCGGCGTCATGCTGGTCTTGAGCAGCGGCGCCCACACCTTCCTCGGCTGGCAGGCGCTCAGCGCTGAACTAGCCAGGACCAACACCCCGACGGACCTCGTGACCGGCCTCGAGATCGGCTGGAAATGGGGCGGCGCCGCGATGCTGGTGTTCGGCATCATCGTGATCGCCGTGTTCCTGAAGCGCCTTCGCGGCGAGCCGGCGTCCACGTTCGCGCCCGCCGTGGTCTCGGTCGCCTACATCGCGTTCGGCGCCTGGGCCCTGGTCCACAGCAACTACGACCCCTTCTTCTTCATCTTCATCGTGCCGGGCGTGTTGCTGGCACTGGCGTCAACGGGAGATCGGCAACCCTAAAGGGTTGCCTCCACCTCCAGATATCAGGCAACCCCAAAGAAGGGGTTGCCTCCACCTGCAGCGCGATCCCGACAAGGAGTTCCCTCCCGACAGGAGGTGCCCTCCCGACCAGTCGTGCCCTCCCGCTTATTCGTAACGCAACGCCACCATTGGGTCGACTTTGGCGGCACGCAGGGCCGGGAACCACACGGCGAAGAAGGCCACGACGGTCAGCAGCACCGGCACGCCGACGAAGACCAGCGGGTCGCGCGCCTCGACGTCGAACAGGAACGCGGTCATCAGTTGCGCCAGGCCCCACGAAACGGCCAGGCCAATCACGACACCAGCGATCGCGAGCCGCATGCCCTGGAACACCACCATGCGCCGCACGCTGCCGCCGTCGGCGCCGAGCGACAGGCGAATACCGATCTCCTGCGTCCGCTGCTCCACGGTGTAGGCCATCAGGCCGTAGATGCCGATGGCGGCCAGCAGCAGCGCCGAGGCGCCGAACACCGTCATCAGCCACATGTTGAACCGCTGGCGCGAGGTCGAGCGCACGACGATGTCGGCCATTGATCGCACGTTTGAGACCGGCAGCCCGGTCGCCTGTCGCAGTTCTTCCTGCACGGCCGTGCTCATCGCGTAGGGATCGCCGGCGGTCCGCACCACCCAGCCCATGGGCGTCAGCCCGAGGTTCAGGGCGTTGGCGGCATCGGGCACTTGGGACTGGGGAATGTACATGGCCGGCCCCGGCTGCTGCTGCAGGCCGCCGTCACGCGTATCGCCGACCACCCCGATGATCTGCCGCTCCCCTTCGGTCGCAAACTCGCGCATCACGCCGCGGCCAATCACCAGCCGCTCGTTCAGCGGGTCCGTGTCCTTGAAGAACTCGTTCGCGAACGCTTCGTTGATGATCACCACCGGCGGCGCGACGCTGTCGTCGCGGTCAGTGAAGTCGCGACCGCGCTTCACTGGAATCTTGAACACGTCGAAGTAGCCGGGCGTGATGTTGATCCACTGGCCGCCGCCGTGGAACGGGCCGTCGGCGAGCGGGCGGCCGGTGATCACGAACGGCAGGCCGTAGCCGCCCTCGAGCGGCACGCAGCACGTGGAGCTGGCGGCGACCACCCCGGGCAGCGCGCGCAGCCGATCGGTGCCGCTGCGCACCATCAGGTCCACGGCCTGTGCCGACGCGTACTGCGGACCCGAGACCGACATCCGCATGGTCAACACATTGTTGGCGTCGAAGCCTGGATTCACCTGCGACAACGCGATCGCCGAGCGAATCAGCAGCGCCGAGCCGACCAGCAACGTCAGCGCGAGGGCCACTTCGACGACGACCAGGATGGAGCGGGTCTTGTTCTGGCGGAAGCCGGTACCCGAGCGGCCGCCGGTTTCCTTCAGCGTCGAGCTGAGGTCGGTCTTTGAACTCTGCAGCGCCGGAATCAAGCCGAACAGGATGCCGGTTGCCAGCGAGATGCCCACCGTGAAGGCCACCACCCGCCAGTCGATGCCGACCAGCGCACCGTCGACGCCAATGCGCGGCAGGCCGGCGGTGTTCACCGACAGCAGCGCGCGGATGGCCAGCGTGCCGAACGCCAGGCCCAGCGCGCCGCCGATCACCGACAGCACGACGCTCTCGGTCATCACCTGGCTGATGATGCGGCCGCGCGAGCCGCCGAGCGCCGCGCGGATCGCGATCTCCCGCTTGCGTCCCGTGGCGCGCACCAGCAGCAGGTTGGCGACGTTGGCGCACGCGATCAGCAGGACGAAGCCGACCGCGCCGACGAGAACGAACAGCGACTGGCGCACGTTGCGGACCAGCACTTCCCCGACCAACTCGGCGCCGAACGACTGGTTCGGACCGAGGCCGTTTGCGAACTTGGCCTTGAAGTCAGCGCTCGACGCGTTCATCCGCGCCTTCGCCTGGTCGAGCGACACGCCCTCCTTCAGGCGGCCCGCGCTCTGGAAGTAGTGCCCCTGGTCGCTGGTGTTGGGGTCGAGCTGAAACGGCACCCACACCTGGGGCGGCTGGGCGCCGAAGTCCTGGAAGTTGAAGTCGCCAAGCACGCCCACGACGGTATATGGGAAGCCGCCAAGCGACAGCGCTTTGCCGACGATGGCAGGGTCGGCCTGGAAGCGGGTTTCCCACAAGCCCTTGCTGAGCACCACCACGCGATCGCCACTAGGCCGATCCTCGTCGGGCGTGAACGTCCGGCCCTGGATGGTCCGCGCGCCAAACAGGCTGAAGAACTCCGACGAGACGCGGCCCGAGCGGAACTGCTCCGGCTGGCTGCCGTCGGTGTAGTTCACGACGCCCTGGTTGAACGCCGATACGCGATCGACAACCTGGGTCTGCTCGCGAAAATGCTGAAACTTGGCGGGCGACGCTATCGGTCCGGAGCCGCTGGCCTCGCCGGTCATGAAGTAGACGATCCGCTCCGCATCCGGAAACGGCAGCGGCCGCAGCAAGACCGCGTTTACCACCGAGAAAATAGCTGTGTTCACGGCAATGCCCAGGGTCAGGGCCGCCACAGCGGCCAAGGCAAAAGCCGGGCTTTGCACGAACATGCGGAGGGCGTGACGGATGTCGCGAAGCAGAGTGTCGACCATTAGCAGTTGGACGCCAGGACCCCATGTTTTGTTCGGTTCGGCGTAGTATTCGTCCCATGAGAATGGGGCTGGTCGGGCGGGTGGGGCGGGTCGGGCTGGTTGGGATATCGGTGCTGGTCGCAGCGCAGCCGGGGTGACGACGGTCGAGGGCTACAAGCAGGAGGCCGGGAAGCTGGATTTCAGTTTCTTCACGCCGGAGTAGCTGGCGGGCTTCGACGGCCTGATGATGATGACCAACGGCAACCTGCCCATGACCGACGCGCAGAAGAAGGCGCTCGTCGACTTCGTGCGCAGCGGCATTGAGCAGTAGGCAAGGTCCGCCTAAAGGCGGACACCACATCGGCACGACACCACATCGATGTAGTGTCCGGCTTTAGCCGGACCTGGTGGCATCCGGCTTTAGCCGGATTATTTCTCGAACTCGATCATTCGATCTGATCGACCCGTCATGAAGAAGCGGGCGCGGCGGCCGGCGACCTTGTCGGTGCCGGTGCCGGGTTCAATGCCGACGGCCTGCGGATACCACTGCCCGCCGGTCATGATCCTGGCCGGCGTGGACCACGCGCGCGGGTCCGACACGCCTGGCGCGAACGACACATAGATCCCCTCCTGCCCGAACTGGTCGTCCTTAGCGCGGTTGAGCAGCATCACGTACTGCTCGAGATACGTGTTCCAGTGGATGGATGCGCCCCAGAACACGTCGTTGGTGGCCGAGCGATCGTGGAACGGCCGGCTTGCTCCGACAAGCGGTGTACCCGCCGGGTAGACGAACGGCGTGGCGGCATCCGCGCGCGACGCCGGCAGCCACGCGCCGTCGTTCCAGACAGTGGCCTTTCCTTCCGGTGCGTCGCGATCGGCCCACGCCATTCGGGCCACTGCCACCCCCTGGAGGGACGGCTCGCGCAGGTATTGGCTGAAGTAGAGATACAGGTCCTGCCCGTTGGCGTCGAGCACCACGGTGACATCGCCCACCCCGCCCAGCACGAAGCGATTGGCCGAGTCACAGGCCTCGCTGCCGGGCGGCGCGTCGAGGATGATGCCGAGATCCTCCCACGTAGCGCCCTGATCGCTGGACCGCATGGCGCCCAGTCTCGGCAACTGGCGGTCGGGCCGGCCGCATTGATCAGCGGGCCGCTCGTGATGGTAATAGCCGTACCACGTGCCGGCTTCGTCCGGGATGATGGCTTCCATCCACACGCCGTTACCGGGATGCGAACTGAACGCGACCGGGGCGCCGCGCTGCAGGGTCTCGAGCGTCGCGCCCGACGAGCGCACCGGCACCCCGCCCCAGGACGTGAGCACGAACAGCCGGTTGACACCGTCAACGAGCGACCACGCCATGGGATTGCTGGAATCGATTTCGCCTGGGAGGTCAAAACGGGACGCGGAAACGAGGCGAGCCGTTGGGATGCGGGTGGACTGCGCTTGCAACGGCGGCCGGACGAGCACGGCCGCCGCCAGGCAAGCTAGCAATCCCGTCAAGACGTGTCTTCCCGACAAGCAGTGCCCTCCCGCCTACTTTAGGTTCGTGGCCAGCTTCTCAAGAAAGGCGTAGTCGGTCAGGTCGGGCTGGAGCGGCGTCACCGAGGTGTAGCCATCCATCACGGCCTCGTAATCCGAGCGCCCGCTGTCGGGATGATACTCATCGAGCGCCTCGTCGATCCAGTAGTAGTGGTTGCCCCGGGGATCGGTGCGCGAGTCGATCTGCGTGACGTGATTGCGCTTGGCCTGGGTCGTGACCCGCAGGCCCTTGGGCGTCCCGGCCGGGACGTTGATGTTGAGGAACGAGCGCGGCGGGATGCCCTGCGCCAGCACCATCGTCGCGACCGTGGCCGCGTCGGCGGCGGCGGGGCCGAAGTTGTAGGCGCGCGAGCGCCGGAGCGAGACCGCAATGCCGGGCACGCCCAGCAAGGCGCCCTCGAGCGCGCCCGACACGGTTCCCGAGTAGGTGATGTCGTCGCCCAGGTTCCAGCCCTTGTTGATGCCCGAGACGACCAGGTCCGGCAACCGCTTGAGGACGATCTCGCAACCCAGGTTCACGCAGTCGGTGGGCGTGCCGTCCACGGCGTAGACGCCCTCGCTGATGGTTTCAATGCGCAACGGCCGGCGCAGCGTCAGGGCGTGGCCAATGGCGCTGGCCTCCTGCAGGGGGCCGACCACGACCACGTCGCCGAGCGGTTTCAGGGCCGCCGCGAGGACATGAATCCCCTCCGACTGCACGCCATCGTCATTGGTCACGAGAATCAAGGGCATAGAACCTCTGATCATAGCCGAACGCCCGAACTCGCTATAATCGCGAGTATGGAATGGTGGCTCTGGCTCGCCGGCGGTCTTGCGTTGGTGGTGGCTGAGCTCATCACCCCCAGCGGCTTCTTCATCATCTTCTTCGGCATCGGCGCGCTGGCGGTCGGTGTGCTCGCCGCGCTCGGCGTCGTCACCTCCCTGCCCATGCAGGGCCTGCTGTTTACCGTGCTGTCGGTGGCGTCGCTGCTGGTCTTCCGCGGACGGCTCAAGACGACGTTCCAGCCGCCTCCCCCGCCGTCGATCGACTCGTTCGTCGGCGTGCTGGCGGTGGTGCAGGAGAGCCTGCAGCCGGGTCTGGTCGGGCGGGTTGAAGTGCGCGGCGCGTCGTGGAGCGCCCGCAACACCAGCAACGTCACGCTCGCGGCAGGCCAACGGGCGCGGGTCGCCGGCATTGACGGCCTGCTGCTGACCGTCGTTCCCGAATAAGTTCGTACCCGGGCGCGCTAAAGCGCGCCCCTACGTTGGAGAGACCGATATGGAAGGCGGCCTGTTCGTCATCGTCCTGCTCGCGGTCATCACGCTGGTCATCCTGGCCAAGACCGCGATCGTCGTCCCGCAACAGAGCGCATTCGTCGTCGAACGTCTGGGCCGCTTCTCGGGCGTGCTCGATGCCGGGTTTCACATCCTGGTGCCGTTCATCGATGTGGTGCGCTAC
Organism: Acidobacteriota bacterium; assembly: GCA_030697165.1. Classification (NCBI taxonomy): domain Bacteria; kingdom Pseudomonadati; phylum Acidobacteriota; species Acidobacteriota bacterium. Next base: position 41,811 of record JAUYQQ010000011.1, read on the forward strand.
AAGCACTCGCTCAAGGAAATGGCGCTCGATATTCCAGCGCAGATCTGCATTACGCGCGACAACGTGCAGGTGCAGGTGGACGGCGTGCTCTACCTGAAGGTGCTCAATCCCGAACGGACCTCGTACGGCATCTCGGACCACATCTTTGCGATCTCGCAACTGGCGCAGACGACCCTGCGTAGTGAGGTTGGCAAGATCGACCTGGACAAGACCTTCGAGGAGCGCACCAACATCAACATCTCGGTGGTGGCTGAACTCGACAAGGCGACGGAGCCGTGGGGCGTGAAGGTGCTGCGCTACGAGGTCAAGAGCATCACGCCTCCGGCCGACATCCTGGCCGCGATGGAAAAGCAGATGCGCGCCGAGCGCGAAAAGCGCGCGGTGATTCTGACCTCCGAAGGCCAGCGCGATGCCAACATCAACTCGGCCGAGGGCGAGAAGCAACAGGTCATCAAGGCGTCGGAAGCCCGCCGACAGCAGCAGATCAACGAAGCCGAGGGCCAGGCGTCGGCCATCCTGGCCGTCGCCACGGCCACGGCCGAAGGCATCAAGCGGGTTGCCGAAGCAACCACCGCCCCCGGCGGCGCCGAAGCCATTCAGTTGAAGGTGGCCGAGCAGTACATCGCCGAGTTCGGCAAGGTGATCAACAACGCCGACACCATCATCCTGCCGTCAAACCTTAGCGATGTGGCGGCCATGATCACTACCGCCATGAACGTCGTGAATCAGGCGAAGAAGTAGGGTGCCTAAGGTGCCTCAGGTGCCAGGGCACTGAGCCACAAAGCAGCCGCGGCAATCAATGCCAGGGCGGCGCCGGTCGTGAATGCGACCGGCGCGCCGAAGGTCTGCCACAGCAATCCAAAGAACAACCCCGCCGCCAGGGCGCCGAAGCCCTGGACCGCGGCGTGCCAGCCGTAGGCGGCGGCGCGCATGGTCTCGGGCGCCAGGTCGGCGATCAGCGCCTTCTCACTCCCCTCGACCGCCGCCGCGTAGACGCTGTAGAGCATGAACCAGCCGATCAGGGCCTCGACCGACTGGCTCCAGCCAAAGCCGGCATAGACGATGGCGTAGAGAATCCAGCCCGAGACGATCAGCGTGCGACGGCCCAGACGGTCGGAGAGCGCGCCGCCGCGCATCGACAGCAGCGCCTTGATCGCGTGCTGCGCACTCCAGAGGGCCGTCAGGCCCACGAGCGGTACGCCGGCCTGCGACAACTGCAGCAACAGGAACGCGTCGGACGAGTTGCCTAAAGTGAAGACCGACAGAATCCACAGGTACTGCTTCAATGGAGGCGGGAGCGGCACTGGTGCCAAAGGCCCGCCTTCGCGGCCGGAGGCCGCTTCGGCGAGGTCTCGCCGTAGCTCGCCTGTTTCAGCGCGAGCGGAGGCGGATGCCAGGGGTGCCACAGTGCCAGGGTGCGTTGGTGCCTTCACCTCTGGCACCCTGAGCAGCGTCAGCACCGCCAGCGCGCCGGGGATGATCGTCAGGCCGAACAGCAGGCGGTAGTTGTCGGGCGAGAACCAGAGGAACACCGTGGCGAGCAGCGGGCCGATCGCGGCGCCGGCGTGGTCCATGCCCCAGTGGTAACCGAACACCCGTCCCCGCTGGCCGGGTGGGGCGAGGGCGGCCAGCATGGCGTCCCGGGGCGCGCCGCGCAGCCCCTTGCCCACGCGGTCGGTCACGCGAATAGCAAACACGTGGCCCCACGAGGTGGCCAGGCCGATCAGCGGCCGCACCAGCGACGACAGCGCGTAGCCGGCGACGACCATCGGCTTGCGGGCGCCGAGGCGATCGGACCAGCGCCCGGCGAACACCTTGAGGGCACTACTGGTGGCATCGGCCGCGCCTTCGATGATGCCCAGTGTCACTGGCGGGCCGCCGAGCACCTGCGTGATGAAGACCGGCAGCAGCGGATACACGGCCTCGGTCGCCGCGTCGGTGAGCAGACTCACCCACCCAAGCAGCTTGACCGGTCGCGGGAGCGGGGCCTGTGCCGTGCGCGCCTACTTCTTCAAGAGCTCGGCGACGATGGCGTCGGCCTTGTAGACGACCTTGAGGGCCTCGAGCATGCCACGCGAGTCGACCGATACCGCGCGGTTCACGGCGCCGTCATACACGAAATAGCCCGGCAGCGACTGGATGTTGCCGTCGAAGATCAAGCCCACCAGTTCGCCCACGACGTTAATCACCGGTGAGCCGCTGTTGCCGCCGACGATGTCGTTGGTGCTGACGAGGTTGAAGGGTGTGGTCGGATTAACGGTGGCGCGGGCCTTCATCCACGAGTCGGCGATCTTGTACGGCGGCTGCTGCTTGTGCTCGTCGCCTCGCACGTAAAGGCCGCGAATCTCGGTGAACGGCGAGATCTGCTGGCCGTTCTCCGTGTAGCCCTTCACCTGGCCGTACGACAGCCGCAGCGTGAAGGTGCCGTCGGGATACGCGGCATCGCCCTCGATGGCAAACACCGCCTGCGCAATGCGCGCATACGCGTCGCGCTCGACGCCGAGCACTTCGTTGTCGAATTTCGTCCGCAGTTCACGCGAACGCGGGTCGACCAGCTTCGCGAGCGCAATGAACGGATCGGTCGAGGCGTCGATGGCGGCCTTGCCGCCGGCGAACAACGCCTTGCGCACGGCGGGGTCACCCAGTTTGGTGCCGGCCACCAGTTCGGCCGCCCGTGCCACCGGCGTCTTGCCGGCGAGGATCGGCTTGACCAGCGCGTGGTCCGCGCCGAGCTGCTTCAGCATCACCGCGAGACCGGCGGCCAGCTTGGCTTGCTCGACGCCCGGATAGACCGGTGCCGCCGACCCCAGCTGACGTTCGAGCGCGGCCTTGCGCGCATCCGAGTACTCGGGCAAACGCTGGCCGTTTGGCTTGGATGATTCATCGGCCCAGCGCACCAGCGATCGGGCCGTGGTGAAGTACTGCGAGTAGAGCGCCAGTCCGCTCTCGAACAACACGCGTTCCTGGTTGTAGGGCGGCAACGCGCCGCGGGCGGCGGCGACCTTGTCCCAGGCATCGCCGTATTTGGCCTTGAGCTCGGCGCTGGCGCCGACGCGGGCGCGCAGCGCCGCTTCATCGGTGCGCTTCTTGTTGATCAAGGCGGGATCCTGCAGGCCGGCGAGCTGGCCTTTCCACGACTTCAGCGAGTTCTCAATGCCGAAAAATTCATCCTTGGCCTGGCGCTCCTGCTCGCTGCCCTCCTTGGCGTAGGCGTCGAGCGCGTTGCGCATCTCGGTGAACGCCGCCAGCGACAGCGGCAGCGCGTAGTCGCGGAGGAACTCGAGGTGGGCGGCGGTGTTCAGGCGCTGGGTCGCGCCCGGGTGGCCGGACGTGAACACGGCCTCGCCCTCGGCGGCGCCGCTCGACGACCACGGCAGGAAGTGCTTCGTGACGAGGGGCTTGCCGTCTTCGTAGACGCGCCACAGCGTCATGTCGAGGGCGTAGCGCGGGAACGTGAAGTTATCGGGATCGCCGCCGTAGAACGCCGCGTCAAATTCGGGGGCAAACACGAGCCGCACGTCGGTGAACTTCTTATAGACATACAGGTGGTACTGCCCACCCTGGAACAGAGTGACCACTTCGGCTTCGAGGCCGGTCCCGGCCTGCGCGTCCTTTTCGATCGCCGCAATGGCCGAGCGGCGGGCCGCCAGCGTGTCGGCTGACGACATGCCGGGCGTGACCGCCGCGTTCACCTTGGCCGTCACGTCCTCGATCTTCTGCAGCGTGAGCAGTTCGAGGTCCGGCGCCTTGATCTCCTGGCCGCGCGCCGCGGCGAGAAACCCCTGGCCGGCCAGGTCGCGTTCCGGCGTGCTCATCTTGTGCAGCAGGTCGAGCGAGACGTGGTGATTGGTCAGCACCAGTCCGTCGGGCGAGACGAACGAGCCCGACCCGCTGGGGAACCGGACCGAGGCCTGCTGAACCCGTTCGATCCACTGGTCGGTCAGGTCCACGCCGAGCGCCTGTTTGATGGCCGCGCGTGGAATCCGATTGAACGGCCAGAAACCCTCGTTGGCGTGCCCGACCAAGGGCAGCGCCACCAAGAGAGCCAGCGTTGCGGCAAGGGAAGCCAGGAAGCGGCGAGGCGCTTGTGTCATCCCCCGATTATCAGGGAGCTACGGGACGTAAGCAATGCAGTCGATTTCCACGCGCAAACCCACCCCGGGCAGGCCGGCGGCCTGAATGGTGGTGCGGGCCGGACGATGCTCGCCGAAGACTCGCGCGTAGACCCCGTTCATTTGCTGGAATTCCTTCATGTCGAGCAGGAACACGCCGCAGCGCAGCACGTGCTGCAGGTCCGAGCCGCCGGCTTTCAGAATGGCCTGCAGGTTCTTGAGGCATTGCTCGGTCTGGGTTTCGACGTCAGCGCCGGCCAGGGCGCCGGTGGCGGGGTCGGTCGCCCCCTGGCCCGACACGAAGAGCAGGCGCTCGAAGTTCATGCCTGGTGAGTAGGGGCCAACGGGTTTCGGAAGATTTGCGGCGTGAACGGGACTATGCTTCATAAAGGAACCGGGTTGATTTTCCAGCGAACACACCAGGAAAATCAACCCGGTTCCTTACACCGTGCCCAGATTCAAGCTCACGATCGAATATGCCGGGACGCGTTACAGCGGATGGCAAAAGCAGAAGAACGCGCGGACCGTCCAGGGCGAGATCGAACGGGCCGTTGGCGAGCTGACCCGCGACAAGACGTTCGAGTTCTACGGCTCGGGGCGCACCGACGCCGGCGTGCACGCCCTGCGGCAGGTCGCGCACCTCGATATTCGCAAGCCGTTGCCCGCTGAAACCATCAGGCGCGGCATCAACGATGGCCTGCCGGCCGACATCCACATTCTCGCCGTTGACACGGTGCCGCACCGCTTTCACGCCCGCCACAGCGCGGTGGCGCGCAGCTACCTGTACCAACTATCGCGCCGGCGCAGCGCCTTTGCCAAGCCGTTCGTGTGGTGGGTGCGCGAGCCGCTGGACGTGGCCCGCATGACCGCCGCCGCCCGCCGGCTCACCGGCATGCACGACTTCCAGGCCTTCAGTGACGACGACCCTGATGAAAAGTCAACCGAGGTGCTGGTGGAAGAAGTGATCATCGCCGAGGACGGTGACCTCATCCTGGTGCGCGTCGCCGGCTCACACTTCATCTGGAAGATGGTGCGGCGCATGGTCGGCGTGCTCGTCGAGATCGCCAAGGGCGGCATGGCGGTCGAGGAGATTGATCTGCTGCTCACAGGCAACCCCAAGAAGGGGTTGCCTCCACCTTCAGGCCGTAGCGGCCAGCCGGCGCCGGCGGAGCTTACTGCGCCGGCATCAGGCCTGTTTCTAGAGCGAGTGTTTTACGAGGGCGACGGGCGGCAATGGCCGCTGCGTCCCGCTGTACCGGTGCCACCTGGGCGCGAGTGACGTAGCGCTGGTAGCACTTGTAGCAGAGGGCGTAGTACGGGTCCCAGGTGGCAATGCCCTGCTGCCGGAACAGGCTGCGGCGGTTCTCGCAGTGCTGGCAGACCTTTTTGGCGGCCGGAGCGGGTTGACGGAAGCGGATGCGAATTGTCATAACCACACCTTATTTGCGGGGCGTGACAGATTAGGTCAGCCGGGTTACCACTAACGAAGTTGCATTCCGTTGCGCCAAGTGCGCAACGTCGTTGCACACTGCTGCCTACTAATGCATACGGCATGCCGATCCCAGAAGTTCGATTTCCCGCTTGATTCGTGAGTCCCATGGAACGCCATACCGAGATTGTCCGGCAGTGGAGAATTCTTCTAGCCCTCGAGGGGCGTGTCCGGGGGCTGACCCTGGCCGAGGCCCAGGCGGTTGCCGGCGAGGGTGTGTCAGAACGCACGATCCGCCGGGATCTGGACGCCCTCACCCAGGCCGGCTTCCCCATCGAAACCACCAAGCGCGACGGCAAGACCGCGTTCACCCTGAACCGCGACGTCTTCAAGGGCGTGGCCGCGGCCGGCTTCTCGCTGTCGGAGTTGTGCGCCCTCTACCTCAGTCGCACCGTGCTCTCGGCCGTCACCGGCGGGCCGTTTCAGGACAGCCTCGCCTCGGCGTTCGACAAGCTCTACGAGGCGTTGCCGCCGTCGTTGTGGAAGTTCATTGACAGCCTGCCCGACGCGTTGGGCGCGAAGGAGCATGCCTCGCGGCCGCTCGCCGCCGGCTCGGCCAAGTCGGTTGACACGTTGATGTCGGCCATTCTCGGCCGCCGCCGCGTGCGCATGCGCTATCACTCGTTCTCGAGCAAGAAGCTCAAGGACTACGTGGTCGAGCCGTACCGCCTCGCTTACGCGCAAGGTGGGCTCTACCTGCAGGCGTTCGTACCCGACTACGCGGAGATGCGGACCTTTGCCGTGCAGCGCATCGAGCTGGCCGTGGCGCTCGAGGAAAGCTTCAACCCGGTCGCCGACTCCCCTGCCGATGTGTTTCCGCATTCCCTCGGCGCGTTCTCGGGCACCCCCGAATCAGTGGTGATCGAGTTCAACGCCGCCGAGGCGCCATACGTGCGCGAGCGGCAATGGCACGCGTCGCAAGCCCTCGAGGAACTGCCCGACGGCCGCCTGCGGCTCACGCTCCACGTGGTGCTCGACTGGGAACTGCAGGCGTGGGTGATGGGGTTTGGCGCGGCTGCGCGCGTGCTTGCGCCACAAGCGTTTGCCGATCGTATTCTCGAAAGCCTCGAAGAGGCGCGCGCGACCTACCTCAGGACCGTGTAGGGATCGATCGGCGTGCCCTGCCACCATTGCTTCTGGTCGGTCAGCTGGAAGATCGCGAAGTGCAGGTGCGGCGTATCCTTCGGCGCATTGCCCGTCGTCCCCACGTAGCCCAGCAGGTCGCCGCGCTTGACGCGGTCGCCGTCCTTCAGCCCGGCAGCATAGCCCTCCAGGTGCGCGTAGTAGTAGCAGTAGGTCGAGGTCGGATCGAACTGATACACCGTGAGGCCGCCGGCGTCGCTGATGAACAACCGGGCGATGGTGCCGTCCTCGACCGCGATCACCGGGGTATGGCGCGGCGCCAGCAGGTCGATGGCCTCGTGCCGACGCGACGTGCCCCGTTGTTCGTCGAACATGCTGCGCAGGTCTTCGCGCCTGGCGCCCTGTACCGGCACCTCGAGCCGGCGATTGCGCAGGACCTCGACCGCGTTGGCCGACATGGCCGGCACCGTACTCGCCGTTTCCGGCGGTCGCGAAATGGCCGGCGGAGTCTCCCTCGCGCTGGGGCGCACCTCTTCGACCGGTGATGGCTCCGGCCGCACGGCGGCCGCCGAGGACGGGTCGGCGGCGAGCCTTCCGCCTGCCGGGAAGATTGTGAACAGCGCGGCCAGCACCACCATGCCGGCGACGAACCCGCCGGCGCCGGCCGCGAGTAGCCACGTGTAGGCGGGTCTGGTCCGAGTCGTCATTGCGTGAACGTAACTCTCGCTCCCTTGCCGATCAACGCCGCCACGGCGGAGGCATCCCAGTTAGTGAGACGCACGCAGCCATGGGACGACGTGTGTCCGACGCTGGCGGGCTCAGGCGTGCCGTGAATGCCGTAGTGGGGCTTGCTGAGGTCGATCCACACGACGCCGACCGGGCCGTTGGGACCCGGCGGCAGCTTGGCCTTGGCGTGCGCTGGATCGGCATCCCAGAACAAGTCGGGATTGTAGTTGAACGTGGGGTTGCGAGCGATGGCCGTGACCGTCCACTCGCCGAGTGGCAGTGGATCGTGCTTGCTGCCGGTGGTCACCGGCGCGTGGTAGATCACGGTGCCGGAGCCGTCGGTCAGCGTGAGCGACGAGGTGCGCTTCGAGACGGTGATCGACACCCCCTCGCCAGACGTGGGTTCGGGCGCGGTCAGGACGTTCGGGACCTGGATGGTTTCGCCGGCGACCAGCTTTGCCGACGGGTTCAGCCGCTTCAGCAGGCTCGGCGAGGCGTGAAAGCGTTCCCCCAGCGCTTCAGCGAGTGAGGTGTAGTCCAGGCGCTTGAGCGACGCCTTCTCCATCATGTCCTGGGGAATCGGCTCGAACGGTCCGGCCGCGTCCTCGGCAGTGATGGTGTAGGGGATCGTCGCGGGCACATCCATGGCCGCGACGGCGTCGGCCGCGCTGCTGCCCTTCGCCCGCTCGAATGCGGCGATCGCGCGCTTGGTGTTGGGGCCGCCCTTGCCGTCGATCTCGCCCGGCGAGAATCGCGCCCGGTCGAGCATCACCTGCATGGCCAGCATGTCGGGCTTCGCGGTTGGTGGCTGCTGAGCGGCAATGGGTATCGCGGTGCCACTGATGGTGAAGACAACGGCCGTGGCGGCGGCGAACACGAGGAGTCTTGAGTGCATACCGCCTCTACAGCAAGGCGCGTGCCGTCCAACCTAGGGTTGGCCACTGCCCGCGGCCGGTGTGGCGGGTGGCTGGAAGTTGGTCATCGACGCGAGCCGTGCTGGCGTCAACAGCTCTTCATAGCGCTGGCCGTTGATGACCCACGTCGGGTAGGTCCTGATCCCGCGGTTGCGGCAGTCCGATGTCTGCGGCGAACCCTGTCCCCCCGTGCTGCACTCGATGTACGGGAGCCGGCGCGCGGACTCGCCGAAGAGGTCCTTCTGCTGCTTGCAGTGGTCGCACCAATGGGCGCCGTACATGACCGCGCCACTGTTCGCCAGGTGGATGGCCAGGGCGCGCGACGTGGGATCCTCGACTCCCGGGATCCGACCGACGACGCCGGTGTAGTTCAGGTGCAGGAACAGGATCAGCGCCGCCGAGACGGCTCCCCGCCAGGTCAGCCACCGTTGCCACGAGAACCCCTTGATCGTGAACGGCCGCTGGAAGGTGACGAGAACCAGGATCGCGGTCATCAGCGCGAGACTGGTCAGGCAATACGGGCACGTGGCGCCGAGCATGGTGAGGGACACCGTGGTCAGGTACACGCTATAGAGGGCGCCGAAGAAGGCAATGGTCCACGCCATGCGCCAGTGCGTTTCGGCTCGCCGGATAAAGGCCGTTGCCGCCAGCGCGAGATAGGTCAGTAACCCCCACACCGCCGTCGGCACGCCGAGCAACGTGGCCCATCGGCTCGACAGGACCGCGTCGCACCCGCCGCCCTCGGCGCAGCCTTGCACGGCGGCGCTCGTCAAACTCGTCCACGAGAGATAACCGGCCAGTGCGACGCCGATCAGACCTAGCGCCAGCAGCGGCCAGTTTGGCGTTGGCCTGAACGTGCCTGCGGGGAACGTCGCGCTCGATTGATTCTTGCTTTTTGCTTTTCGACCCATGGGTGCCGCTAATTATACGAGCGTCAGCCGGTCATTGCCGCAAGTCGCGCCTGGGGTCACGGATTGACCACGGCCTGGTCGACCGCAGCCTTGAAGCGTTGCCGCAGCCCGTCGGGACTGGCCGGCACATTCTGCGTGTTGAGCAAGACGATCAGTTGCCGCGCCGGATCGATCGAGAAGAACGTACCGGCGGAACCATCCCACCCGTATTCGCCCGCCGCCGTCAGGTAACCGCGCGGGCTTGGTGTGATGACCACGTCAACGTTGGCGAGGCCCCAGCCCATGGCGCCGCTGCCGCGCTGTTGCAGCACGGCCGGCGGCAGGCCGTTGCCGGTGATCTGCTCCACCGTCTTCGCGCCGAGCAGGCGCACGCCGTCGAGTTCGCCCTTGTTCAGCAGCATCTGGCAGAAGCGCATGAAGTCGGGCGCGGTTGACACCAGGCCGACGGCGCCCTCGATCAGCGCGGGACGCGTGGTGAACGGCACCACTTCTTCGATCTCGAACGGCGCCAGGCCGCCGGCCGGCGCCACCTGGTAGACCGTGGCCAGGCGCGACTGCGCCTCTCCTTCGACCCAGAACGCGGTGTCGTGCATCTTGAGCGGCTTCAGGATGCGGTCGGTCACGAACGCGTCAAACGGCTTGCCGGACACGACTTCCACCAGCCGGCCGAGGGCCGTGGTGCCCTCGCTGTAACGGAACCTGGTGCCGGGGTCCTCCATCAACGGCGCTTGCGTGATGTTGGTGACGAACTGCGGTAAGGCCTGCGTCCGCACCCGCACCTGGCGCGCGCGGTACAACTCCGACCCGCGGTGGCTCAGGCCCGACGTGTGCAGCAGCAGGTCCTCAACGGTGATCTCGCGCGACGGCCTGCGCGAGCCGTCCGGTGTCTGCACCATCACGTTCTTGAACTCGGGCAGGTGCTTCGAGGCCGGGTCGGACACGCGGACCTTGCCTTCCTCCACGAGCATCATCACGGCGACCGCGGTCACCGCCTTGGTTTGTGAGTAGATGCGAAAGATGGTCCGCTCGTCCATGGGCGTGCGCGCCGCGACATCTCGCAGGCCGACTGGCTCGAGGTAGGCAATCTTGCCGTGACGGGCGACCAGCGCCACGGCGCCGGCGATCTTGTGGTCGGCGACGGCCTGGCGCAGGACTGCGGTGGCCTGTTGCAGGTGTTCAGCAGACAGGCCCACGGCTTCTGGCGTGGCGCGTGGCGTGGCTTGGGATTGACCGGCACCCCGAAGCGCCTCTAGCGAAGGGGTGGCCGTGAGGACCGCGGCGAACGAGAGGCCGCAGAGGGTCAAGGTGCGCAGCATGCTACGTACTTTGACCCGAAGCTAACTGAACGGCAAGTGGGTATTACAGGTCGGCGAGCACGCGATCGAGGGCGCCGGGTTCGACGGGCTTCACCAGATGGAGGTTCATCCCGACATCCTCGGAGCGGCGGCGGTCTTCGTCCTGTCCCCAGCCGGTGATGGCCACCAGGAACATGGCGGCACCCCACTCCGCCTGCCGGATGCGCTGCGCGACCTCGTAGCCATTGAGCTTGGGCAGGCCGATGTCGAGCAGCACGACGCGCGGCCTGAATTCCTCGGCGGTGCTGAGCGCGGCTTCGCCGTCGTGCGCGGTCCGGGTCTCGTGTCCCATCATCGACAGCATCATCGCCATGCTCGTGGCCGAATCGGGATTATCGTCGACGACCAGGATCTTCAAATGCGGGGTGTTCGGCATCATTGGTTCGACAACTTTCAAGGCATTCATTAGCAATGCCGATGCCAACCCGCCGCCCGTCGGGTCCCGTAGCCGTATGATACGCTCCGTCCTGATGGGTAGCGCGACCCCTGTAGATGATGAGGCCGGCCTCATCGCACAGCTGCGCGCCGGCGAGGAGTCGGCGTACGAACACGTCGTGCGCACCTACGGCGGCCGCCTCCTGGCCGTGACCCGCCGGATCCTCGGTTCCGACGAAGACGCCCGTGATGTCGTGCAGGACGCCTTCCTCAACGCCTTCCGCAGCGTCAACCGCTTCGAGGGCAACTCGAAGCTCTCCACCTGGCTGCATCGCATTGCCGTAAATGCCGCGTTGATGAAGCTGCGGACGCGCCGGCGCAAACCCGAGCAGTCGATTGAGACGCTGCTGCCCGCATTCCTGGATGACGGCCACCACCAAGAACGGTTTCAGAGCTGGGATGAGCCGGTTGACCAGGTCATGGAGCGCGCCGAAACCCGGCAGCTGGTCCGGGCCCAGATCGACGCGCTGCCCGAGAGCTACCGTACCGTTCTCGTGCTGCGCGACATCGAAGGATTAGACACCGAGGAAACCGCGAACATGCTGGGGCTGACTGTCAACGCCACCAAGATTCGACTGCACCGCGCCCGCCAGGCGCTGCGCTCGCTGCTCGCGCCGCACCTCGCCGGGGCGGGCCCGGGAAAGGCGGCATCATGAAGTGCCGTGAGCTGGCGGAGTTCCTGATGGACTACGTGAGCGGCGAGCTCCCCGAGGAGAACCGCTCCCATTTCGAGCTGCATCTGTCGCGCTGCCGCAACTGTCGCGAGTACCTCGTCCAGTACGAAGGCTGCGTTAAGGCCGGCCGCATCGCCTGCGGCGAGATGAGCGACGAGCTCCCGGCCGATGTCCCGGAGGACCTCGTGAAGGCCGTCCTCGCCGCCCGCAAATTCGACCCTTCCAGCTAACCCAGCACCCTAGGCACCTTAGGCACCCTAGGCACCCTAGGCACTCTAGCTAGTTGATACGCCTCGTATCAAGTGCTACACTTGAGGCGTGTCAACTTCAGAGCTGATCTTCATCTCGGTCGCGGCCCGGATGCTCGACATGCACCCGCAAACGCTGCGCAAGTACGAGCGGCTCGGCCTGGTCCGCCCGGCGCGCACCGTCGGCAGCATGCGCCTCTACTCGCACGACGAGATCGAGCGGCTGCGGTTCATCAAGCGGCTCGTGGACGAAGCGGGTGTCAATCTTGCAGGCGTGCAGCAGTTGTTGTCGGTCGCCGAAACCATGCAGCGCATTCGCCCCTTGATGCAGCCCGGTGCGCTCCAGCGCGACGCCACCCGTCGCCGCCTGTTGCGGGAGATCGATCAGCTGGCGGCCCTGCTGGGCCTGGACGGCGAGGCGTAGCGTGGATTTCAAGGATTACTACACCACGCTCGGGATCGCGAAGACCGCCTCCGAGAAAGAGATCAAGGCGGCGTTTCGCAAGCTCGCACGCAAGTACCACCCCGACGTCAACCCGGGCGACAAGGGCGCCGAGGCCAAGTTCAAGGAACTGAACGAGGCCAACGAAGTGCTGAGCGACCCGGTCAAGCGCAAGAAGTACGACGAACTCGGGGCGAACTGGCGCGCGTATGAGAACGCCCCGCCCCCCCATGCCGGTGGCAGTCCGTTCGGCCAGGGCGGCGGCGGCTTTCACACCATGTCGCAAGAAGACATGGCCGACATGTTCGGCGGCGAAAGTCCGTTCTCGGACTTCTTCACGACCTTCTTCGGCGGCATGGGCGGGCCCGAGCCGTCGGCCGGTGGCCGTGGTGGCCGTGGCCGGGCGCGCACCCGCAAGGGGCAGGATGTCGAGCACCCGTTCGAGTTGGACCTGGAGGATGCCTTGCGCGGCAGCGTGCAGCGCCTGCAGCTCCGGCACGACGGCCACTCGCGCGCGGTGGAAGTGCGCATCCCGGCCGGTGTGACCGACGGCTCGCGCGTGCGCGTCGCCGGCGAGGGCGGCCGCGGCACCGGCAGCGCCCCCAGTGGCGACCTGTATCTGCGGGTGCACCTGAAGGCGCATCCCGTGTTCGAGGTGAAGGGCCGCGATGTCTACACCAAGACCCGCGTGCCGGTGACCACGGCGGTGCTCGGCGGCGAAGTGGACGTGGTGACGCCCGAATCGAAGACGCTGCGGCTCAGGGTGCCGGCGGGCACGTCCAGCGGCCAGCGCTTCCGCCTGCGCGGCCAGGGCATGCCGTCGGTCGGCAAGCCCGACGACCGCGGCGACCTCTACGCGAATGTCGAAGTGGACATTCCCAAAGCGCTCAGCGACGACGAGCGCGCGTTATATGAGCAACTGCGCGCACTGCGTGAAGTGAAAAGTGAGAAGTGAGAAGTAGGAAGTGAGAAGCGGATCATGAATCTCAACAAATTTACCGAGAAGGCCCAGGAGGCCGTGCTGGCGGCGCCGCAACTGGCGTCGGCGCTGAACCACGCGCAGGTGGAGCCCGAGCACCTGCTGGTGACGCTCGCCGAGCAGCAGAATGGCGTGGTGCCCACGGTGTTCAGGAAGCTCGGTGTGGATCCATCCGTCGTCAGCGGCGCGCTGCGCGCGCACCTCGGCAAGCAGCCCAAGGCGCACGGCGGCTCCGAGCCGCACCTCTCCCCTCGCCTGCGGGTCGCGTTCGACGCGGCCCAGGCCGAGGCCAAGACCATGCAGGACGAGTACGTCAGCACCGAGCACTTGCTGCTCGGCCTGTTGATCGAGACCGGCCAGTCGGCCACCGTCGATCAGCTCAAGGCCAACGGCATTACCCGGGCAAAAGTGCTCGAGGCGTTGACCGCGGTGCGCGGCAACCAGCGCGTGACCGACCAGAACCCCGAGGGCAAGTACGAAGCGCTCGAGAAGTACGGCCGTGACCTCACCGAGCTGGCACGCAAGGGCAAGCTCGACCCGGTGATCGGGCGCGACGAGGAAGTGCGCCGCGTGATCCAGGTGCTGTCGCGTCGCACCAAGAACAACCCGGTGCTGATCGGCGAACCCGGCGTCGGCAAGACCGCCATTGTCGAGGGGCTCGCCCAGCGCATTGTGCGCGGCGACGTCCCCGAGGGCCTCAAGGACAAGAAGATCGTCACGCTGGACATGGGCGCGTTGATCGCCGGCGCCAAGTCCCGCGGCGAGTTCGAAGACCGGCTGAAGGCGGTGCTGAAGGAAGTGTCCGAGGCCCAGGGCCAGATCGTCCTCTTTATCGACGAGCTGCATACCGTGGTCGGAGCCGGCGCATCGGAAGGGTCGATGGATGCGTCCAACATGCTGAAGCCCATGCTCGCCCGCGGCGAACTGCACACCATCGGCGCCACCACCCTCGACGAGTACCGCAAGTACATCGAGAAGGATGCCGCGCTCGAGCGCCGCTTCCAGCCGGTGCAGGTCGGCGAGCCGACCGTCGAAGACACCATCAGCATCCTGCGCGGCTTGCGCGAACGCTACGAGATCCATCACGGCGTGAAGTTCAAGGACGCGGCGCTGGTGGCGGCGGCGGTGTTGTCGCAGCGCTACATCGCCGACCGGTTCCTGCCCGACAAGGCCATCGACCTGATGGACGAAGCCGCGTCCAAGCTGCGCATGGAGATTGATTCCATGCCGGTCGAGCTGGACGAGGTGCGTCGCCGCATCATGCAGCTCGAGATTGAACGTGAAGCCCTACGCAAGGAGAAGGACAAGGCGTCACAGGACCGGCTGGCCAAACTCGAAAAGGACCTCGCCGACCTCAAGGAGCAGGATACCGAGTTGCGCTCGCACTGGGAGCAGGAGAAAGAAGCCATCCAGGCCGGCCGCCAGTTGAAGGAACAACTCGAACAGGTCCGCGTCGAAGTGGAACAGGCGCAGCGCTCCGGCGACTACGCCGTGGCGTCGGAATTGCAGTACGGCCGGGTGCCGGAGCTCGAGGCGAAGATTAAGGAACGCGAGACGCGCCTCCAGGGCCTGCAGCAGGTCAAGAGCATGCTGAAGGAAGAGGTCGACGAAGAAGACATCGCCGAGGTCGTCGGCAAGTGGACCGGCATTCCCGTGAGCCGGCTGCTCGAAGGCGAAGTCCAGAAGCTGCTCAAGATGGAAGAGCGGCTGCACCAGCGCGTGGTTGGCCAGGACGAGGCGGTCGTGTCGGTGTCAAACGCCATTCGGCGCGCGCGCGCCGGCTTGCAGGACCCCAACCGGCCGCTCGGCAGCTTCATTTTCCTGGGCCCCACGGGCGTCGGCAAGACCGAGCTCGCGCGCGCGCTCGCCGAGTTCCTGTTCGACTCGGAGCAGGCGACGATTCGACTCGACATGTCCGAGTACCAGGAGAAGCACACCGTCTCGCGCATGATCGGCGCGCCGCCCGGATACGTCGGCTACGACGAGGCCGGCCAGTTGACCGAGGCCGTCCGGCGCCGGCCGTACGCGGTGGTCTTGTTCGATGAGGTCGAGAAGGCTCATCCGGAAGTGCTGAACGTGTTGCTGCAGTTACTTGATGACGGCCGCCTGACCGACGGCAAGGGCCGGGTGGTTGACTTCACCAACACCGTGGTCATCATGACCTCGAATCTGCGCGACCTCGACGCGCTGCGGGGGCATTTCCGGCCGGAGTTCATCAACCGCATCGACGACATCGTGTTCTTCCATTCGCTCGATCGGGAGCACATCACGCAGATCGTCGAGATCCAGATGCGCGGACTGTTGAGGCGCCTGGCCGACCGGAAGATTCACATCACCCTGAGTGACGCGGCGAAGGACTTCCTCGTCCGCGAAGGGTATGATCCGGTATACGGGGCTCGGCCGCTGAAACGGGCCCTGCAGCGTCTGCTGCTCGACCCCCTGGCGCTCAGGGTGCTCGACGGCGAGTTCCGCGACGGCGATACCGTCGTCGTGGACCTGATTACCGACAAGCTCAGCTTCGCGAAAGGTCAGCCGGTCCATGTCTAGTCCCGTCTCGCCGCCCGGCGGCCCGAAAGGCCGGCCGGCGGCCCCCAAGCCGACCACCATCTGGTGGGTGCTCGGTGCGCTGACCGTGCTCGCGCTGGGCCAGGCGTTTTTCCTGGCGCCGGCGGGCCGGCAGCTGTCCTACAGCGAGTTCAAGGGGCTGGTCCGCAGCGGCCAGGTGGCCGAAGTCTCAGTTGGCGATTCGATCATCCGCGGCTCGCTCAAGAAGGCTGGCGACGATGGCACGACCGCGTTCTCGACGACCCGGGTGACCGACCCGAAGCTCGTGGAGGAACTGGATGCCGCCAGCGTCAAGTACTCGGGCGAGCTCGTCAGCCGGTGGGTGCCCGAGCTGCTCGGCTGGGTGATTCCCCTGCTGCTGCTGTTTGGCCTGTGGACGTTCTTCTTCAAGCGCATGGGCGGCGCCGAGGGCGGCATCATGTCGTTCTCGCGCAGCAAGGCCAAGCTCATGGCGGAAGACGACGTGAAGACGACGTTTGCCGACGTGGCTGGCGTGGACGAGGCGGCGCAGGAACTGCGCGAGATCGTCGAGTTCCTGAAGACCCCGAAGAAGTACACCAATCTTGGCGGCAAGATCCCCAAGGGGGTGCTGCTGGTCGGCCCGCCGGGCACCGGCAAGACCCTGCTGGCGCGCGCTGTTGCCGGCGAGGCCAAGGTGCCCTTCTTCAGCATGAGCGGCTCGGAGTTTGTCGAGATGTTCGTCGGCGTCGGCGCCGCCCGGGTCCGCGACATGTTCGCCCAGGCCGAGGCCAAGGCACCGTGCATCGTCTTCATCGACGAGCTCGACGCGCTCGGCAAGGCCCGCCAGCAAAGCGCGTTTGGCGGTCACGAGGAACGCGAGCAGACGCTCAACCAGTTGCTGTCGGAGATGGACGGCTTCGATGCCCGCAAGGCGATCATCATCATGGCCGCGACCAACCGGCCCGAGGTGCTGGACCCGGCGTTGCTGCGCCCAGGCCGCTTCGACCGCCAGGTTCTGGTGGACAAGCCCGACGTCAAGGGCCGCGAAGCGGTGCTGAAGATTCACGCGCGCAACGTGAAGCTCAACGCGGCCGTGGACCTGCGCACGGTGGCGGCGCGCACGGCCGGCTTTGCCGGCGCCGACCTTGCCAACCTGGTCAACGAAGCCGCCCTGCTGGCCGCGCGGCGCGATGCCGAGACCGTGGAGATGCAGGACTTCAACGAGGCCATCGACCGCCTGGTCGCCGGGCTCGAGAAGAAACGCGTGATGAACACCAAGGAACGCGAGATTATCGCGTACCACGAGTCGGGTCACGCCATCGTCGCGAGCGTGCTGCCCAACATGGACCCGGTGCACAAGATCTCGATCGTCGCCCGCGGCTTCGGTGCGCTCGGCTACACCATGCAGTTGCCGCTCGAAGAGCGCTACCTGATGCAGAAGGGCGACCTGCTCAACCAGATGGCCATCCTGCTGGGCGGCCGCGCCGCGGAAGAGATTGCCATCGGCGAGATCTCGACCGGCGCGCAGAACGATCTGCAGCGGGTCTCGGACCTCGCCCGCTCGATGGTCACCGAATGGGGCATGAGCGAGCGGCTGGGCACGATCAACTTCGATCCGCCGCGCCGGGGCCGCTTCCTGGACCTGGGCATGCCGATCGAACGGGGCCTGTACAGCGACGATACCGCGCGCATGATTGATGACGAGGTGAAGCAGCTCATCTCCGGCGCCCACAACGAAGCCCGGCGCATCCTGCGCGAACACCGCGAAGTGCTCGAGCGCGTCACCCGCCGCCTGCTGGAGAAGGAAGTGATGGAAGGCGATGAGCTGCGCGAGATCATGAGTGCCCAACCGCAGGAACAGGAGATCAAGAGTTCAGGAGTAGCCATTTCTTAAGACTTCTCTTGTACTCCTGGCCTCCTGTTTCTGGAACTCCTGACTTCGCTCGTCCGTCTATTGACTACATTGCAGGCATTGATATAGCCTGCAATGCAGTCATGGCACCCATTTACCTCGGCGAGTTCGAATACGCGGTCCTGCTGGCGACCCTGCACCTCGAGCAGGAGGCCTACGCGGTGCCAATTCGCGAGCTGATCGAGTCGCGAACCGGCCGGCCGGTGGCCCGCGGCGCGCTCTATACAGCGCTCGACCGGCTCGAGGCCAAGGGCTGCCTGCGCTCGCGCATGGGCGACTCCACCGACGAGCGCGGCGGCAAGGCGCGCCGCTATTTCACCGTCAGCGCCGCCGGACTCAAAGCCCTCAAGGCCACGCACGGCGCCCTGGCCAGCATGGCCCGGGGCCTCGAAACCATCCTGGAGCAATCATGACTTCCCCATCCCGATTCGCGGAGCGCGTCCTGGCCATGGTCGTGCGCGACCCCGAATGGCGGGATGGGGTGATTGGTGACTTGCGTGAAGAGCACGCGCGCCTGGTTATGCGGGTGGGCGCGGCGCGCGCGCGGCGCTGGCACCGGCGCCAGTCGCTCGGCATCGCCCTCCGTTACGGCACGCATCGCCTGCTGCGGCGACGAACGCCACCGCCTCGATGGCTGGCGGTGGTCGCCGATGAACCAGAGGGCGCGTGGACGGCCGGCATGACCCGCGATGTGCTGTACGCGTGGCGCGCGGTGACGCAACGCCCGGCCCTCTCGGCAGTGGTCGTGGTCACCCTCGCTGTCGCTCTCGCCGCCAACAGCACGACCTACAGCCTGTTGGACGCCTTGGTGTTGCGGCCGTATCGCTTCGTCGGCGTGGACCGGCTGCTGGTGGTCACGACGATGGCGCCGGATAGCGTGTTCGTGGACCGCGAAGATGTGTCCGCCGCTGACTATCGAGAATGGCGCCAGCAAGCCACCAGCGTCAGCCAGTGGTCGATGCACGAATGGTGGGATGCCAATCTTTCGGGGGTGGACATTCCCGAGCAGGTCGCCGGTTTCCGCGTGTCGCCGGGGTTCTTCGGCCTGTTGGGCTCAAGTCCGGTGATGGGGCGGGAGTTCGTGGAGGACGAAACCGATCCAGCCCGGCGCCATCGCGTCGTGATCGGTCACGCCCTCTGGCAGCGGCGGTTTGCCGGCGACCCCGCCATCATCGGCAAGATGGTCCGCTTCGATGGCGAGCCTTACGAAGTGGTAGGAGTGGCACCCGAGCGATTCAAGGTGCCAGACGGCGCGGAAGTGTGGGCGCCATTGGCGCTGACGGCCGAGCAGTGGGCCGATCGCCGGGACAACCACTACGGCGCGTTTGCGCGACTGCAAGATGGTGCCACCGTCCAGGGGGCGCGCGCCGAACTGACCGCCATCATCGAGACCCAACGGCGCGATCATGTAGACACCAATCAGAACCGCTACGCCAAGGTGATGGCTTTCACGGAAGGCATGAGCGATCCCGGCGCCGGCGCGTTCATCGGCGTCTGGCAAGTGGCGGCCGTGCTGCTGCTGTTGATCGCCTGCGCCAACATCGCCAACTTGTTGATGGCCCGCAGCTCCGAGCGCAGCCAGGAATACGCGGTCAGGCTGGCGCTTGGCGCCAGTCGCGTCCGCCTGTTCACCCAAACCGTCGTTGAAGGGTTGCTGCTGTCGGTGATCGCCGTGGTGCTGTCGATGCCCCTGATCGCGGTCGGCATCGGGCTGTCGAAGGCCTCGATCCCAGCGTCCGTACTGCGATTCATTCCCGGCTGGGACTTCATTCAAGTCGACACACGGCTGTTTGTCGCAACGGCGGTGCTGGGCACCGTTGCAATGCTGATCTTCTCGATCGTCCCCGCGGTGCAGGCGATGGGCGCGCAGGTGTCGGACAGCCTGCGCCAGTCGGGCCGGACCCTGACGCCGGGCCGGCAACGCCGGTGGCTTCGTAGCGCCCTGGCGACGACACAGGTCGCACTGGCGCTGGCGCTGCTGTTCGCTTCCACGCTGGTCCTGACGGCGGCCGAAACCCAGGTCAACGGTGTGCTTGGCTTCGAGAAACGCGACGTTCTGGTCGCGCACTTCAGTTTGCCCGAACGGTCGTATACCGACGCCGAGAAGCGCCGGCGTTTCGTGGCGGGAGTTCTGGATCGCATGCGCGCCATACCCGCAGTGAGCGAGGCAGGCTTTACCAGCCACATTCCTTCCGGATTCAACGACCACGGCCGCAAGTTGTGGCCCGAAGGCGTCGAGTTGACGGAAGCCGAGACCCGCTTTGTCGGCTACCGGCGCACGTCGCCGAACTACTTTCAAGCCATGCGAATTCCCCTGGTGCGAGGACGTGGGTTCGGCACCGAGGATCGGCTGGAGTCGACCGCCGTGGCCGTTGTCTCCGAATCGTTGGCGCGGCGGTATTGGCCAGGCCAGGATCCAATCGGCAAGCGATTCAAGTTCACCGCAGATGGCTCGTGGGTCAGCGTGGTCGGGGTCTCCGGCGATGTGCTCCACAACTGGGCCACGCGGCGCCCTGAAACGGTCTACCGCCCGATCAGCCAGGACGTGCCCTACGGCGGCGCCTTCACGATTCGGACGGTCGGTGATCCCGAGGCGGTCGCCGGAGACCTGCGCCGCGCAGTATCCGCCATGGACCCGGACCAGCCGCTCGCGTCGTTGACATCGCTCGAGCACCTGGTCGCGGATCGCGCGGCCGGTTTTACCTTCATCGCCAGGGCGCTCAGCGTCGTGGCCCTGATTGCCCTGGTGTTGTCGATGCTTGGCATCTACAGCCTGATGGCGTACCTCACCACTCAGCGCACGCAGGAGATTGGGGTGCGCATGGCGCTGGGCGCCGGGCGCTGGCAGGTTGTCCGGCTGACCACGGCGCAGGCGGTTCGGATCACGCTGGTCGGAATAGCGATCGGCGGGGCCATGGCGTATGGCCTTGGCACACTGATGCAAGGTCTGCTGTTCGGAACGGTCTCGATGAGCCTGTGGCAGTTGGCCGCGCTGATGCTCGCTTTGGCGTCGGCGGCGTTGCTGGCGGCCTACCTGCCGGCCCGGCGCGCCTCGCGCATCGATCCCATGAACGCGTTGCGAGAGACGTAAAGGGTTCACGGGTTCAGGGGTTCAAGGGGCCAGGGGCCGCTCGGGCGCTCCTTTGAGACTTCTCTTGAACTGTTGAGCTCTTGTTTGCCATGGAGCGTAAGACCTTTTCGGCATGCGCGACGCAATGCCCGAGAAACAGCTCCACGACTCGGGAAGGGTGACGCCTGGAGAGATAGTACGCGGACAAATCCACCTCCTCGAACCGCCAGTCCGCCAGCACGGGCACCAGATGTCCGGCGGCCAGTTCACGTTGGCACACGATGGATGGCATCTCGGCGACTCCCATTCCGGCGACGGCCGCGCGGATCACGCCCGCGTAGTCGTTGATGCCTAACCCGAGTTTGGTCGCTAGGCGTTCGGTGCGACTGCCGTTCGACAGCGTCCACGTCGTCTCGTCGAACCACTTGGTGAAACCGAGAAGTCGGTGGCGCGCGAGGTCTGCGGGTTCGTCGAGGGCCTCTGCGCCGGCGAGATACGCCGGCGCGGCCACCAGGATGTGCCGGTAGCTCAAGAGCCGTCGAAACACCAGGCTGCTGGCAGGCTGAGGCCCAACCCTCAGCGAAATGTCGATCTCGTCTTGCACCAGGTCCAGATGCCGATCGGTCACGAGGACCTTGACCGCAACGTTCGAGTACCGCCGAAGGAACCCATCGACCAAGGGGACGAGCAGGACGTCTGACAGACTCGGCGGCGCTGCGAGCCGGAGCGTCCCCGCCACCTCGACCTGCCGTTTCTCGAGCGCTGCCTGGGCGCCGTCCAGCGCATCGACGATTTGTTCACAGTACAGAAAGTATTCGCGGCCGCTGTCGGTCGGAGTGACGGCCCGGGTGGTCCGTTCCAGGAGTCGCACGCCGAGCTGGCGCTCCAGCGCGCTGACCTTCCGACTGAGGGTGGAGACGGGAGTGCCCGTGCGTCGCGCGGCTTCCGAGAAGCTGCCGTGCTGAAGCACGCGCGCAAACAGCACCATCGCATTGAGGTCAGGAGGCTGATTCATTGTCCCATTTTAGCAATAATGATTCCCAATGCTGTCTATTGTCCCAAGAGTGGGATGGCGCGACACTGTTGCGTCAGCTGCCCGGACGGCAGCGAAGGGAGTCAACGGCATGTCTATCGAAACCATTCTCAAGAGTTATGAAACCGCACTCAACGCCAACGACATCGAAGCGATCCTGGGCCTGTACGGCGGCGACCCCGTGTTCATGCCGCAGCATGCGCCTGCGCTCGTCGGGCGCGACGCCGTGCGTGCCGGCTACAAGCAGGTGTTCGACACGATCAAGCTGACGATCCGCTTCGACATTCACGAGGTCCAGGAGGCGGACGATTGGGCCTGGGCCCGCACGAGCTCGGCCGGTCGCACGCGGATTCTGTCGAACGGCGCGGAGACCGCAGAAGGCAACAACGAGCTGTTCGTGTTCCGGCGCGAGCAGGGCGCCTGGAAGATCCATCGCTACCTGTTCTCGACCAACCAGCCGCTCCGCGCACAACCTCCCAACTTCTTAGACTCTTGAACTCCTGGTCTCCTGTTTCGTATTTGGCCCACGCCCCAAGTCCCGTTATATAGTTTCGGCCGAGGTTCCCAACTTGGCCGAACTGTTTCAACAGACTTACAGTCCCGTAGCCGGCAGCATCCTGCTGTCGGCCCTCGTTGCGTCGATCCCGCCGATCCTGCTGGCGATCTGCCTGGCCGGGCTGCGCATTGCGCCCTGGAAGTCGGCGATCGTCGGCGCGGGCAGCGCTTTCGTGCTGGCCTGGATGGTCTGGGGCATGCCGCTCGGGCTGACGATGGCGGCCGCCACGCACGGCATGGCCTTCGGACTGTGGCCGATCTGCTGGATCGTCTTCTGCTCGGTGATGTTCTACAACCTGTCGGTCGAGAGCGGCGACTTCGACGTGATCCGCCGTTCGCTGGCGCGGCTGACGAGCGACCGCCGCATCCAGATCCTGCTGGTCGCCTTCTGCTTCGGCGCGCTCATCGAGGGCATCGCCGGGTTCGGTGCCCCGGTGGCCATTACCGCGGCGATGCTGGCGGGCCTCGGCTTCGAGCCGATCATGGCCGCGGTGCTGGCCCTGATCGCCAATACCGCGCCGGTGGCCTTCGGCTCGCTCGGCATTCCGGTCACGACCCTCGGCGGCCTGCTCGCGCCCATGCTCGGCGAAGACGTCCAGACGACGACTCGCGCCCTGTCGGCCATGGTCGGCCGGCAACTCCCCTTCTTCTCGCTGATCATCCCGGCGTACCTGATCGTCTTGTATGCCGGATGGAGCCGGATGCTGGCGGTCTTCCCGGCCGTGCTGGTCACGGGTCTCTCGTTTGCGATCGGCCAGTTCGCCGTCTCGAATTACGTCGGCCCCGAGCTGACCGACACGCTGGCGGCGCTCTTCTCGCTGGCCTCGGTCGCGCTGCTGTTGAAGTTCTGGCAACCGCGCGACACCTACAACGATGGCACCAAGCCGGTGGTGGAGACGACGACCGACGTGCCCAAACGCGTCTGGCGCGCCTATGCCACCTACGGCATCCTGATCGTGACCGTGCTGATCGGCCAGGTCGGCAACTTCGCCGGCATGTCGCAGTTGCAGCCGCCGGCCAATGTCACCGCCCTGCTCCGCTGCGGACAGATCGGCAATCGGCTGTGCCCGGAGCCGTGGATCGGCGAGCCGGCCTCGGTGAATCCGCAGGGCTTCCGCTTCCCGGTGTGGGAGTTCAGCTGGCCGGGCGCGTACAACATGGTTGATGGCAGGCCGCAGCCGCTCGTGCAACGCCAGCCGCCGGTGGTGGAAGCAGTGTCACCGTACGCGCTGACCTACCGGCTCGACCTGCTGGCCACGGCCGGCACGCTGGTGCTGTTTGCCACCTTCATCGCGCTCATTCCCATGGTGTTGGCAGGGTCGCGTCCCGGCATTCTCGGCGTCGCGTTCAGGAAGACCGCGGCGCAGCTACGCCTGCCGATCATCACCATCGCCTTCATCCTGTCGATTGCCACCGTCATGAACTACTCGGGAATGACCTCGTCCATGGCGTTGGCATTGGCGCAGACCGGCTGGCTGTTCCCGTTCTTCTCGGCGTGGCTCGGCATGCTCGGCGTGTTCCTCACCGGCAGCGACACCTCGTCCAATACCCTGTTTGGCCCGCTGCAGGCAACGACCGCCAAGGTGTCGGGGCTTGATCCCATCCTGATGGGCGCTACCAACAGTTCGGCGGGCGTGATGGGCAAGATGATCAGCCCGCAGAACCTGTCGGTCGGCGCAGCGGGCGTTGGTGCGGTGGGCCGGGAAGGTGAGATCTTCTCGAAGGTGATCGTCCACAGCCTCGTGCTGACCACGCTGATGGGCATCCTCGCCATGCTGCAGCAATACGTCTTCCCGTGGATGATTCCGAAGCTGTAGGCTGCGTAGGGCGGGCAGGGCTGGTGCGGCAGGTCGGGAACGCTTCACCCGCCCCACCCGCCTCACCCTGCCCACCAGCTTAAGGCTGTGGCGTCGGCGGGTTGGCCTTGGGGCCGGGTGCGCACTCGTTGCCGACAAAGCCGCAGGTCTTGTGCGCGCCGTCGCAGAACGGCTTCTGCTTCGACTGTCCGCAGCGGCAGAGCGCAAAGGGCTTCTTCGGCACTACATACTCGGCGCCGGTCCAGTCGATCAACTTCACGTCCTCGCCCTCGACCAGCAGCGAGCCGTTTTCTCGAACCTTGATTGTGATCATGTGTTCTCCGGGCACACTAAAGTGTGCCCCTACGGCTTCAGAACGTAGGGGCGTCTTTAGCGCGCCCACTATCCGCGCTGCATGGCCGAGAGGAACTCGGCGTTGTTCTTGGTCTTCGCCATCTTGTCGAGCAGCAGCTCCATGGCTTCGACCGGCGACAGGGGGTTGAGGACGCGCCTCAGCACGTAAATGCGGCTCAGGTCTTCCTTGGTGTGCAGCAACTCTTCCTTGCGGGTGCCGCTCTTCAGGATGTCGATGGCCGGGAACGTCCGCTTGTCCGACAGCTTGCGATCCAAATGGATCTCCATGTTGCCGGTGCCCTTGAACTCCTCGAAAATCACATCGTCCATGCGCGAGCCGGTATCGACCAGCGCGGTAGCGACGATGGTGAGGGAGCCGCCCTCTTCGATGTTACGGGCGGCGCCGAAGAAGCGCTTGGGTTTCTGCAGGGCGTTGCTGTCGAGACCGCCCGACAGCACCTTGCCCGACGCGGGAATCACGGTGTTGTAGGCGCGCGCGAGGCGGGTGACCGAGTCGAGCAGGATCAGCACGTCCTTCTTGTGCTCGACCAGTCGCTTGGCCTTCTCGATCACCATCTCGGCGACCTGCACGTGGCGCTGGGCGGGTTCGTCGAAGGTGGACGAGATCACTTCGCCGTCCACCGAGCGCTGCATGTCGGTGACCTCTTCGGGGCGCTCGTCGATCAGCAGCACGATCAGGTAGATCTCGGGATGGTTCTTGGCCACCGACTGCGCGATGCTTTGCAGCAGCATGGTCTTGCCGGTGCGGGGCGGGGCGACAATCAGTCCGCGCTGACCCTTACCAAGCGGCGTCATGAGGTCCATGACGCGGGCCGACAGGTTCTCGGCCTCGGTTTCGAGCTTGATGCGCTCGAGTGGATAGAGCGGCGTCAGGTTCTCGAAGAACAGCTTCTCGCGCGCCTGGTCGGGGGCCTCGAAGTTGACCGCCTCGACCTTGATCAGGGCGAAGTAGCGCTCCCCTTCTTTCGGCGAGCGGATCTGGCCCGACACGGTGTCGCCGGTCTGGAGGTCGAACTTGCGGATTTGAGAAGGCGAGACGTAGATGTCGTCGGGCCCGGGCAGGTAGTTGTAGTCGGGGGCGCGCAGGAACCCGAAGCCGTCGGGGAGCACTTCCAGCACGCCTTCCGAGAAGATGAACCCGCTCAGCTCCGTCTGCGCTTTGAGGATCTGGAAGATCAGCTCCTGCTTGCGCATGCCGGTCGCGCCGGCGACGTCCAGGTCCTTGGCCACCTGGGTGAGATGCTGGATGCTCATCTCCTTCAGCTGGTTGATGTTGAGCCCGGGCTTCTTGCTCTCGTTCAAGGCATGTTCGGCCGATTCGGCGGCTACATCGGGCTGGGGTGGGGGCTGGTGACCGCCACCGCGGTGGGGACCGTGACGCTTATGACTGGGCATGCAGGTTATTCCAAGAGAAGCTGGCTCGGGTTGTCAGGTTCGGGAAAGGAGCGGAGCGGGTCCGCAGGTGACGCGTCTCGAACGCGGACGGAACGAAACAGAGGCAAAACCGGGAGAAACTGCCGTTAGTATACCAGAAGTGCATCGCATCACGCTCCCCCTGCTGCTGCTCGCGGCGGTCACGTTCTTCGCCGGCCTCGGCCGGGGGGCCATTACCGATTCAGACGAGGCGTTTTACGCCGACGCGGCCCGAGAAATGGTGGCGTCTGGCGACTGGATCACCCCCTATTACAACTACGAACCGCGGTTCCAGAAGCCGGTCTTGTATTACTGGCTGACGGCGGCCGCGTCGCTCGTGCTTGGCGCGAACGAGATGGCCGCCCGCTTCTGGGCCGCCATGGCCGGGCTGGGTCTCGTGCTCGTGACGGCCGCGGCCGGCCGCCGCTGGTACGACGAATCGACGGGCCTGCTGGCCGGCGCGATTGTCGCCACCAACTTCGGCTACTTCTCGATCGGCCGCATGGCGCTGCCCGACCTGCCGCTGGCCTTCTGCATCTCGCTGGCGATCTGGGCGGCGCTCGTGGCCACGCTGGAGCAGGAACGGTCGCCCCGCAAGTTCGTGTTGCTGGCGGCGCTGGCGCTCGGCCTGGGGTTCCTGACCAAGGGGCCGGTGGGACTGATCATCCCGATCATCGTGATTGTGCCGGTGCTGATGATCGAGCGGCGCTCGATCGCGCTGTCGCCCGGCGACCTCCTCCTCGGTTTCATCGTCACGGTCGGCGTGGCCGCGCCGTGGTACGTGGTGATGTGGTTCCGCCACGGGAACGAGTACCTGCAGGGGTTCTTCATCGGCGACAACTTCGAGCGGTTCGCGACCGATCGCTTC
This sequence comes from Acidobacteriota bacterium, assembly GCA_030697165.1. Taxonomy (NCBI): domain Bacteria; kingdom Pseudomonadati; phylum Acidobacteriota; species Acidobacteriota bacterium. Next base: position 68,727 of record JAUYQQ010000011.1, read on the forward strand.
AACGATCCGCGGCCGTGGTGGTTCTATCTCCCGATTCTGGCCGGCGGCCTGCTGCCGTGGACGCCGCTGGCGCTGGTGTGGCTGGGACCGCTGACGCAGTTCGTGAGGCGCCGGCGCGATATCGGCACAATCGATCTGCGGCTGATGCTGTGGGCGGCGTTGCCCCTGGTGTTCTTCTCGTTGTCGGTCGGCAAGCAGCCGCGCTACATCCTGCCGGTGCTGCCGCCGCTCGCGCTACTCCTCGCCTCGTCCATCGTCGAACGCACCCAGGAGTGGCGCGGGTTCGACGGGGCGCGCTCGCGCCCGCGCCGTGCCACCGGCGTGGTGGTCGGCTCGCTCCTGAGCGGGGCGTTCTTCATCGCGCTCGGCGCGTTGCTGTACCGCGTGGAGCCCCTGCTGATCAACGTGGCGCCGATGTTCACCCAGGTCGCGGCCGGCGTGATCGCCACGGCCGGCGTCGTGATCGTGCTGGTCGCGTTGTCGGGTCGGTGGCGGATCGCGCCGGCGGTGATTGCGCTGGCCGCCGCCGTGACGCTGCCGGCGTTGCAGTTCGGCGGCCTGTCGAGCGGCCGTGAAGACACGGTCGAGCAAATGGCGCGGCTGGTCCAGGCCGAGCGGACCTCACACGAGGCGGTGGGCACCTACCGGGTGTTCGTGCGCAACCTGGTGTTCTACGCGCACACCAAGACCACCGACATCATCACCGACGATCAGGCCTTGGACTTCATGTCACAGCCCGACAGGGCCCTGATGGTGGCGCCGGCCGATGTGATCGACCGACTCGAGCGCGAGCGGAACCTGCGGATGGTGCGGATCGCGGAACTACCCTACTTCAACGAAGCCGGTGTGCGGGTGCGGACGCTGTTGTGGCCCGACCCGTCACGAGACCTGACGCGCGTGGTGCTGGTGGCCAACCGTTAGGTCCAGCTAAAGCCGGACGCTACATCGATCGGGTCCGCCTAAAGGCGGACGGTACATCGTCGCCAATGTGGCGTCCGGCTTTAGCCGGACCATTCAGGACCGTTTGATCCACGCGTCAATCGTGTTGCGGACCGACAGCAGGTCGTTGCCGGTGCCGGGCATCAGGAGCCATCCGCCGTCTTTTCGTCGAAGGGCGACCACCCCGCGCTCGACCTTGGCATACAGAAAATCCGCTCGCGCGAACGTTCGACGCTTCATCAGGCTGTTGACGTGCATGGTGTCGCCGTCGAGCACGATGCGCGAGAACAGCGCGTCGGCGGTGGCGGCCAGCGCGAAGGCGGCCGCGGCCATGCCGGCGTAGCGCAGCAGGTACGAGTCGCCGTAGAAGAAGAAGTACGACGACATGCCGAGAAACGCGGCGGCCGACGCGCCAATGGCGGTCAGCACCCACGGCGCCATGCGAATGGTGGTTGGTTTGGACATGGGCACAGGCGGGTCTAAAGACCCGCCTCTACTTTCCTTCAGACCCGCCTCTACCTGGTAGCGGCAGAAGGAATCTTGCCGCTCTTTTCCATGGCCGCGACGAACGCGAACATCCGGTCGACCCCTTCCCGCAGCCGGTCGATCGAGGTGGCGTACGACAGCCGGAAGAAGCCGGGCGCGTCGAACCCCTCGCCCGGCGTCACGGCGACGGACACGTCTTTCAAGAGGGCCTCGGCGAGTTCGCCGGTGGTCTTGATGCCCCCGGGCGACAGCAGGTCGGCAACGTACGGGAACAGGTAAAACGCCCCCGAGGGCTTGACGCACACAAACCGGGGATCGGCGGTCAACCAGCCATGCACCGCGTCGCGGCGCTTGCGGTATTCGTCGAGCATCATCGTGAGGCCGTCCTGGGGGCCGGTGAGCGCGGCAATGCCGGCTTTCTGTGTGATCGAGTTGATGTTCGACGTCGCGTGCCCCTGGATGACGTTGCACTGGGCGATCATCGCCTTGGGCCCGATGGCCCAGCCGCATCGCCAGCCGGTCATGGCGTAGCTCTTCGATGCCGAACTGCAGATGACGGTCCGGTCGGGCATGCGGTCGAACAGGATCTTGACCAGGTTGTGCGGCACCGGGTCGTAGATCAGGTGTTCGTAAGTGATGTCGACGATCACCCAGATGCCGCGGGCCGCGGCCGCATCGGCGATCGCGGTCATCTCGGCTTCGGAAATCAACGCACCGGTCGGGTTGCAGGGCGAGTTGATGATGATGGCCTTGGTCTTCGGCGTGACCGCGGCGATGATGGCGGCGGCCTTGATGGCAAAGCCGTCCTCGCGGTGCGTTTGCACCATCACCGGGGTCGCATCGGCCAGCTTGATCTGATCGGCGATGGTCGGCCAGAACGGGCTGTGCGAAATCACCTCGTCACCCTGGTCGAACAACACCATGGCGGCGTTGTAGAGGGCCTGCTTGGCGCCGGCGGAGATGATTACTTCGTCCGGCTTGAGCGTGACGCCGTAGCGCGCGCTGTAGTCGTGGGCGACCGCGTCCCGGAACTCGAGGACGCCCGCCGACGGCGTGTATTTGGTGAAGTTGGCGGTCAGCGCCGCGTGGCCGGCGTCTTTCACGTGCTCAGGCGTGCCGAAGTCCGGTTCGCCCGCGCCCAGGTCGACCACGTCCACGCCCTGGCGGCGCAGGCGATCGGCTTCTGCCGACACCTTCAAGGTGGGTGACACGGTAACGCGGCTCATACGGCGTGCGAAAGTCATCGGTCTGATCCTTGCAAATTAGTCCTGCGCCTTGGGCCGGCCCGCCCGTTTGGCGTGCAGGCGCTCTTCGACAATCGGCGGCACCAGGCCATCGATCTTGCCGTTCAACATGAACACTTCCTTGATCAACCGCGAGCTGATGTAGGTGTACTGCTCGGCCGGCATCATGAAGACCGTCTCGATCTCGGGCGCCAGGTGGCGATTCATCAGCGCCATCTGGAACTCGTACTCGAAGTCCGACACAGCGCGCAGGCCGCGCACCAGCACCGACGCGTTCTTGCGGTGGGCGTAGTCGACCAGCAGGCCGTCGAAGGTCTCGACCTGCACGTTGGGCCGCCCCTTGAACACATCCTCGATCAACGCCACGCGCTCCGATTCCGAGAACAGCGGCGTCTTCTCGGCATTGGCCAGGATTGCGACGATGATCCGGTCGAAGATCCGCGCCCCACGATCGATGATGTCGACGTGCCCGTTGGTCAGCGGATCGAACGACCCCGGGTAGATGGCGATGCGTGGCGAGTGCTGGATGGTCATGAGTAGAAGCTCAAGGCGCTGTCGCCCGATTTAACGGTGCGGGTCACGGTCAATCCGTCCGGAGCCGGCGGCGTGACGCGCGCGGCATGCTCGAGGATCAGCACCGCGCCCGGCTGGCGCTGGCTGGCCGCGTCGCGAACCGCGCTGGCGAGCGCCGGGTAGTCGTACGGCGGATCGAGCACGATGATGTCGAACGGGCCACCGGGCAGCGGCTGCGCCAGTGCGCGCGCTACGGAATCGCGGATGATAGCACAGCGCTTTTCCTCGCCGCAGCGCGCGCGATTCTCTTCGATCAGCTGAACCGCCCGGCGATCCTGTTCCACGCAGGTCGCCGCCGCCGCGCCACGGCTGAGCGCCTCGAGCGCAATCGCGCCGGTGCCGGCGAACACGTCGAGCACCCGGGCGTCCACGACATGGGGCGCGATGATATTGAACAAGGTCTCTCGCAGCTTATCCGAAGTCGGGCGCAGGCCGTCCCACTTTGGTGCCTTGAGTCCCCTGCCCTTGTTCGTGCCGGCGATGATCCGCATTCCTCAATCCATGGTCGCACTAAAGTGCGACCCTACGGTCGTAGGGGCGTGCTTTAGCGCGCCCGTCAGCCAACGGTGATCAGTCCGAACTGGCGCTGCCAGACGCTGCGCACATACTCCTGCTGCGCCTCCGTCAGGGTGCCCCCGTCAACGCGGACGCGGGCCTCTTCGTACGCCCGCTCCAGCAAGTCGACATCACGCGTCAGGTCGCCCGCGCGCAACGTCGGCAAGCCGGACTGGCGCGTGCCGAAGAAATCTCCTGGACCGCGCAACTGCAAGTCGCGCTCGGCAATCACGAACCCGTCCGACGTGTCCGCCATCGCCTTCAGCCGCGCCCGCGCTTCGTCCGTCCACGGCGCCTGGTATAGCAGGACGCAGGTCGAGGCGTGCTCGCCGCGGCCGATCCGCCCACGCAACTGGTGGAGTTGCGACAGCCCGAATCTCTCGGCGTGCTCCACCACTATCAGCGTGGCGTTGGCGACGTCCACGCCGACCTCGACGACGGTGGTCGAGACCAGCAACTGGAGGGCGCCGCTGGTGAAGGCGTGCATGACCCGTTCCTTCTCGTCGCCCTTCATGCGTCCATGCAGCAGCGATACCGTGAACTCCGGGAACACCCGGGTGAGTTCCTCGGCCATCGCGGTGGCGGCCTTCAAATCGATCTTCTCCGACTCCTCGACCAGCGGGTAGATCACGTAGACCTGGCGTCCCCGCCGGATCTCGTCGCGGATCATCTGGTACACCTCGTCTCGACGCGAGTCGGCCTTGACGAGGGTGCGCACCGGCTGTCGGCCCGGCGGCAGGCCGCGGATCACCGACACTTCCATGTCGCCGCACTCGGTGAGCGCCAGCGTCCGTGGAATCGGCGTCGCGGTCATCACCAGCACGTCGGGGTTCAGTCCCTTGGCGGCCAGGGTGCCGCGCTGGACGACGCCGAAGCGATGCTGCTCGTCGATCACCGCCAGCGCCAGGGCCTTGAACTTGACGTGGTCCTGGACCAGGGCCTGCGTCCCGACCACCAGGTTGATCTCGCCGCGCTCGATCGCCGGCAACAAGTCGCGCCGCGTGGCGGCGGTGACGCGGCCGGTGAGCAGGGCGGTGCGGTACGGCCGGCCGTCAAGCACCTTCACGATCGTCCGGTAGTGCTGCTCGGCCAGAATCTCGGTGGGCGCCATCACGGCCACCTGGAACCCGTTCTCCATCGCCACCACCGCCGCGAGCACGGCGACAATGGTCTTGCCCGCGCCGACGTCGCCCTGCAGCAGCCGCTGCATCGGCCACGGGCGCTGCAGGTCGGTGACGATTTCGAGCAAGGCATCGCGCTGGCCCGGCGTGAGCTTGAACGGCAGCACCGCGCGCGCGCACTCGCGAATGCGGTCGTCCACCACGCACACCAGCCCCTTGCGGACCTGCGCGTTCTCGTGGCGCCGCAGGGCCAGGCCCGTCTGGAACACGAAGAAGTCTTCAAAGATCAGCCGGCGCTGCGCCGGCGTCGCGAAGGCATTGAGCGCGTCAACCGGCGTGCTCGCGTCGGGAAAATGCGCCTGCCACAACGCGTCGCGCCGCGACGGCCACTGCTCTTTCGCCAAAATATCCAGGGGCACGGGATCGAACCCGTCCGGCGTCATTTGCTCGAGCGCCTGCCACACGAAGCGGCGCTGCATGTTGGGCGTGACGCTGCCGGTGCGCTCGTAGACGGGGACGATGCGCCCGGTATGCAGCGTGTCAATATCCCGACTCCCGACTCCCGGTTCCCGACTCCCGTCAGGCTCTGCCGTGTCCTTGATGATCTCGAACTCGGGGTCGGTGATCTGCAACCCGCGCGAGCCCCAGAACTCCACCTTGCCGAACAACACCAGGCGCTGGTGAGGCCGAATCACGTCCTTGAGGAATGCCTGGTTCGGCCAGACCACCTGGATCTGCCCGCTCGGATCCTGCACGAGCGCCTGGAACAGCCGGAAGCCGGGCCGGCGGGTCTGGGCCAGGCCGGCGTTCAGCACTTCCCCGCTGATCGCCGCGGTCATGCCCGGGCGTAACGAGATGATGGCCTGGAGCTTGCTGCGGTCTTCGTAGCGGCGGGGAAAGCGGAACAGCAGGTCCTCGACGGTGTGCAGGCCCGCCTTCTTCAAGTCGGCGGCCTTGCGCGGGCCGACGCCCTTCAGGAACTGCAGGGGCAGCTGGAGGACATCCTCGGCCACAAGCGCTATTGCACGACGGTGAAACGGCCGGCCGCGACGTCGATGCGCCGGATCTCGGCCGGCAGTTCGAACGTGTCGTCGATCGACGACCCCTGCGGATTGTCTTTGGTGCGGGTGAAGTAGTTGACCATCTGCGCGAGCAGCGACTTGGGCACCGGAATGCCGCTGACGTCGGCGCGCTCGAGCTCGAAGCGGCCCTTGCCATCGGCGGTGACAATGCGGCCGACCGCGCTCACGGGCAGCTTGCCGGTGAGGTAACTGGTCGGATCGAACCAGCCGCCGCTGCTCTGCGTCTTACGCACGACATCCAGATCGACCACCGCGGTGCCAGTGACCCGGCCCTGGCCGTGCATGGTGATGACCGGCTCGGCCAGCCCGATCGGCAGCAGCGGCCCGGACTTGAACCTGAGGTACGAATTGGTTTCGTCCTGGGTGAACTGCGTGGGACGCGGCGCCTTCGCCTTCGTGTCGGCGTTCGCCTGCACGGTGACGATCTTCTTCTCAAACGACTCGGCAAGCCGGGGCGTCAAGGAAGCGGCGGCAATCAGCGTGGTGCCTGCGACCACGCACCCACCAAGAATCAGTCGCGCGCGCATGCTCTATTCTACCCGCCTTCGCGACCCAATGGTCGCTACGGCGCGGCAGGCCCGCCTTCCCGCCGGGATTTGTCGCGCCGAAGCTCGACCCGGTCAGTTGAGCGGAGGCGGACGCCGAACCGGCGGATTTCCTGGCTGAGCATTGGGACGGTTCTGCTGGCGGGCCCGCATCAGCAGCTCGATCTTGCGGCGCTCGATCTGCTCCTCGAAGATGCGGAAGCGCGCCTGTTGCCGGATGTCGAGCACTTCGTCGAGCGCGGTGTACGCCTTGCGCAGCTCGGCCGCGGTGCGCGACTCGAGTTCCTGCAGCGCGGCCAGCCGCTCCGTGATCATCGCGTCCTCGCTGCGCACGGGCTGCTGGCGCGGGTTGGTCAGGCGCTGCAGTTCGCCCATCAAGCGAAAGCGCTCCTGCTGATTGCTGCGGCGGGTCTCCTGCAGCGCCCGCAGGCGCGTCAGGAACCGCGGATACTGCTCGTCGGTGAGCGACAGCGCCTGCTGCGCCTCCATCACCAGGTACGCGTCGAACAGCTTCTGGATCTCGCCCGGCGTCATGTCGCTGTGGTCGAGTCCGGGCAGCGGTTGGCGGCCCGGCTGGGCCTGGTACTCCTGCGCCGACGCGCTGGTCGACAGCGCAGTCAGCAACACGACGGCGAGCACGATTCGTGGGGTGTTCATGACTTGGCTCGCGTCAGTTCCGCCATCAATAGACGGGTGAGTTCCTGTTGTTCGGTGGCAGTCAGATCGAGCACCGCGAGGTCGGCAGCGCCCGGGGCGACCCCCAGTCCGGCCAACATGGCGGTGTCCCAGTCGAGGTCGCCGACCAGGTCGGCGACGAGGGCGAACCCCTCGTCTACCCGGTCGGTGCTGTCGGTCTCGGCAGGTTCGGTCGCGATCGCGACGGCCGCAGGCATTGCCTGCGGCCGCGGCAAGGCCACGCCGAGCGTCAGCACGAGCAGGGCGAGGGCGCCGATTGGCGCGAGCACGGGCCAGCGCATCCACTGGCGCCAGCCGCCGGCCACCTGCGGCTCGGCGTCGATCGCGGTCCGCACGCGCTCGGACAGGTGCGACCAGAAGAGCGGCGACGGCTCGGGCACGGCCACGGCGAGCGCCTCGCCCAGCACGGTGGCGAGGTCGGCCGCTTGCTGCCGGCAGGCGTCGCAGGTGTCGAGGTGCTGCTGACGCGCCGGGTCGAGCGTCCCTTCGGCGGCGTCGAGCAGTTCGTCGGAAGTCAGATGGTTCATGGTTCGTTCCCGAGAATCTTCTTCAAGTTGGCCAACGCGTGAAAGAAGTTGGCCTTGGTGGCGCCGACTGAGCTGCCGAGGATATCGGCGATCTGCTGGTGCGACAACTCGTGGTACGCCCGCAGGATTAACGTGGCGCGCTGCTTCTTCGGCAGCGAAGCAATCGCCTTGCGAACCGCCGTCGCGCGCTCTTCGCGCAGCAGCGCCGACTGCGCGCCTTCGATGCGGGTGTCTTCGAAGTGATCGGTCGACTCGATCGGATCGGTGGCCGGGGCCTTCGCGCTCACGCGGTTCAAGCACACATTCACCGCGATGCGATAGAGCCACGTCGGCAGCGCCGACTGGCCCTTGAAGGTCTTGATGCCGCGCCACGCGCGCACGAACGATTCCTGCGCGAGGTCGCTGGCATCCTCGTGATTGCCCGCGAACCGGTAGCAGACCTGGTAGACGGTCCGGCGGTGGCGCTCGACGATCACGTCGAACGCGCCGCACTGGCCCTCGGCCGACGCCGTCACCAGCGCCCCATCGTCCAGGGCGCTGTACTCGGTGGCGACGACGGTGATGGCGTCAGCGGGGGTCACCACCGTGACCGTCCACCGGGTGTCAGCCGCCGGGGGCCATGCGTTACGAACAGCCGATCCATGTGTCATGACCGCGGTCCTCTGCTGTAGGAATTAGACCGGCAGCGGGGCGGAAGGTTGAATCAGTATGCGGCAAGCCGCCCGTGCGTGACCGCACCGGGTTGACTTTCGCCTCCTGTTTGCTTACGCTTCCTGTTCAGGGCGAAGAAACGGAGCAACCCGACACCCGGGAGTGCATTTATGCAACCACTCACCAAACGCCAGCGCGAAATTCTCGACTACCTCAACGAGTTCATCCAGCAGCACGGGTACGCCCCGAGCCTGGAGGAAATCGGCGAACGGTTCAGCCTGTCATCACTGGCCACCGTCCACAAGCACCTCACCAACCTGCAGGAGAAGGGGTTCATCCGCCGCGCGTGGAATCGCAGCCGGTCGGTTGAGCTCTTGCCCAGCCGATCGGGCGGCCGCGCTGTCGAGCTGCCCATGCTGGGTTACGTGGCGGCTGGTATGCCCATCGAGGCCGTGGCCGGCACCGAGACGGTGAGCGTGCCCGACTCGCTCATTGCCGGCAAGCGCGACACCTACGTGCTGCGCGTGCGGGGCGAATCCATGATCGACGAGCAGATTCGCGACGGCGACTGGGTGGTGGTCGAAGACCGCAAGACCGCCGACAACGGCGACATGGTGATTGCGCTGGTCGATGGCCAGGACGTGACGCTCAAGAAGTTCTACAAGGAAAGCAACCGCATTCGCTTGCAGCCGGCGAACCCGTCGATGCAGCCGATTTACGTCGACCTCGACGGCGTGCAGATCCAGGGCGTCGTCGTCGGCGTGATGCGAAAATACTAGTTGCTTGCCGGGGCGGCACTTCTTGACGGGGTGGCACCTCTTGACGGGGTTGCACGCCTTGCGGGGAGCGAGTGATAGCCTATTGCTCAAGCAGGCCCCAATATGAGCGACCGCAAACAGATCAATTTCACCATCGTTCCCGAAGACGGTGGTTCCGAGCCGCGCACGTACGCCAACTTCTGCGCGGTAAATCACACCCCGTTCGACTTCACCCTCACCTTCTGCGAAGTGCAGCCGCTGTCGGAGAAGGAGATTCGCGAGGCCGAGGCCGAGCACGTGGTCCGCGCGCCGGTGCGCGCCAAGATCGTGCTGCCGGTGCAGTTCATTCCGACGCTGATCGCGGCGTTGACGGAGAACATGCGCGTCTATTCCGAGTCGCATCAGCCACCGCCGCCCGTGCCGCCCGGCAAGGGACCAATCCACTAGCCGCGGCTTCTCCCGATGAAAACAGCCGCTGCGGTCAGTCGTGTGTTCGACGGTCTCGACCGGCACTACCCAGACGCGGATACGGAACTGGCCCATCGCAACGCCTTCGAGCTGCTGGTGGCGACCATGCTGTCGGCGCAGTCGACCGATGCCCGCGTCAACCTCGTCACGCCGGCGCTGTTCACGCGCTTCCCCGACGCCAGGTCGCTGGCGGCCGCCGGCACGGCGGAGCTCGAGACCCTGATCCACGCCACCGGCTTCTTCCGCCAGAAGGCCAAGTCGCTGCTTGGCATGGCCGCGATACTGGTCGAGCAACACAAGGGCAAGGTTCCGGCCTCAATGGAGGCGCTCACGGCCCTGCCCGGCGTCGGGCGCAAGACCGCCAACGTGGTGTTGGGGCACGCCCTCGGCGTCCCCGGACTGCCGGTCGATCGTCACGTGCTGCGGGTCGCCAACCGGATTGGCCTCGCCCACGGTGATGATCCCGTGAAGGTCGAGGCGCAACTGTGCGAGCAACTGCCGCCGAAGCGGTGGACGCGCGCGTCGGACGACTTGATCCTGCACGGCCGCCGCATCTGCAAGCCGAAGCCCAACTGCCCGATCTGCAACGTGCGTAGTGACTGCGACTTCTTTATGTCGGGGGTCGTGACCAAGCCTAAGGTCCGCCTAACCACCTCCGCCAAGGCTTCGGCGGTCAAGAAGGCGGACGCCACATCGTCGCCGAAGGTCCGGCTGAAGCCGGACGCTACATCGGTGAAGAAGAAGGCGCGGCGATGACCCGCGAGCATTTCAGGGAGCTGGTCCAGGAAGCCATCGACCAGATCCCGCGCCGCTTCGCGCGCGCCATTCATAACGTGGCAATCGTGGTCGAAGACGAGCCCTCGGACGAGTTGCTCGACGACCGGGACATCGATGACGGCGGAACCCTCTTTGGGCTCTACGAGGGCACGCCGCTCACGGAACGATCGGGTTACGGCAACACCCTGCCGGACCGGATCACGTTGTTCCAGGGCCCAATCGAAGACGAGTGCGATAACGACGAGGACGAGATCTTCGTTGAGATTGGTCTCACCCTGATCCATGAGCTCGGCCACTACTTCGGTATGTCCGAGGAGGACATCGCGCCGCACGAGGAACGCTGGTTGCGCGGCGAAGACGACTCGGACGATGACGAGGAGCCGCAGGCATGAGGGCACGCAAGCGGTTCGCGCAGCATTTTCTCGAGCCGGCCTGGGTCGTCAAGGTGGTGAAGGCGGTGGACGCCAGGGCCGACCAAAGCATTCTCGAGATTGGCCCGGGCCGCGCCGCCATTACCCGGCCGCTGGCGGAACAGTGCGGCCGCCTGCTGGCGGTGGAGGTCGATCGCGACCTCGCCGGCGAGTTGGAGGCCACCAAGCCCGCCAACGTCACCGTGATCGTCGGCGACGTGCTCGAGCTGGACCTGGCGGCGTCGCTGTCGGACTGGCTGGGAGCGCCGCTCGGGCCCGGGCACGCGGTGCGGGTGGTCGGCAACCTCCCTTACAACATCTCGTCCCCGATCCTGTTCTCGCTGCTTGAACTCGCCGCCACGACCGGTGGGGTCCGCGACGCCATCCTGATGCTCCAGAAGGAAGTGGCCGATCGGCTGGTGGCCCGGGTGGGCACCGGCGACTACGGCGTGCTGACGGTGCTGACCGCCGTGCATGCCGACGTGACGCGGTTGCTGTCGCTGCCGCCGGGCGCGTTTCGGCCACCGCCACAGGTGCAATCGGCCGTGGTCCGGCTCACCTTTCGACCGCCGGCCGTGGACATTCCCGACATGCCGGGCTTTGTCCGGATGGTCCGGACCATGTTCACCCAGCGGCGCAAGACCCTGTCGAACGCGCTGAAGCCGTTCGGCCTCGAACGGTCGGTGGCGCCAACCGAGGCGCTGGCGCGGGCGGGGATCGAGGGCCAGCGGCGACCCGAGACGCTGGACATGGCCGAGATGGCGGCCCTCTCCCGCGCCTTCGCGGCCACCGATTAGGCACCGATCAAGCACAGACGGTGAGAACCGGTCGGGCCGGAAGTTGAAGCTGTGCTATAGTTTCCGACGAAACCCGCCTCGTTTTCCAGGCGCTCCCAGCGGCCTGAACGGGTGACCTTGCCGGCTCGCCAGAGTCCTCGGTTGCCTTGCTAGTTTTCCCTGGGCGTGTGAGCACGCCTGGCTGGGATATCGCATGAGTGTGTCCGTGCCCGTGGCTCCGGCCGCGGCGCTTGCAGTCGACGTGGTGCCGCTTGGCGGCCTCGGCGAGTTCGGCCTCAACATGATGGCCATCTCGTGTGGGGATACCACTATCGTTGTCGACGCCGGTGCGATGTTCCCCGAAGCCGATCAACTCGGCGTCGACCTGATCATTCCCGACATGGCCTACCTCGAAAGCCGCAAGGGCCAGGTCAAGGCGCTGGTGCTCACGCACGGTCACGAGGATCACATGGGCGCCGTGCCCTACGTGTTGCCGCATCTCGACGGTCCGATCTACGGCACCCCGCTGGCACTGGCGTTTGCGGGCAAGAAGCTCGAAGAGCACGAGCTCGACCCCAAGACCGTCGCTGTCAAGCCCGGCGACGTGATCCCCATCGGTCCGTTCACGCTCGAGTTCCTGCGCGTCACGCACAGCATGCCCGACTGCGTCGCCGTGGTGATTCGCACGCCGCAGGGCGTGTTGCTGCATACCGGCGACTTCAAGGTCGATCAGACGCCGATGGACGGCGAGGCGTTCGATCTGCATGGCTTCGCGCGGCTCGGTGCTGAAGGCGTGCTCGCGATGTTCTGCGACAGCACCAACATCGATCGCCGCGGCTACACCGGCTCGGAGAAGGACGTCGAAGACGGCTTCGAGGAGGTCTTCACCAGCACCGAGGGCAAGATCGTCGTCGCCTCGTTCTCGTCAAGCCTGTACCGGCTGCAGATCGTAGCCGACCTGGCCGCCCAGTTCGACCGCAAGCTGGCGTTCATCGGCCGCGGCATGACCACCAACTCGCAGATCGCGCAGCGGCTGGGCCACCTGCACCTGCAATCCGGTGTCGTCATCAAGGACAGCGACGTCGGGGTGTTTCCCTCGCAGGACGTGGTGTGCCTGGTGACCGGCTCGCAGGGCGAGGCCAACGCCGCGTTGTCGCGCATCGCCATCAACGACCACCGCCACGTGAAGCTGGGCGAAGGCGACCGGGTCGTGCTGTCGGCGCGGGCTATCCCCGGCAACGAGAAGTCGATTGGCCGGGTGATGGACCACCTGGCGCGCCGCGGCGTCGACGTGGTCACGGAGTCGACCAAGCATGTCCACGTGTCGGGGCACGGCGCCGAGGAAGAGATCAAGCTGGTGCTGTCGCTGGTCCGGCCGAAGTACCTGATTCCCGTTCACGGCGAGTTCCGCCACCTGGCGCGGCATGCGAAAGTGGCCCGCTTCGTGACCCGCGGCTTGCCGACGGCGGTCGAGGTCATCACCGCCGAAGACGGCGACGTGGTTCGCTTCGACGCGGAGGGTGGCCGGATCGCGGACAAGGCGCCGGCCGGCCGGGTGTTGATCGACGGCACGCGCATCGGTGAGGTAGACGATGAAGTGCTGCGCGACCGGCGGCACATCTCGATCGACGGCATCATCATGCCGGTGGTGGCGATCAACGCCCGCACCGGGATCGTCGAAGGCGTACCGGAACTGGTGGCGCGCGGGTTCGTGAGCGACGACACCACCGCTGCCCTGCTGCTCGAAGGCGCGCGCGTCGTCAGCAGCGCGATTACCGAATGCAGTGTCGAGGAACGGACCGATCCGGGCTTGATGAAGGAGCGCATTCGCACGGAAGTGCGGCGCTTCCTGAAGAAACGTACGGGCCGGCGGCCCATGGTGCTGCCGGTCGTGATTGAGATTTGAGGAGAGACGCCAGTGGCTGCATCCGGATCCGCCTTGTCGCGCCGCGTCAGCGAAGTGGTTGGGGTCGCGCTGTTCGCGGTGACGCTGATCTGGTTGATCGCGCTGGCGACCTACGACCCGAACGACCCGGCCTGGTTCTTCAGCACGGGCACCCACGACGTGCCGGCCAACTTCGCCGGCCGGGTCGGAGCGTTCCTCGCTGAGCTGTCGTACCAGCTCCTCGGCTACGCGTCGTACCTGCTGCCCGCGGCGGTGGCGGTGGCCGGCTGGCATTACTTCTGGTGCACGAAGATCGATGCCGCCTACACGAAGATGATCGGCGCCACCATGTTGCTCACGTGCGGCAGCGCCTTCCTGGGCCTGACGCTCGGCCGGGTCGACTTCGGGCCGCGCCCGTTCCGCGCCGGCGGCTACCTGGGCGAATGGGTTGGCGGCGTCATGGCCGAGTACCTGAGCCGCACCGGGTCGGTGATCGTCATCCTCGCCTTGATCGTCGCCGCGGTGATCATCTCGACGCAGGTCTCGTTCGGGCGGCTCTTTAGCGCGGTGTTCGTGGCCCTGCAGGGGGTAGCCGCCCAGGGCGGCGAGTCGTTCCGGCTGTGGCGCGAAGAGCGCCGCAAGGCCAAGCAGCGCCGCGAGGTCCTGGTCAAGTACGGCAAGAAGGACGCCGCGGCCGCCAAGGCTGACACACCCGAGAAGAAGACGGCCCGAATCGACCGGCCCGAACCGGTGGTGCCCGCGCGCGCCGCCGCGCGGGTGGTCGAGGACGAGCCAGTCGCCGCCGCCAGGGCCCTGCCGGTCGTCAAGAAGGCGCCGGTACGGACGCCGATGGCGTCGCCGCTGCCGCTGCCGGAGCCCGACCGCAATGTCGAACGCCGCCTCGGGTCGTACACCCTGCCGCCGGTGTCACTGCTCGACGCGGCGAAGGCCGAGACCAAGATCGACGAGCGCGAGTTGATGGAATCGGCGCGCCTGCTCGAAGAGAAGTGCCGCGAGTTCTCGGTCGAAGGGTCGGTGGTGCAGATTCACCCGGGCCCGGTCGTGACCACGTTCGAGTTCAAGCCCGACGCCGGTGTCAAGTATTCGAAGGTCACGGGCCTGTCAGACGACTTGTGCCTGGCCATGCAGGCCGAATCGGTGCTGATCGACCGCATCCCCGGCAAGGCGACGGTCGGCATCCAGATTCCCAATCCCAACCGCGAAGCGATCTCGCTGCGCGAGTTGCTCGAGGCTGACGCGTATACGCGCTCCGCGTCGAAGCTCACGTTCGCGCTGGGGAAGACCATTCACGGCGAGCCCTACATGGCCGACCTGGCCACCATGCCCCACCTGCTGATCGCCGGATCGACCGGCTCGGGCAAGTCGGTCGGGCTGAACGCGATCCTCACCAGCATCCTCTATCGCGCCACGCCGGACGATGTGCGGATGATCATGGTGGACCCGAAGCGCCTCGAACTCGGCATGTACGAGGACATTCCGCACCTGATGACCCCGGTCGTGGTCGAGCCGAAGAAGGCCGCCAACGCGCTGCGCTGGGCCGTGCGCGAAATGGAGGAACGCTACAAGACGCTGGCGTCGTACGGCGTGCGCAACATCGAGCAGTTCAACCGCAATGTCCGCGCGGTGATCGAGTCGGGCGAGGTGCCGGAGGAAGGCAAGCCGACCCGTCCCCTGCCCTTCATCATGGTGGTGGTCGACGAATTGGCCGACCTGATGATGGTGGCCGGCAACGAGGTGGAAGAGTCGATCTGCCGGCTCGCGCAAATGGCGCGCGCCGTCGGCATCCACCTGATCCTGGCCACCCAGCGGCCGTCGGTGGACGTCATCACCGGCTTGATCAAGGCGAACCTGCCGGCGCGCATTTCGTTCCGGGTCTCGTCGAAGATCGACTCGCGCACCATTCTCGACAGCAACGGCGCCGAGCAGCTGCTGGGCAAGGGCGACATGCTCTTCCTGCCGCCGGCCTCGTCGCGGCACATCCGCCTGCACGGGCCCTATATTTCAGAGCAGGAATCGGCGCGCGTCGCCAGCTTCCTGCGCAAGCAGGGCAAGCCCGTCTACGACGAATCGATCACCGAGGAAGAGCGGACCAACAACCAGGAACTGCTCTACGAGAAGGACGACTTGTACGACGAAGCCGCCCGCATTGTGGTGCAGGCCGGCCAGGTCTCGATCTCGTACCTGCAGCGCAAGATGCGGATCGGCTTCAGCCGCGCCGCTCGTCTGGTCGACATGATGGAGGCCGAAGGCCTCGTCTCGCCGGCCACCGGCGGCAAGCCGCGCGAGGTGCTGGTCGGCCGTGAGTACTTCGAGGAGGTCGATGCTCAGCTTCGGTAGGGCTCATCTCGTTCGCGCCAGCGTGGCATTTGCCATCGCGCTCGTGGTGTCGGTGCCGGCCGTGGCGCAGACCGCGCGGCAACGGTATGAGTCGGCGCTCGAACGCGACCAGAAGGTCCGGGTGGTACTGGCCGGCGGTGAGGTCCAGGCCCGTGAGGCGAAGGCCGAGGTCGCGAAGGTGATTGCGGCGTTCGAGGCGGTGGTGCGGCGCTATCCGACCAGCGGCTACTCCGACAACGCGCTCTGGCAGGCCGCCAGCCTGGCGGATGCGGCCTATCAGCGGTTCAACCACGCCGACGATCAGGCGCAGGCCATTCGGCTGTATCGCTGGCTGGTGGCGGAGTATCCGACCAGTTCGTTGGTGCGGCGGGCGAACCAGCAGTTGGCGCAGCTCGCGAAGCCGGCGCCGGTCGCGGCGCCGCTGCTGGCAGCGTCACGGCCCGCGCCAACGGCCGCAGCCAGCCCCGCAGCCACCCTGCTCTCCATTGATCGCACGGTGCTGCCCGACACCGTGCGCATCACCCTCGAACTCGACCGCGAGGTGACGTACCGCGAAGAACGCATTGCTGGTCCGGCGCGGCTGTTCTTCGACCTCAAGGGGGTGCAGTTGACGCCGGCCCTGTTGGACAAGGTCCTGACCTACCCCGGCGACATCGTCAGCAAGATCCGCGTCGGCCGTCATCCCGATTCCACCGTGCGGGTGGTCTTGGACCTCGAAGCGGTGTCGCGGTACAGCGTCTTCACGCTGTACAACCCTTACCGGCTGGTGATCGATGCCGAACGCTCGGTTCGCCGCACGGTGGCGACCCCGTCCACGGTCGCGCCGACATCCATTTCGCCTGAACCACCGCTGGCGATCGCGCTGTCCCAGCCCGAGGTTGCGCGGCCGACCGAGTTCCCGCGGCCGGTAGCGCCGCCATCGCCCACCTTGCCGTCAGCGCCCACGACGACGGCGTCAGTGCCGCTTGCGTCCCCCTCTGCGGCCGCGGCCAATGTTGCCGGCGGCTTCTCGATGGCCCGGCAACTCGGCCTGGGCGTCTCTCGTATCGTGATCGACCCGGGCCACGGCGGCCACGATCCCGGCGTGCTCGGCCGGGGCTTGACCGAGGCCGCCCTCGTGCTCGACGTGGCCCTTCGGCTCGAGAAACTGCTGCAGAAAGAACCCGGCCTGGAGGTCGTGCTGACGCGGCGCACCGACGTCTACATTCCGCTGGAGGAGCGCACCGAACTGGCCAACCGCGAAAGCGCCGACCTGTTCCTGTCGATTCACGCCAACGCCAGCCGCAACGTGGCGGCGAAGGGGATCGAGACCTACTACCTGAGCTTCGCTTCGTCTCCGGAAGCCGAGGCCGTGGCGGCGCGCGAGAACTCGGCGTCGAACCGCGAGATGCACCAGTTGCCCGACATCATCAAGGCGATCACCCTCAACAACAAGCTGGACGAGTCGCGCGACCTGGCGAACATGGTGCAGGAGTCGCTGGTGACGTCGCTGCGCAAGACCAACAAGGAAGTACGCAGCCGCGGCGTGAAGAAGGCGCCGTTCGTCGTGCTGATTGGCGCGGCCATGCCGAGCGTGCTGGCCGAGATCTCGTTTGTCAGCAACCGGCAGGAGCTGGCACTGCTCAAGACCAACGCCTACAAGCAGAGGATCGCAGAGTCGCTGTTCAACGCGGTGATGCGGTATCGCAAGTCGCTGAAGGGCCAGCCGGCCATTGCGTCCCAGGAAGACTAAGCGCGGAACAGGTTGTGCTGGTTGCCGCGCGCCTCGATGATCGTGATCGGGCGGCGTGATCGATACCAGATGTACAGTCCGCCTGCGAGCGGTCCCGCCACGAGCGCCGCCGCCATAATCACGCCGGTGAGGCCAAACGCCGCCACCGACACATCGATCATGCCGAGTTCCTTCGCCGGGTCGTCCGTGACGACCTGGACGATGGTGAGCGTCGGCGCCGTCTGCGTCGGCGTTGGCGGCTGGGGGTCCTGCATGTCTTGATTATCCGCCTAAAGGCGCCCGCCTGCGCGGCCCATGGCCGCTACGGCGAGGCCTCGCCGTAGCTCGAAGAGCGTAGGCGGGGATGCTACAACGGTTAGACACCGGGAAGGCCGCCGCGGGCGACATCCACGAGCGTCCGAATCATGGTGCCCGTCGCGCCCTTCGGCTGCCACGGCTTGCTCTCTTCAGCCCAGGCCGTGCCGGCAATATCGAGGTGGGCCCAGGCGCCGTCGCCGGCAAATTCCTTCAGGAACATCGCCGCGGTGATCGAGCCAGCCGGCCGGCCCGGGCTGTTCAGCATGTCGGCAATCTCGCTCTTCAGCTGCTCGCGATAGTCATCAAACAGCGGCAGCGGCCACACCTTCTCCCCCGCTCGACCCGCGGCCGCGCGCACGTGCTCGACCCACGGCTCCGGTGTACCGAACAGCCCGGTCGTGATCTTGCCCAGCGCGACCACCACGGCGCCGGTCAGGGTGGCGACGTCGACCACATGCGTTGCGCCGAGCTTGCGCGCGTACCAGAGCGCATCGCCCAGGATCAGCCGTCCTTCGGCATCCGTGTTGTTCACTTCGACCGTGAGACCCGAGGCGGCGCGGAGAATGTCGCCGGGCTTGGTCGCCTTCCCACCGGGCATGTTCTCGACCATGGGCACGATCGCCATCGCGCGAATCGGCAGTTGCTGGAGCGCAATCGACCGCAGCGCGGCCACGACCGTTGCGCCGCCGGCCATGTCGTCCTTCATGCGCTCCATGCCGTCTGCGGGCTTGAGCGAAATGCCACCGGTGTCGAAGGTGACGCCCTTGCCGACCAGGCCCAGGGTCGCGCCGGCGGGCGCGTCGGCCGGCGCATAGCGCAGCACCAGCAGCCGCGGCGGCTCCATGCTGCCGCGCGCGACGCCGAGCAGCATCCCCATGCCGAGTGCCTCAATCGCGCGCTCGTCGAGCACTTCCGCGGTGATGCCAGGCACCGAGGCGAGCTGCTGCGCCTTCTCGGCCAGGATGCGCGGCGTCAGGAAGTTGCCGGGTTCGTTGATCAGGACCCGGGCGGCGTTGATCGATTCGCCCGTGGCACGGCCCGTCGCGGCGGCCGCGGCGGCGTCGGGACCGGTCAGGATGACCACGTCCTTCAGGAAGAACTCGCGGTCGCCCCGGCTCTTGTGCACGCCGTTGTCGAAGTTCGCGATCGTCACGCCCTCGGCAATCAGCTCCACGCGAGCGGTCGTCGCCAGCGTCCCCGGCTCGACGTCGGCCCAGGCAATGCGGCCGTGGTGCTGATGACGCGCCGCGTGCGCGGCCGTCGCGGCCATGCGCCGCATGCGTTCGGCGTGAATCTCGGCGCGAGGCCCGCCGCCGACGAAGATCACCCGCGTCGCGCGCCAGTCCTTGCCCGGCGTCCGGGGCACGAACAGTTCACAGGGTTTGGCTCGGAACTCCCCGCGCTCGAGGGCGGATCCCAGGTCGCCGCCGAAGACGGCGTCGTAGGCGCCAATGGCTGAGGCGGTGTGATCCTGCGCGATGGGAATGATGATCAGGTCAACGTCGGCGGCGCCAAGCGCGGCGCTACTGACGGACAGGCGTGGCACTTCGTAGGGGGGAGGCATGTTAGGTTAGAATTCCTTTGCGCCCCGCCTGCAGGGGACCTTGCCATGCAATTACACACAGGCGTCGCTCAGTTCACAGTCCTGGCAGTCAGCGCGCTGCTCGTGATCCCGCACGCCGCGCAGGCCCGCGCCCAGGGCAGCAACAAGAAGCCTAGCTTATCACTCAAGGCGACACCGGCCGTGTCGTTCGCTCCGGCGCGCGTAGTGGTGGTCGCGGAGGTCAAGGGCGGGGCTGACGACAACGAGGAGTTCTACTGCCCCACCGTGGAATGGGAGTGGGGCGACTTGACGACGTCAACGGTCGAAGCCGACTGCGAACCCTACGAGGCCGGCAAGAGCCAGATCAAGCGGCGCTACACCGTTGAACACCGCTACCGGAATGCCGGCAGCTTCCGGATTCGGCTGCTGCTCAAGAAAGGGACGAAGGTTATTGGCAGCTCGAATGCCCTCGTCCAGGTCCGTCCGGGTCTCGGTCACACCGGCGATCAGTAGGCCGCGCTCTGAACCGGCGGCGGCATGCTCGGTGGGGGCGCAATCGGCGGAGGCACTGTGTGCCAGCGGCCGAGGCCGGTCAGAATGGTGCCGCCCAGCCCGATCGTCCACGCTGCAAACTCCACTGACAGGCCCACCACCAGCAAGGCGAACGCCACTGGGCGCAGCGCCTCGGGGCCAACCCCAATCAGCCGCGCCGCAATCGTCGGGCCCATGATCAGGACAAAGCCGATCGTGGTGGCGATGAAGGCGTTACCCGGCTGCCATCCCAGTCGATCTTCCACCCACTCACCCAGGCGGCAGGCCAGCGACGTGAACCCCAGCACGAGCGCAAAGACCGCGATCACGATCGCGATCGGCACCAGCAAGGCCACGAACGGAATACCGACGATGGTGATGGCGAGGCCAATCGAGGCGGCGATCAGGAACGGCACGAAGAAGATCTCCGCGGCCAGGCCCACGAGGCCCGCGCGTACGGGTTCGGCGACAGCGGCGCGGCCACTGCGGGCCACCGCCGGCCGGGCCACCACCAGCACCACCAGCATCAGCACCGCGAGCAACGAGACGCGTGCGAACGTGCCGGCGAGACTCAGCCAGCGGCCGTAGTCGCCAAAGTCAAACGTCGGGAAGAACCCAAGGGTGCGACGGGACCAGTCGCCGAACGAAATGTAGTTGACGCTGCCCGCGTGCCGGGCGCCCTCGTCTCGCTGCAGGCGGCCGTCGACCAGCACGATGTCGCCGCGCACGTCGGCCGTCCCGGTCAGCCGCAGGTCGCCGCCGACGACGACAATGCCGTCGCGGACGCGTCCATCGACCACCAGCGAGCCGCCGACGACCACCGCGACGTCGGTGACCTCTTCATCGCGTTCGATGTGAACGTCCTGGGCCAGGGCCACCCGTGTGCCGGTGAGCCGGTAGGTCGTGGGCTCGGTGACCTGTGCGGCCACCGCGCCTTGCGACAGAACCCCGGCCAAGACGATTGTCAGCAGCGCTTTTCGCATCAAGGACCCCTCGAATGTGGAGTCCGGCTTTAGCCGGATTGAACCCACTCGTACGGACGAGGGTAAACCACAGTAAGTTCCCCGCCGGGGTGACACTGTTGGCCGGGGTTGACGCCTCTTGACGGGGCAGAACCATCGGCCGGGGGCGCTAGAAGCGTCCCAGCGGCTCGGCGACCTGCAGCTTTGCGCCGGTGGCGGCAATCACGGCCTCGAGGGTCGTGTCGCTGGCGATCTCTTTCAGCAGCAATCCATCCGGCGTAACGTCGATCACCGCCAGCTCGGTCACGATCTGGTTGACCACTTTCACGCCCGTCAGCGGCAGCGTGCATGCGGGCAGGATCTTGTGGCCGCCGTCCTTCGTGGTGTGTTCCATCGCGATCACCACGCGCTTGGCGCCGGCCACCAGGTCCATGGCGCCGCCCATGCCCTTGACCATCTTGCCGGGGATCATCCAGTTGGCGAGGTTGCCCGCTTCGTCCACCTCGAGCGCGCCCAGCACGGTGAGGTCAATGTGTCCGCCGCGCACCATGGCGAACGAATCGGCGCTGCTGAAGTACGACGTGCCCGGCAGTTCCGTCACCGTCTCCTTGCCGGCGTTGATCAGGTCGGCATCGACCTCGTCTTCGCCCGGGTACGGTCCCACGCCCAGCATGCCGTTCTCGGAGTGCAGCGTGATCTCCACACCCGGAGGCACACAGTTGGCGACGAGCGTCGGCATGCCGATCCCCAGGTTCACGTAGTCGCCGTCCCTGAGGTCCTGGGCGATGCGGCGAACAATGCGATCGCGTTTATCCATTGCGGACCGTCCGTTTCTCGATGCGCTTGACGTAGGAGGGTCCCTGCAGCAACCGCTTCACGAAGATCCCTGGTGTGTGGATGCCATCCGGTTCGAGCGCCCCGGCCTCGACCAGCTCCTCGACTTCGGCAATGGTGTGGCGCGCCGCGGTGGCCATCACGGGATTAAAATTGCGCGCGGTCTTGCGGTAAATCAGGTTGCCGACGCGGTCGCCCTTCCACGCCTTGACGAACGCGAAGTCGGCGGCCAGCGGCGCCTCGAGAATGTAGGTGCGGCCGTCGATCACGCGGCTCTCCTTGCCTTCCGCGATCAACGTCCCGGCGCCGGTCGGCGTGAAGAACCCGCCAATGCCGGCGCCCGCGGCGCGCATTCGTTCCGAGAAGGTGCCCTGCGGCACCAGCTCCACCTCGATTTCCTTCTGGAGGAACTGCCGCTCGAACTCCTTGTTCTCGCCGACGTAGGTCGAGATCATCTTGCGCACCTGGCGCGACTTGAGCAGCGGTCCCACTCCGTAGTCGTCGATGCCGGCGTTGTTACTGATGATGGTCAGGTTCTTGGTGCCGCGGCGGTGCAGGGCCGCGATCAGGTGTTCGGGAATGCCGCAGAGCCCGAAGCCGCCCATCATGATGCTGGCGCCATCGGGAATCGCGGCGACTGCCTCGTCCGCAGTTGCCAGGACCTTATTCATCCGACGATTATAGGCAGGAAGACTTGGTGCGCGCCGCTTCGGCGAAGAACTTTCGGATCGCCTCGCGATCTTCGAGTCGATCGGACAGAGCCACCAGTTCGGCGGCCATGGCGCGCAGCAGCGGTTTGATCTCGGCGCTGTTCGACGCCAGCACGCTCTCCCAGACGCTGGCTTGGCTGCTGGCGAGCCGCGTCGTGTCGCGCAGTCCCTTCCCCGCCCACTTCAGGTTGTCCTCGCCGACCGCCCGCGCCGCGGTCACCATCAAGGCGCTCGCAACCAGTTGCGGCAGGTGACTGACGGCCGCCATGAGCCGATCGTGCTCCTCGCCGCGATCGGGCAGCACCACCGGGCGGGCGCCAAGCGCCTCGACGAACCTCACGGCGCGACGGACGGCGTCTGGGGCGTCGGGATTGGTCAGGAACCACGCCCGGCCGTCGAACAGGTCGGCGCGGGCTTCCGATGGCCCCGTGCTGGTGCCCCCCGCCATGGGATGGCCGCCGACAAACTGTGGCAGCCGGGCCGCCGCGGCAGCGGCCATGATCGCGCGCTTGGTGCTGCCGGTGTCGATCACGAGCGCCTGCGGATGCATGACCGCGCTGAGGCGCGGCAGCACCCGGATGATCACATCCACCGGCATGGCCAGCACCACGACCAGCGAGTCGCGGATCGACTCGAGGGGGTCACCCCGGTCGACGGTGCGGACCTCGAGCCCTGGCCACCGCCGGGCGGCCGCCAGCGCCACGGAGGTGCCGATCAGACCGGGACCGACGATGGCGAGCCGGGGCTGCGTGTCAGGCAATCAGCGAGCCCATCCCCTTCGCGCGACCGGCTCGAGACAGATGCTGCGGCCGATGGCCGGGGCAATGATCCGCAGTTCCGCCATCAGTCGATCGAACTGTGACGGGAACATCGACTGCGCGCCGTCGCTCATGGCGTGGTCGGGGTCGTTGTGCACCTCGATGATCAGGCCGTCGGCGCCGGCCGCGACCGCCGCGCGCGCCATTGGCGCCACCTTGTCGCGCCGGCCCATGCCGTGGCTCGGGTCCACGAAGATCGGCAGGTGCGACAGTTCCTTCACGATCGGGATGGCCGACAGGTCGAGCGTGTTGCGGGTGAACGTCTCGAAGGTGCGGATGCCGCGCTCGCACAGGATCACGTCGGTGTTGCCGCCGGCCAGGATGTACTCCGCCGACAACAGCCACTCCTCCATCGTCGCGGCGATGCCGCGCTTCAACAGGATCGGCTTGCGCGTGCGTCCGAGTTCGCGCAGCAGGGTGAAGTTCTGCATGTTGCGGGCGCCGACCTGGTAGATGTCGGCGTACTTGCCGATCACTTCGATCTGGCTGGCGTCCATGACCTCGGTCACGAGCTTCAGGTCGTGGGCGTTGGCGCCCGAGCGCAGCAACTGTAGCCCGGCTTCGCCCATGCCCTGGAAGCTGTAGGGCGACGAGCGCGGCTTGAAGGCGCCGCCACGCAGGATCTTGGCGCCCGCGCGCTTGACCGCAGCGGCGGTGGCGTGGACCTGCTCTTCACTCTCGGCGGAGCAGGGGCCGGCGATCACGATCACTTCGTCGCCGCCAATGCGGAGATCGCCAATGGTGATGATCGTGTCTTCGGGCTTGAAGGTGCGGCTGGCCAGCTTGTACGGCTGGGTGATGCGCAGCACTTCGTGCACGCCGGCCATCAGCTCGATCAGCCGAGGGTCGGCCTTGCCACCACCGACCACGCCCAGCACGATGCGCTCGGCGCCGGTGGACCGGTGCACGTCCATCCCCATCCCGACGAGGCTCGCGATGACGGCTTCGACCTCACCATCACTCGCCCGCTCTTTCATTACGACAACCATGACTATTCCTTTTCCTTCTTCTCGCGCGCATCCCGTTCGGCTTCGAGGCGCTGAATGCGCCGGGCCTCGTCCATGATGCGTTCATACAACCGGGCCACGGCGTCGCCGTCGAGCGGCCCGCCGAGCTCCTCGTTCACCTTCCGCACGTGGGCAATCACCGCCGCCTCGCGCGCCGGCTCGTAGATCGGGCGTCCCAGTTCGTGCTTCAGCCGGCCGACCGTATACGCGCACCGCGCCCGGCTGTCGAGGAGGCGCACGATCACCTCGTCGATCTTGTCGATCTCGTCCCGCAGCGCTTCGAGGTTCAATTCCGCAGCCATCGCACGTACCGCTCCACCTCGTCCAGCAGGCCCGGGGCCTGTCCGTGCTCGGCAATGACTTTCACCAAGGCGCTCCCCACCACCGCGGCGTCGGCCCATTGGCCGACGGCCTTCACGTGCTCTGGCCGCGACAGGCCAAATCCCAGGGCCAGCGGCAGGTTGGTCTCGGCCTTGACCCGCTCCGCCAACTCCCGCGCCGAATCATCCACCGTATCGCGGACGCCGGTGACCCCGAGGCGCGAAATGCCATACAGGAAGCCGCTGCCCAGGGCCGCCGCCTTGCGAATCCTCTCGACCGTGGTCGTCGGGCTCAGCAGAAAAATTGTATCAATCCCGGCGCCGGCAAAGGCGGTCCGAAAGGCCTCGCCCTCCTCGGGCGGCATGTCCAGGGTCAGCACCCCGTCCACCCCGGCCGTTCGGGCCTGGCTCACGAACTCGTCCAACCCCATGCGAAGTATCGGATTGGCGTAGCTGAAGATCACGACCGGCGCCGAAATAGAGGCGCGGGTGGCTGCCAGCATGGTCAGCACCTTCGGCAAGGTCGCACCGGCCGCCAGGGCCCGCTCGGTGGCCCGCTGGATGACCGGACCGTCGGCCAGCGGATCCGAGAACGGCACCCCCAGCTCGATTACGTCGGCCCCGGCCCGGTCGAGCCGTTTCAGGATCTCGGCGGTCTGCTCGAGGCTGGGATCGCCGGCCGTGATGTAGGTCACGAGGCCGGTTTCGCCCTTGGCGCCGAGCGCCGCGAAGCGGTCGCTAATGCGCCCCACGGCCGGCCTCCTTCAGGATCTGTTCGACGGTCTGCACGTCCTTGTCGCCGCGACCAGACAGGTTGATGACCAGTACGGCACCAGGTCCGAAGTCTTTCCCGTGCTTGAGCACGTAGGCGATGGCGTGTGCGGACTCGAGCGCCGGAATTATCCCCTCGAGCCGCGCCAGTTCCTGGAACGCCGCCAGGGCCTCGGCATCTGAGGCGTAGTGATACTCGGCGCGACCGGTCTCTTGCAGGAACGCATGCTCGGGACCCACGGCCGCGTAGTCGAGGCCGGCCGACACCGAGTGGGTCGCCTCGATGTTGCCGTGCGCATCCTGCAGCACGAAGGTGCGCGTGCCCTGCAGCACTCCTGGAGCCCCGCCCGCGAAGCGCGCGGCGTGCCGTCCGGAATCGATTGCTTCCCCGCCGGCCTCCACCCCAATCAGCTTCACCCCCGCATCGTCGATGAACGCGTCGAAGATCCCGATGGCGTTGCTGCCGCCGCCGACGCACGCAATCACCGCATCGGGCAGCCGTCCCACTTGCGCCAGGCATTGCGCGCGGGCTTCCTTGCCGATCACCGACTGGAATTCGCGCACCATCAGCGGATACGGGTGCGGGCCGAGCGCCGACCCCAGCAGGTAGTGCGTGTCGTCCGGGCGCGCGACCCAGTCGCGCATCGCCTCGTTGATCGCGTCCTTCAAGGTGCAGCTGCCGGAATCCACGCCGCACACGGTGGCGCCGAGCAGCCGCATGCGGAACACGTTCAGCGCCTGGCGGCGCATGTCTTCGGTGCCCATGTAGACGACGCACTCGAGGCCGAGCAGCGCGCACGCGGTGGCGCTGGCCACGCCGTGTTGCCCGGCGCCGGTCTCGGCGACAATGCGCGTCTTGCCCATGCGCTTGGCGAGCAGCGCCTGCCCCAGGGCGTTGTTGATCTTGTGGGCGCCGGTGTGGGTCAGGTCCTCGCGCTTCAGCAGGATGCGCGCGCCGCCGCAGGCCTCGCTCAACCGACGGGCGTCCCACAGTGGCGTTTCACGGCCCACGTAGTGCTGCAGCAGCCGCTGTAGCTCTTCGCTGAACGCCGGGTCGCGCCTGGCCTCGAAGTACGCCGCCTCCAATCCCTCGATGGCGGCGACCAGCGTCTCGGGCACGAAGCGCCCGCCGAACGCGCCGTAGTAGCCGCGCGCGTCGGGATCGCGCCGGCCAAACCATGAATAAGGTGCCAAGGGTGCCATAGGTGCCTGGGGTGCCATAGGGTTAAGTGCCTGTTACTCTTACTGCGTCGATGAATGCGCGGAGTTTAAGAAGATCCTTGATGCCCGGTTCGGTCTCGACACCCGACGCGACATCCACCGCGTAAGGCTCTACCGTCTTGATGGCGTCGGACACGTTCTCTGCGGTCAGTCCGCCGGCCAACACAATCCGCCGCTTCGCCGCGATCGCGCGCGCTCGCGTCCAATCGACCGTCTGCCCCGTGCCGCCGTGCCGCACGGGGTCGTGCGCATCGAGCAACACCGTCTCATCGTCCACCGCGGGCTCAATGCCGTCGGTCGACGCCGCCAAATGCACCGCGCGCAGCACCGGCAGCGCCAGACGGCCAGGCGGGAGCGCGCCATGCACCTGCGCCAGCCGCAGCCCCGCCTGGGCCGCTTGCGCAATGTCGTCGGCGGACGGGTTCACGAACACGCCAACGGGAGTAATGAACGGTGGCAGGCCATCAACGATTGTCGCGACGGCTTCAAGGTTCGCATGACGAGGGCTGGCAGGCCATAGCACGAAGCCAACCGCATTGGCGCCGAAAGCGACGGCCGCCTCTGCGTCTTCGCGCCGCGTCAGGCCGCAAATCTTGACGGCGGTCACGCGGTGGCTCCCATCGTCTCGATCAAGCCGGCCAGGGCCGCGCCCGGATCAGGATCAACCATGAAGCGCTCGCCCACCAGGAATGCCTGGTAGCCGAGTGCTGTCATTGCCTGCAAATCCTCGCGGGTCTTCAAGCCGCTCTCACTGACGCCGATGACCCCCTGGGGAATCCGCCCGGCAATGGTTCGCGAGGCGTCGAGGTCCACTTGAAGCGTGCGCAGGTTGCGGTTGTTCACGCCGATGATCGACGCGCCTGCGGCAAGTGCCCGATCGCATTCCACCAGGTCGTGCACTTCGACGAGGGCGGCCAGGCCGAGGGAACGGGCGGCAGCCGAGAAGTCGCGCAGCTCGGCGTCGCTCAGCGCGGCCACGATCAACAGGATCGCGTCGGCGCCGGCGGCGCGGGCCTCGAGCAGTTGGTATTCGTGGACCATGAAGTCCTTGCGCAACAGCGGCACCTTCACCGCAGCTCGCACGGCGACCAGGTGTTCCTGCGAGCCGTCGAAGAACCCCGGCTCCGTCAGCACCGAAATCGCGGCGGCACCGGCCCGCTCGTATCCGGCGGCGATGGCGACCGGGTCGTACGCCGACCGCAGCACGCCACGCGACGGCGAGCGGCGCTTGCACTCCGCGATGATGTTCACCGCGTTCGGGCGCGACAGACGCGCGGTGAACTCGTCGCCGGCCGGCGTGGCGGCCATCGCGCGCCGTTCGAGCTGGGCCCGCGGTTCGCGCGCGATCGCCGACGTCACCCGTGACCGGGTGGCGGCAACAATGGCCTCCAGCAGGTCGGGCGTCGCTGCGCTCACGCGCCGGCTCCGTTCGAGACGCGAATGAGACGGTCGAGAACCGCGGCCGCCTCGCCGCTATCGATGGCGGTCGCCGCGCGGGCGACCCCGGCCCGCACGGTCTCGACGGCGCCCGCGATGAACAGCGCCGCGCCGGCGTTCAGCAACACGACGTCGCGTGGCGCGCCCTTGGCGCCGGTCAGCACCGAGCGAACAATCACGGCGTTGGTGGTGGCATCACCGCCCTTCAGGGACTCGGGGGTGGCCTTGGCGAGACCGAAGTCCGCGGGGTGCACATAGAACGTCTGCACCGCGTTGTTCCGGCACTCCGACACCTTGGTGTAGCCCGTCGTCGACAGCTCGTCGAGGCCATCGGCGCCGTGCACGACCCAGGCGCGTTCGGAGCCAAGCAGCGCCAGCGACCGCGCGATCAACTCGGTGAGGTCGGGCCGCGGGACGCCGACGATCTGCCGGGTCGGGCGCGCCGGGTTCGTGAGCGGCCCCAGCAGGTTGAAGGCCGTGCGCACGCCGAGGTCCTTGCGTGCCTGGGCCGCGTGCTTCATGGCGGGATGGAACGTCGGGGCGAAGAAGAACGCGATGCCGACCTCGGCCAGGCAGCGTGCCGCCACATCGGGCGTGGCCTGGATGTTGACGCCGAGGGATTCGAGCACGTCGGCGCTGCCGCACTGGCTCGAAACGGATCGGTTGCCATGCTTGGCCACCGGCGTGCCGCACGCGGCCATCACGATCGCGGCCGCCGTGGAGATGTTGAAGCTGCCGGAGCGATCGCCACCGGTGCCGCACGTGTCGAACACCGGACCTGGTTGCGCCGGCACGGCCACTGCATTGGCCCGCATCGTCTGCGCCAGGCCCACCAGTTCGCTGGGCCGCTCGCCTTTCATGGCGAGACCGACCAGCAGCCCGGCGATCTGCGCGGGTGCGGCCTCTCCACGCATGATGGCGGCCATCGCGGCCGCGGCCTCTTCGGTGCTCAGGTCTTCCTGCCGGCGCAGTTTCTCGATCAGGGCTGGGAACATGGTCACATCTCGAGGAAGTTGCGCAGAATGCGGCGGCCTTCGTTGGTCAGCACCGATTCGGGGTGAAACTGCACGCCGTGAATCGGCAACGTCCGATGGCGAATGCCCATGACGAGGTTGTCTTCCTTGGTTCGCGCGGTGATCTCCAGGTCTTGCGGCATGCTCGATTCGGCCACGATCAGCGAGTGGTAGCGGCCGGCCTGGAACGACGTGGAGATGCCGGCGAACACTCCCTGGCCGTTGTGCTCGACGGTGGAGGTCTTGCCGTGAATGGGCTGAGGCGCGCGCCTGACTTCCCCGCCAAACGCCAATCCGATCGCCTGGTGGCCGAGGCACACGCCCAGCACCGGCATCCGCGGCCCGAACTCCTTGATGGCGTCGAGCGAGACGCCCGCTTGTTCGGGGCGGCCTGGGCCAGGCGAGATCACCACACGGTCGTGGCCAAGCGAGCGCAGCGTGTCGAGCGACACCTCGTCGTTGCGCCTGACGACCAGTTGCGCGCCAAGTTCACCCAGGTACTGCACCAGGTTGTAGGTGAACGAATCGTAGTTATCGATGACCAGGACCATGAATGCCTACAGTCCGGTCTGCGCCAGTTCCAGCGCCCGCAACATGGCGCGCGCCTTGTCCTTGGTCTCTTCGTACTCCGCGGTCGGGTTCGAGTCGGCGACGATGCCGGCGCCGGCTTGGATGTAGGCCTTGCCGCCTTCCATCAAGATGGAGCGGATGGCGATGCAGAAGTCGAGGTTGCCGGCAAAGTCGAGATAGCCGACGGCGCCTGCGTACAGCCCGCGGCGGTCCGGTTCGAGCTCGTTGATGATCTGCATGGCGCGCACCTTGGGCGCCCCCGAGACCGTGCCGGCCGGGAAGCAGGACACCAGCGCGTCGAGCCGGTCGTTGCCCTCAGCGAGCTGTCCTTCGACCACCGATACCAGGTGCATCACGTGCGAATAACGCTCGAGCGCCATGAAGGTCGGCACGCGGACGGTGCCGTAGTCGCAGACGCGGCCAATGTCGTTGCGGCCCAGGTCCACCAGCATCACGTGCTCGGCCTTCTCCTTCTCGCTGCGCTTGAGTTCCTCGGCCAGCCGCACATCCTCTTCGTCGGTCTTGCCGCGCGGCCGGGTGCCGGCAATGGGATGCGTGACGGCGTGACGGCCCTCGACCCGCACCAGCATTTCCGGTGACGAACCGACGATCGAGCGGTCGCCCATGCGAATGAAGAACATGTAGGGCGACGGGTTGACATGGCGCAGCGCCCGGTAGACCGTGAACGCATCGACGCCGACCTCGGCCTCGAAGCGCTGCGACAACACGACCTGGTAGACGTCGCCGGCG
Organism: Acidobacteriota bacterium; assembly: GCA_030697165.1. Taxonomy (NCBI): domain Bacteria; kingdom Pseudomonadati; phylum Acidobacteriota; species Acidobacteriota bacterium. The sequence goes on from JAUYQQ010000011.1 coordinate 99,094, forward strand.
GCAATGTATTCCTTCGCTTGCTTGACGATCGACTCGTAGGCTTCCTGGGTGAAGTTCGACACCAGCTTCAGCGCGTCGCCGCCGGCCGTGCGTTTGAGCGACAGCGCGCGATCGAGCTCGCCCTCGAGAAATTCGATCTTGGCGCACGCGAACTGGTACAGCGACTTCAGGTCTTCGTCGCCCGAGATGCGGGCGTTGGCGATCAACAGGATGCGATGCTGCACGTGGTCGAACGCGAGCACCGTGTCGAAGAGCATGAAGCCGGCGTCATCGCGCTCCGACGTGCCCGCATCGGCGCGCGCCGTGGTCGGCTCGAACCACGCGGCGGTGTCGTAGCCCAGGTAGCCGACCGCCCCGCCGGTGAAGCGTGGCAGGCCCGGCACAAACGGCGACTGGAAGCTGTTCATCAGGCCCCGCAGGGTCTCGATGAACGGTTGTTCGCTCTTGCTGGTGACCCCCGCCTTCTCGATCTCGGTCTCGCCATTCTTGCCGCGCAGGATCAGGAACGGATCCTTGCCGAGGAACGAATAGCGCCCAACATGCTCGCCGCCCTCAACGCTCTCCAACAGGAACGCATAGTCGGAATGCTCGGCAATCTTCAGGAAGGCCGACACCGGCGTCAGCAGGTCGGCCACCAGTTCCTTGCACACCGGCACAAACGTGGCCCGCTTCGCGAGATCCACGAACTCTTCGAACGTCGTCTGCTTCATTGCTTCTCCAATATGCCAAGCCTTGCGGCCGCGGCGTCTCGCATCACGCGATCGGCCGGCCGCTGCTCGGTCCACCACTCAAACTGGGCTTGCGCCTGCGCCACCAGCATGTCGAGGCCGCCAATCGTCCGGCAGCCCGCGGCGGCAGCGTCGCGCAGCAGCCGGGTTTGCGGCGGGTTGTAGACGAGGTCGTAGACCAACTCACCGTCAAGCGAATGGCCGGCCGGCAGCGGCGACCGCTCAGTGTCGGGCGCGGTGCCCACGGGAGTGGCGTTCACGAGCAGGTCCCAGGAACCTGGCGCGGGTGGCCATTCACCGATGGCGGCACTGGTCAGGGCGGAAATCTCCCGGGCCTGCTCCGGCCGGCGGGCGCACAAGGTCACGTGGACCCCGGCCGCAGCCAGGGCGATCGCCACCGACCGGGCGGCGCCGCCGGCGCCGAGCACGGTCGCGCGCTTGTTGGGCAGCCGCATGGCCGATTCGAGGGGCGACAGGAAACCGGCGACGTCGGTGTTGCAGCCCAGCCATTTCTTGCCGACCCGCCGCAACGTGTTCACCGACTGGATGCGGCGGCTGACCGGGTCGCATTCGTCGGCCCGCTCGAACGCCTGCACCTTGAACGGGGCCGTCACGCTGGCACCGGCGAGATTCACCACCTCGGCAAACGCCGTGAAGTCGTCGTAGTCGTGGGCTGCCAGGGGCAGGTACACCGCGTCGAGGTTGGCGGCGCGAAAAGCGGCGTTGTGCATCGACGGCGACACCGAGTGCGTCACGGGCTTGCCGACGACGCCGTAGATGGCGGTGTGGCTGCCGATGCGCCGGAAGCGGAACTCATTCAGCATGCGCGGCAGATCGATCTGGCCGGGCGCGACCTGGTCGCCGGCGTAGGTCCAGCACGACCCGAACCAACTCGCCAGGACGCGCGTGGCGATGCCCGCATCCCCCATGGCAATCAGGGCCATGGGCACCCGGGTCGCAAGGCCGATCGATCGCAGCGTGAGACAGTCGGCCAACCGCTGTGCCGTCACCGCCAGCTTGACCACCTCGGCGCCGCTGGCGAGCATGGCCTGCGCCTTGTCGTGCACATCCGCCGGCGTCCCCTCGAAATCGTGATGCGAGAGCACGATTCGCCGGCCGCCGGTCTGCGCCATCAAGTCGGCGCAACTGCCGTTCCACTCGAGGTCCACGAACTCGGCGCCGAGGGTGAGCGCCTCGGCGAGAATGCGCCGGCGCTCTTCTTCGCTGCCGGCGAAATGCCCGCCCTCGGACTTGGGGCGGCAGGTGACGATGACGGGCTTGCGGCGGCCGGCCAGGGCCGCGGCCGCACTGGGGTCGCGAACGGAGTCGAGCCGCAACTCCACCAGGTCGGCCTCGCCCGCCTGGTCACGGCGCGTACGCAGCTCGGCCATGGTGTCGGCCGTCACGGTCGCGCAGAGTTTCGCCTTCATTCCAAAATCCCCAAGTCCCAAAATCCCTAAATCCCTAAATCCAGCATCCCAAAGCACCAGATCGCCAAATCACCAATCCACCAAATAAAAAAGCGCCTCTTCCCTATCGGGTTGAAGAGGCGCTTCGGTCGAGCGTCGTATTACGCGTCGTGGTTATACGGACCGGCTAGCCTCTCCTGCTGGGCACCAATACCACCACGTACGCACACCGCTCCCGATCTGGTCGAAAGACCGGTTCCGAGGGGCGGTGAACAAGACTCGCGAGCGCATGTGAACGTCGAAAGGCTAACAGACCCAGTGTGTTGGCGTCAAACCGCGGAGGTGGCTGGGGCACTTGAGGCATCCCGTTCCGAGCTTGCTTCACCCGGGGGAACACCGTATAACCAATGTCAGCCGCCTTTTCATCAGAAACTTGCATGTATTCACGCATTTTCGCGCTCATCGCCCTCGTGATCGGTTCCTTGGTCGCCGCGCCGCAGGCGCAGCTGGCCACGATGCCGCTTGATGAGGTCCGCCCTGGCATGGTCGGCGTCGGCCGCACCGTGTTTTCGGGCACCACCCTCGAGGATTTCAAGGTCCACGTCCTGGGCGTGCTGCGCAACGTGCTTGCCCCCAAGCGGAGCCTGATCCTGGCGCGGCTCGAAGGCGGGCCCCTGGCCAAGACCGGCGTGATCGCCGGCATGAGCGGCAGCCCGGTCTACATCGATGGGCGGCTGATCGGCGCCGTGTCGTATTCGCTCGGCCAGTTCTCGACAGAGCCGATTGCCGGGATCACGCCGATTGCCGAGATGATCGACGCGACCATGATGCCGGCGGCCGCGCGGGGTTCGCGGCCGGTGGCCATCGCCTGGCCGGCCACGCCCGCGCAGCTGATCAGCATCTGGTCCCAGGACCTGGGTCGATCGCGATCGTTCGTGGATGACCCGTCGCAAGCACTGGTCCTGTCGGGCGTGGCAGGCGAGGTCGGCCGCCTGGGATCGATGCTGAGGCCGATTGCGGTGCCCATGGTCGCCGCGGGCTTTGACCAGTCGGTCATGGATCCGATCTCGCCGGCGCTGGCCGCCGCCGGCTTCGTGCCGGTCTCTGGGGCGGGGCTGTCGAGTGCTGCGCAATCGCCGGGCACCACGACGGCCGGTGGCAACGACCGCCGGCTCGCGCCTGGAGACGCGGTGGGCGTGGCGCTGATGACCGGCGACTTCGAACTGGGCGCGACCGGCACGGTCACTCACGTCGATGGCGATCGCGTCTATGCCTTCGGGCACCCGCTGTACAACCTGGGGCCGACCGAGTTCCCGATGACCAAGGCCCAGGTGCAGGTTGTGCTGCCCAGCTTGATGGCGTCGAGCAAGCTGGCTAGCTTTGGCGAGATTGTCGGCACGGTGCAGCAGGACCGCGCGACCGCGATTGCCGGACGCCTTGGCGCCGGCCCGTCGCTGATTCCCGTGTCGATTACGCTGAACTCCGACCGGGGGCCGTCGCGGTCGTTCAACTTCGGCGTGGTCCGCGACTTCACCTTCACGCCGCTCCTCACGTATCTGACCGTCGCCAACGTCCTCACGTCGTACGAACGCGGCGCCGGTCCTGCATCGTTTGCCATTCGCGGCACCGCGTCCATCAGGACGCAGGGCGATATCGCGTTCGAGGACATGTTCTCGGGCGAGCAACCTGCCGGGGGCGCCGCCGCCTACGTGGCTGGCCCGCTGACGGCGTTGTTGAAGAACGCCTCCGAAACCGTGGACGTCGATCGCATCGACCTCGTGATCGATGCCAGCGAGCAGCAGCGCAGCGCCCGCATCGAGCGGGTCTGGCTCGACACGACCCGGCCCCGTGCCGGCCGTGATGCGGTGGTGAATGTCGCGATGCGCAACGCGCGCGGCGACGAAGTGATCAAGCAGGTGCCGATTCAGCTGCCGGCCAACGCTACCGGTTCGCTGCAGCTGATCGTGGCTGATGCCGCCCGAACGACCGCCGACGACCGCCGCGATACCCGCGGCGCCGACATGCAGCGCGTGTCGCAGTTGATGCGCACCTTCAACCGCGCCCGCCGCAACAACCGTCTTTACGTCCGCCTCACCTCCCCCGACTCCGGCGCCGTCGTCAACGGCGAGCCCATGGCGGCGCTGCCGCCGTCGGTGCTGTCGGTGCTCGAAGCCGACCGCAACAGCGGCACGGTCGGTGTCCTGCGAACGACCACGCGCGGCGAGTGGGAATTGCCCCTCGATTTCGCCGTGACCGGTTCGCGCCAGTTGACCCTCAACCTCGATCAACCTTAAATGACTCGTCGAACCCTGTTTGGCGCGGCCCTGGCCGCGGGCCTGCTCGCGGTGTCCACGCTGTCGGCCGCGCCGGGTTTCTGGCAGGCCGCGACCCAGGCCGATTTTCTCCGTGGCGAGGTCGACCAGTTGTCGATCGACGAGCACGGCCGGCTGACGCTCGGACCTGAACTCACCCCGGTTCACGACCCCGGGGTGCCGTTCGTGTGGACCATGCTCACCACCGCCGATGGCTCGGTGTATCTCGGCACCGGCAACGACGGCAAAGTGATTCGCGTCGATGCCAAGGGCCAAGGCACCGTGTTCTTCGACAGCAACGAGATGGAAGTCCACGCGCTGGCGGCCGCACCGGGCGGCGGCCTGTACGTGGCCACGTCACCGGACGGCCGCATCTACAAGGTGGACGCCAAGGGCCAGGCCACGACCTTTTTCGACCCGGACGACAAGTACATCTGGTCGCTGGCCGTGGACCGCCAGGGCACCGTGTTCGCGGGTACCGGCGACAAGGGCACCGTCTATCGCATCAACAGCGACGGCAAGGGCGAGACGTTCTTTTCCACCAAGGCGACGCATGCCGTGTCGCTGGCGTTCGACGCCAGCAACCAGCTGCTCGTCGGCACCGGTTCCCCGGGGCGGGTCTTTCGAGTCGATAGCACCGGCAAGGGCTTTCTCCTGCTGGACACGCCCCTGCAGGAAATCCGCGCCCTGCGGGTGGATGCGAAGGGCGTGATTTACGCCGGCGCGCAGAGCAGCCGCGGTGCCGGCGGCGGCGATACGTTAGCCGAGCCCGCAGTGGCGCCGCCAACGGTCACCCCCTCGATCCCGAACGTCTCGACCGAGATCACCTCCATCGCGGTGGTTGACATGCCGGCCGCAGCTCAGTCACCCACGGGCGACCGTCGCAACCAGACCGGCGCGATTTTCCGCGTGCAGCCCGATGGCCTCTGGGATCAGATCTGGGCGCCGGCCGAGGACGCCCCCTATGACATCGTCATCGAGCCCGATGGCGCCCTGCTCGTCGCCACCGGCGGCAAGGGCAAGCTCTATCGGCTCAGCGGAGACCCTGTTCGCGCGGTGCTCGTGACGCGCGTGCCGGCGCAGCAAGCGACCCAGCTGATTCGGACGGCCGACCGCACGCTGATTGCGACCTCGAATCCCGGACGGCTGATGGCCATCTCGTCGGCGCGCGCGGCGCGCGGCACGTTCGAATCGGACGTGAAAGACGCCCGCCTGGTATCGAGTTGGGGCGTGGTGGCCTGGAAGGCCGTGACGCCGGCAGGCGCCAAGGTGGAGGTCTTCACCCGCTCCGGCAACACCCGCACCCCGGACGAGGCGTGGAGTGCCTGGGCCGGCCCCTACGCCAGCGCCGACGGTTCCGCCATCACCAGCCCGAAGGCTCGCTATCTCCAGTGGCGTGCCGTGCTCACCGCTACCACCGCCAGTCCGGTGCTGACCTCGATCACCTCCGCATACCTGCCGCGCAACGTCAGGCCGCAAGTGGCCTCGATCACCGTGCACCCTCCCGGCACCGTGTTCCAGAAGCCCTTCTCGAGCGGAGAAACCGAGATCGCCGGTCTGGAAGACGAGGTGAGCGAGCGCCGCTCGGCGGCGGTCGGCACGCCCGGCCCCGGCGGCCCGGCGCTGGGCCGGCGCATTTACCAGAAGGGCCTGCAGACCTTTGTCTGGAAGGCCGACGATGAGAATGGCGATGAACTGACCTACGACGTGTTTTACCGCCGCGAGGGAGAGACGGCCTGGCTGCCGCTCAAGCGCGACCTGCGCGACACGCTGCTGGTGTGGGACACGTCATCGGTGCCGAACGGCACGTACGTCCTGAAGGTGGCCGCGTCTGATGCGCGGGCCAACCCGGCGGAGTCGGCGCTCGTCGGCGAACTGGAAAGCACCAGCTTCGAGATCGACAACGTCGCGCCGACGGTGCAAGCCGGCGCCGTGCGTCGCGATGGCACCGGATTCATCGTGCCGGCCGAGATTCGCGACACCGACTCCGCCATCACCCGGGTGGAGTTCTCGGTCGACGCCCAGCGCTGGCAGCCGGCTTTTCCGCGCGACGGCATTCTCGACGCCCGCCAGGAGTTGTTCGAGATTCGGCTGGACGCCGGCGCGGCCGGGCGCACGCTGGTAATTCGCGCGATCGATGCGTTGGGAAATGTCGGGACCGGGCAGGTCGTGATTCGCCTGCCCTGAGCGAGGAGTCGAAGGGCTAGCGCAACAACACGAGGTCGTCGTCGTGGCGGCCCTTGACCGTGGTGTTGGCGACGAGCCACACCATCTTCACCGCGACCGCATCGCCGGTGCGGGCCTGGGCCGGCGCGAACTGCACGCGATACGCTTCATTCAACATCGCATTGACCACCGCTCGCTCTGCGAGGGGGCGCGCATCGTTGATGACTTCAATCCCCTGCACGCGCCCCTCGCGGGAGACCACCGCCGACAACGCGTATTCGGCATCCTCTTCCGACATCTGGATGGCCGGATCGGTCATGGCGCGCGGCGCCATCATGTCGTAGTTGAGCCGCACCGGGTTGGCGTTGGAGCCGGGATTGGCGAGCAGCGAGATGACGGCCGCAAGCGAGTCGGGACGCTCCTGGTTGGCGGCATGCAGCACGCTGGCCGAGCCGACCACGCAAATCAGCGTGGCGACCGTGGCGCCAAGGCCCGCCCACACCAGGTGCATGTCCTGGAACAACGTGACGATCCGCGTCTGCGCCGAGAGCTGCTCTTCGACGCCGAGTTGCTCGACCACTTGTTCCGACAGGCGCAGGGGCTCGATCGCCGCCTGCTCGCCGACTTCGGCGGCCATGCCGCGCAGCGTCGCCCCAAGCGCAAAGATCTGCTCCGTCTCGAGGCTGCAGGCGACGCATTCGGTGAGATGGTTCTGAATGGCGAGGCGCTCGGGAAACGGCACTTCGCCGTCATAGAACGCTTCGAGCCGTCCGCGCACGTCGGCGCACGAATGTTCGTGCATCATACGCGCACCCCCTGGAGTTGCTGGCGCAGCGTCTGACGGGCCCGCGTCAGGCGAGACTTGACCGTGCCGACCGCGACGCCGAGCGAGAAGGCGATGTCGTCGTAGCTCAGGCCGTCGATCTCGCGCAGCACGATCACGGTGCGCTGGTCGAACGGTAGTTGATCGAGGGCGGTCCACAGCCGTTCGGCCAGCTCCTTGCGCGCGTAGGCGCGGTCGGGCGACGTGTGTTCGCCGGGCTGGCGCAGGTCACCATGCGCGGCCACGTGTTGATCGAGGGAGACCTGGTCGGACTGGTGGCGACGCCGCCACCAGCGCTGGCGGTTCCGGGCCTGGTTGATCGCGATGCGATAGATCCAGGTCTTGAGCGCCGATTGGCCGCGGAAGCTGCCAATAGTGCGGAACACGTTGAAGAAGACTTCCTGGGAGAGGTCGAGGGCCTCGTCACGGTCTCCGAGCAGGTGCAGGGCCAGTTGATAGACCATGCGCTCGTGGCCGGATACCAACTCGGCACACGCGGCCTGTTCCCCCGCGGCACAACGCTCGATAAGCGCCGCTTCGTGGTGGCCGACCTCAGCCCAACCGAGTGCCCCGGCGTCTTTCATGACGGAATCGGTGACAAATCGAATGCCCATGGTCAGTCTATCAGCTTAGAAACCACCGGGGCCCGAAAGTTCCCTCCCATTTGCTACCATCGTCTCCGTGCGCCCGACCCTGGTTGTTGTCGTACTCGTGGCCATCACGGGGGTGGCGGGGGCGCTCGCCTATTCTGCGCTGGCCAACGAGCGGGCGTTCGAGCGCCGGATTAGCGAGGGCGACCAGGCCGTGGCCGCGGAACGCCATTTCGAGGCCATCGAGGCATTTTCGGGCGCGATCGCGCTCAAGCCAGACTCGATGCTGGCCCATCTCAAGCGGGGTGCTGTTTACCTGAACCAGAACGAACTCGACGCCGCACTGCGCGACTTGCGCGAAGCCGTCGAACTTGACCCGAGCGCCCTGCTGGCCATTGAACTGCTGGGCGACGTCAACGCCTCGCTGAACCGGGCCGAACGCGCGATCGAGCGCTACGAGACGTATCTCAACCTCGACGAACGCAGCGCGCGGGTCCAGTACAAGCTGGGCCTGTCCCGTTATCGAGCGGGGCACCTTGAGCCGGCGGCGGCGGCCCTGCACCAGGCGCTTAAACTGGACCCGGCACTCGGCGACGCGCATTACGTGCTGGGTTTGGTCCTGCGCGACCAGAACCAGCTGCCGGCGGCCCGTCGTTCGCTCGAAGAGGCCGCGCGCCGGTTGCCGGCCGGCCAGACGGCGCCGCGCGAGGCGCTGGCCGAGGTCTACGCTCTCGCGGGCGAGCACACCCGGGCGATCAACGAACTGGAAGCGCTCGCCGCGCTCGACGTGGCGCGGGCCGATCGACTGGTGGCGGTGGGCCTGGCCCAGGCGCGGGCCGGGCGCGAGGAGGCGGCGGTCGTGACCCTGAGCCGGGCGCTCGAGCGCTTTCCCGATGCCCCGGCGGCGTACGCGGCGCTTGGCCACGTCTGGTTGACCAGCGCCGAACGGCGCGGCGATCGGGTCGCGCTCAACAAGGCGCTCGAAGCGCTGCAGCAGGCCGCGGGCCGGTCCGACGCGACGAGCGACACCCTTGCGGAACTGGGCCGGGCCTGGTTGCTGGCGGGCGACCGGCCGGCCGCAGAGCGGGCCTTGCGCCAGGCTGTGGCGCGGGTCCCGGTGCCGCCTGACGCCTACCTGCAACTCGCCGAGGTCACGGGCCGCGACGGCCGTATCCAGGATGCGCGCGATGCGTTGCTGAGGTACGCGACGCTCGTCGGTGACGACAAGCCGCTCGCCGCGATCAGCTCGCGGATCGCGGACATGTCGCTGCGGCTCGGCGAACCAGCCCTCGCCGTCCGCTGGCTCGAGCGGGCAATTAACGAAGCCGGACCGAGCACGACACTCCAGATCCGCCTGGCTGACGCCGCACTACGAGGCGGTGACCGCGAGCGGGCGCGTCACGTGATTGACGAAGCCCTGGCCGCCGAGCCGGGCAATCGCCAATTGCTGCAGTTCAAGCAGCGGCTCGCGGCGCAACAGCCGTAGGCGCTGCTGCGGAGAGGTCAACCCCCTTTTTTCGGATCGATCGCGTCGCGCAGGCCGTCGCCGAGGAAGTTGAAGCCCAGCACGACGATCGCCAGGAACAACCCCGGGAAAATGGTGAGGTGGGGCGCGTCGAGCAGGTGCACCCGGCCGCCGTTGATCATGGTGCCCCAACTGGGCGTCGGCGGTTGAACGCCCAGCCCGAGAAAGCTCAACGCCGCCTCAGCCAGCATGGCCCCGGCCATGCCGAGTGTGGCCTGCACCATGACGGGCGGCAGCGCCGTTGGCAGGACGTGCCGCGCGAGGATCCGCACCGTGCTGGCGCCCAAGGCCCGGGCGGCGACTACGTATTCGAACTCGCGCGCGCGCAGCACCTGGCCCCGCACCAGGCGCGCGTAGCCCACCCACCCGATCACGGCCAGCGCCAGCACCACGTTGGTGAGGCTGGGACCGAGCACCGCCACCAGCGCAATCGCCAGCAACATGCCGGGAAAGGCCATCAACACGTCCATGATGCGGCCAATGACCTGGTCGATGCGGCCGCCGTAGTATCCCGAGACGGCGCCCACCGCCATGCCGACCACCGCCGACACGCCGACCACCACCACGCCAACCAGCAGCGAGACGCGGGCGCCGAGCAGCACGCGCGCGAGGATGTCGCGGCCCAGTTCATCCAGTCCGAACCAGTGCTGCCAACTTGGGCCTTCGAGACGGCTGGCCAATACCTGGGTGTTTGCGTCCCACGGCAAGACCCACGGCGCCAACAATGCCGACAGCACCACCACCGAGACGATGACGAGACCAAGGCGCATCATTCGAGTCGAATCCGCGGATCAAGGACGCCGTACAGGATGTCGGTCAGCAGGTTGACCGACACGTAGGTGACGGCGATCAGCAGGATGCAGCCCTGTACCATCGGGTAGTCGCGGAACCCGATCGACTGGATCAACAGCCGGCCGATGCCTGGCCATGCGAAAATGGTCTCGGTAATCACGGCCCCGGTCAGCACCGCGCCAAACTGCAGCGCGACGATCGTCACCAGGGGGATCAGGCTGTTGCGCAGGGCGTGCCCGAGAACGGCCGCCGCCGGCGACACGCCGCGTGAGCGCGCCGCGCGGACGTACAGCTCGCCCAGTTCCTCGAGCAGGCTCGCCCGCGTCATGCGCGCCAGAATCGCCGAGAGCGCCAGCCCCAGCGACACGGCAGGCAACACCAGGTGCGCGAGTGTCCCCCGCCCCGACACCGGCAGCCAGCCGAGCTCCACGGCGAAGACAATGGCCAGCAGCGGCCCCAGCCAGAAGTTCGGAATGGAAATGCCGGCCAGCGAGAACGTCATGGCCGCATGGTCGGCCCACGTGTTCTTCCACACCGCGGCGACGATGCCGAGCGGGATGGCCAGCACGATGGCGACCGTCATCGCCGCCAAGGCGAGTTCGGCGGTGGCCGGCACGCGCTCCGCGATCATCTGCGTCACGGGCTGGCCCGTGCGAAACGACCGGCCCAAATCACCGGTGACGGCGCTTTTCATGAAGGCGACGTACTGCGACGGCAGCGGCCGGTCGAGTCCGAGGCTGGTCCGCAGTTCCGCAATGTCCTGCGGCGATGCGCCGTCCCCCAGCATCGCTTGCGCGGGGTCGCCCGGCACCAGGTGAATCAGCGAGAAGACAAGGGTGGCCACCCCGAGCAGCACCGGGACCGTCAGCAATATCCGCCGGACGAGAAAACCAACCACCGCGCTCATTCTAATGCGTTGGCCGGTCGCGCCCGGTCGATCGGTGGCAGGTCGAGCCGCGCCACCAGCTTGGCCAGTCCTTGTCGCGAGAGGCCGAGCTCGCGCGCGGCCGCAATCGAGCGGCCGCCGGCGCGGGCCAGCGCGGCGCGCACGAAATGCACCTCGAAGCTGCGGCGCGCCTCAGCCAGCGTCGCCCGGCTGCTGATGGCGGTGGTTCGCGTGATGTGGCTCGGCAGGCCATTGGCGCCAATCACGCCCCTGGCGGGCCCCGCCACCATCACCGATGCCAGCACGTTCTGCAGTTCGCGCACGTTGCCGGGCCAGTCGTACGCGCCAAGCGCCGTGAGCGCCGACGGCGACAGCACGGCCCGGCTCCCGGTGCGGGCGGCGAGCACGGCCCACAGGTGGCGCACGAGCGGCGGGAGGTCCTCGAGCCGATCGCGCAGCGGTGGCACCACGATGCGAAGCACGTCGAGGCGGTAGCGAAGATCGGCGCGGAACTGCTCGGCCGAGACCGCCGCCGCCAGCGGCCGATTGGTGGCGGCCACAATGCGGGCGTCGACCTTGCGCAGGTGCGATTCACCCAGTCGGCGCACCTCGCCTTCCTGGAGCGTCCGCAGCAGCTTGGCCTGCACTCGCGGGCCGAGCTCAGCGACTTCGTCCAGGAAGAGCGTGCCGCCCTGCGCATCCTCGAACAGGCCGACACGTTCGGCCACAGCCCCGGTGAAGGCACCGCGCGAGTGGCCAAACAGCTCGGCTTCCACCAGGTCGTCGGTCAGCGCCGCGCAATTGAGCGCGCAGAAGCGGCGGGCGCGACGCGGGCTGCCAGCGTGCACCGCGCGCGCCACCAGTTCCTTGCCGGCGCCGCTCTCGCCTTCGATCAGGACGGGGAACGGCGACGCGGCGGCGCGAATCACCGCCTGTCGGACGTGCTGCATGGCCTGGCTGTCGCCGACCAGATCGGGCACCAGCCCGTTCGCAGCGGCCGGCACGCGGGATCGCTCCGCGAGTTCATAGACCGCCGGTGCCGACGCCGTCGCCGCCAGGCGCAGGATCACCGCGCTATCCGCCGCGACGACTGGCGCGCCAATGGCCCAGTGGCACCACAGGGCGCCGGTCACCGACGCGCCGTAGCGCACGGGCCACGCGGCCTCGACGGCGGGTCCGCGGTCGGTGGGACCCACGGCGACGCCGGTATCGAGCACGCGCAGCGCGATCTCCAGTTGCGCCGTGCGCGGCGCCTGGGCGCCGCTATGCGCTACCGGCAGGGGCTGCTGATGGTGCCGCGTCACGAAGGCGACCGATGACGCCGCCAGCCGTTCCTGCACCAACGCCGCCACGCGCGTGAGCGTCACGGTGCCATCGTCCACCTCCTGGCATGCGCGCAGGATCTCCATGAAGGTCTCGACCATCGCGGGTTCGTTGCGCGGGTCGGTGGGCCCGGCGAGGATCTCCCGTCGCAAGTCGTCGGCCTCGGCGCCATCGGCCGACAGCAATGCCGCCCGCGCCTCGAGCAGCCGGCGTTGGGTGATGAGGCACCGCGCCAGCGCGCAGCGGGCCGCGGTGTGCTCGGGGCCGGGCTCGGTCAGCAGCACACTCCACCGTGCCGTGGCTTCCGCATCCACGAGACGGCCGTCGGCCTGGAGGCCGCGGGCGCGCTCGATCAGGCCGTCCGCTCCGGCCACCAGGTCGTCGACGCCGCCCTCGTGCACGCGAAAGGCCGCCGGCGCCATCCGTGGCCGCCAGGCGCAGTCGCTCGTCGCCGCCCGGACCACCAGGTGTGGTCGCGCGTCCTTGGTGGCGAGGCGGAACAACGCCAGCGACGCGTCTGGCGACAAGCGGGCGTCGGTCGCGAACACGACGATCGACCGATCCCGTAACCACGACGGCCACCGCCATCGGCCCTGGGCGAGCACGGCGCCGAGCGCATCGGCCGCGAGCGGCACGAAGCCGGCGAGGCGCGCCTCGCGCGCCAGCAGGCGATGCGTGCGCGCCCAACTGGCCAGCGAGGGCTCCACCAGGTCGAGCGCTCGCGGCCGTCCGTCGCGCGCGTCGCCGAGCGCGGCGCGAAAGGCCTCGAGGGTGGCACCGTGCTCTGGTTCGCGGCCTGCGCCATCGCCGACCCGTTCCCAGATCTCCATTCGCGAGTGGCCGCGCAGATCGAAGTCAATCAACCACGCGCGGGCCCGTGTCGTGAACAGCGCCGGCATGGGCCTGGTCGAGCTGCGCCGCAGGTGCCAGCGGATGCCGACGCCGGTGGCGAGGTCGAGCGCGCGTCCGCCGGAGACGAGATAGCGATCGAGCATCAACATGCCCCGGGTAGTGCAAACGGGTTGCCGAGCGCGATTCGACGATTCGCGGAGAGATCCGCGTTGCGGGCCGCCAGGGGATCGCAATTTATTCGTATAGAATGCTCGTCGGATGCTGCGTTTTTTGACTGCCGGGGAATCCCACGGGCAAGGCCTCGTCGCGATTGTCGAGGGCCTGCCGGCCGGACTCGCGATTGACACCGACGCCATGACGGTCGAGCTGCGGCGACGCCAGGGTGGTTATGGCCGCGGGCGCCGCATGGCGATCGAGTCGGATCGCGCCGAGGTCCTGTCAGGCGTGCGGCGCGGCCGCACGACCGGCGCCCCCGTCGCGCTGCTGGTCCGCAACAAGGACTGGGAGAACTGGCAGAACACCATGCACGTCGAGCCGCAAGCGCCGGCCGGGGCGACCGGCGCCAACCGCGCGGCCGTCGTGCGTCCGCGGCCCGGCCACGCCGACCTGGCGGGCGCGCTCAAGTACGACCACGACGACATTCGGGATGTGCTGGAGCGCGCGAGCGCGCGCGAGACCGCGGCGCGGGTGGCCGCGGGTGCGATTGCGCGCCAGCTGCTCGCCGCCATCGGCTGCGAACTGACCAGCCACATCACCGGCATCGGCGCCGTAACGGCTCCGGCCGGCGCGCCCGTCACGTTCGAGACCGCGGCGGCCCTGGAGCTCGACGCGCCGCTGCGATGCACCGACCCCGCGCTCGAGCAGCAGATGATCGCGGCGATCGACGCGGCCAAGCACGCCGGCGATACGCTGGGCGGCTCCTTCGAGGTGATTGCCCGCAACGTGCCGGTTGGCCTTGGCAGCTACGTGCAATGGGACCGCAAGCTGGACGGACGCCTGGCGCAAGCGTTGATGTCCATCCCCGCCATCAAGGCGGTGGCCGTTGGCGACGGCGTCGAGGGGGCGCGGCGTCCCGGCTCACAAGTGCACGACGAGATTGTGGCCGATGCGGCGGCGGTCGCGGGCGAGTCCGTGCTGCGCCGACCCACCAACCGGGCCGGCGGCCTCGAGGGCGGTGTCACCAACGGCGAGGAGGTGCGGGTGACCGGCTTCATGAAGCCGATCGCGACGTTGATGAAGCCGCTGCGCTCGGTCGATCTCACCTCGCTCGAAGAAGCGCCGGCCGCCATCGAACGCAGCGACGTGTGCGCGGTGCCGGCGGCCGCGGTGGTCGCCGAAGCGATGGTCGCGCTGGTGCTCGCCGACGCGCTGCTCGATCGGTTTGGCGGCGACTCGATGACCGACCTGTTGGCGCGGGTCGCGGCGGCCGGCGTCAAGATCCGCGGCCGGCTGTCGCGCCGCCCTGCCGCGGTCCGGGCCTGATTCGTGCTGCGTCCCATCTTGCGGCTCGGGGACTCGATCCTGACCGAGCCGGCCAAGCCGGTCGAAGCGTTCACCCCTGAGATCGACGCGCTCGTCAACGACATGATCGAAACCATGTACGCGGCGCCCGGCATCGGCCTGGCCGCGCCACAGGTGGGCGTGTCGCTGCGCGTGTTTGTGGTCGACCTGTCGGTCGGACGCGACCCCGCCGCGCTGAAAGTGATGATCAACCCCGAGTTCGTCGAGCGTGAAGGCATGCAGCTCGAGGAGGAGGGGTGCCTCAGCATTCCCGGCTTCACGGCGACGGTCGCGCGTCCGAAGCGGGTCGTGGTGAAGGGCCTCGACCGCGAGGGTACCGAGTACCGAATTGAGGGCACGGGGCTGCTGGCACGCGCCCTGCAGCATGAGATGGACCATCTGCAATCGTGCTTGTTCGTCGATCGCCTGCGCGGCATCTCGCGCGACCTGATCCTGCGCAAGGTCAAGAAGTTGTCGAAGGCCGGCAAGTGGTAATCCGCTGATGGGCCTGCGCGTCGCATTTTTTGGCACGCCGTCGTTCGCAGTGCCCACACTGGAGCATCTGCACCACTCCTCGCACACGGTGGCCGGCGTGGTCACCCAGCCGGACCGCCCGCGCGGCCGCGGCCAACAGATCACCGAGGGGGCCGTCAAGTCGCTGGCCGTGTCTCTACAATTGCCGGTGCTGCAGCCCGAACGTCTCGCCCGCGAGAACTTCGAGGAGGCGTTCACGGCGCTCGGCGCCGACATCGGCGTGGTCGCGGCTTACGGCAAGATTCTGCCCGACTGGCTGCTGGCCACGCCCCGCCTGGGCCTGATTAACGTGCACGCCTCGCTGCTGCCCCGCTATCGCGGCGCCTCACCCGTTCATCGCGCCGTTATCAGTGGCGATACTGAAACCGGCGTCACGATCATGCGCGTCGTGAAGGCGCTCGACGCCGGTCCGATGCTGTCGCGCGTTCAGGTCCCCATCGGCGAGGCCGACACGACCACGATGATCGAGGCGAAATTGGCGGTGCGTGGCGCGGCACTTCTGGTCGCCACGCTCGACGACATCGAACACGGGCGGGCCGCCGAGACGCCGCAGGACGAGTCGCTCGTGACCTACGCGCCCAAGTTGACCAAGGCGGAAGGCGCGATCGACTGGCGGCGGCCGGCCCGCGAACTCCACAACCTGATCCGCGGCCTGTGGCCCTGGCCGCACGCGTATGCGTTCCTGGATGGGACGCGCTTCATCCTCCACCGATCGCGGTTGTCGTCGCACCTGTCGTCCGCGCCGCCCGGAACCATTCTCGCCGCGTCGGCAGCCGACGGCCTGCATGTGGCGTGCGGCGACGCCGCACTCGAAATCATCGACCTGCAACTCGAAGGCAAGCGCGTGATGAGCGCGCGTGATGCGATGGCCAGTCCCCTGCTGAAATCCGGCGCGCGATTCTCGACGCCATGATTGCCCCTGCGCGTGTTGCCGCGCTCGACGCGCTTCGCCAGATCGACGACGAGCGGCTCGATCTGGGCGAGGCCGTCGACCGGGTCCGCAAGCCGTTGACCGACGAACGCGACCGGGCCCTGCTGCTCGAGATCGTGACCGGCACGCTGCGCATGCGCGCGGCCCTCGACCACCAGCTGTCGTTGCGATTGACGCGACCGCTCGCCAAGCTGGATGCCATCGTCCGCGACATCCTGCGGATGAGCGCGTTCCAACTGATCTACCTGACGCGGACGCCCTCGTCTGCCGTCATCAACGACGCCGTGGATCTGACTCGCCGCGGCGGCAAGACGAGCGCGACCGGCCTGGTGAATGCGGTGCTGCGCGCGCTCAACCGCGAGCGGCAACGGCTGACGTGGCCCGCGCGGCCCGGCGAGGCCGGCGGCCTGGCGGGGATGGCCAGCTATTTCGCGATCGTGCATTCGCATCCCGAGTGGCTGATCGAGCGATGGCTGCGCCGCTACGGCATCGCCGACACGGAACGCTGGCTCGAGTTCAACAACCGCGCCGCGGCGGTGTGCCTGGTGCCCAACCGGACGCTCGCGTCCCGGGAGGCCCTCGCCGCCGAACTGGCAGCCGATGGCGTGGAGACGCAGCCAACCACGCACGCCACCCACGGGTTGCTCGTCACCGCAGGCCCGGCCCTGGCCACGCGCGCGTTTCGCGAAGGCCGCTGCCTGGTCCAGGACGAGGCCTCGCAACTGATCGGCGAACTGGTGGCTGCCAAGCGAGGCGATCGCATTCTCGATTTGTGCGCCTCGCCCGGCGGCAAGACCGTGCTGCTCGCGGCCGACGCGGGATCGACGGGCCTGGTGGTGGCAACGGACGTCCGCCGCCATCGACTGCGGGTGCTGACCGAAACGCTGTCGCGATGCCGCCTGGCGCGCGTCCGTGTCGTTCAGGTGCCCGTCTCGGGGCCACTCCCATTCACGGACGAGAGCTTCGACCGCATCCTGGTGGACGCGCCATGCTCGGGCCTCGGCACCGTGAGGCGTGATCCTGACATCCGGTGGCGCATCTCAGAGACCGATCTGCCGGCGCTGGCGGCCACACAAGTGCTGCTCCTGCAGCGCACCGCGGCGCTGGTGCGCCGGGGCGGGTCGATCGTGTACAGCACGTGTTCGAGCGAGCCGGACGAGAACCAGCAGGTGGTGGCGGCGTTTCTGGCCACCTGTCCTGAATTTTCTGAAACCCGCGTGCACCAGACGTGGCCCTTCCGCGACGGGCTCGAGGCCTTCTTCGGGTCGGTCCTGACCCGCCGCGCATAAACATCGCGTTCGGTAGCACTTAAGCACTTCAGCACCCAAGCACCCGAGCACTTCCCTGTAGTACCATGGAGTGTTGTCCATGCCGCTTGGAACCAGAGTCTGGGGCTTCGGCAAGGTCCTGCTGCTGGCAGGGGCCCTTGCGATGACCTTTCTCGTCTTTGCTGCCATCGCCATGCGCGTGGCAGTGCGCGCCAGGCAGGTCACGGTGCCCAACCTCGTGGGCGTGTCGCTGGCCGATGCCACCGCCCTGGCGGCCCCCCTCGACTTGAGCCTGCGGATCGACCCGCTCAAGCGACCCGACCCGAAAGTGCCCGCGGGACACGTGCTGCTGCAGGATCCCGCCGCGGGTGCCGCCGCGCGCCGCCAGCGAAGCATCCGGGTGGTGCTGAGCGACGGTGCGCGCATTGCGCGCGCCCCGAGCCTGCTCGGCGAGACCCAGCGGTCGGCCGAGATTCGCGTGGCGCAGGACGGGTTGTTGATTGGCGCCGTCACGGAAATTCGCTCCGCGCTCTACCCGCCCGACGTGGTCGTGGCGCAAGACCCGCCGCCCGCGACCGAAACTGCTGAAGTTCGCTTGCTGGTCAACCGCGGCGAGGATCGCGCGGCGTACGTGATGCCCGACTTGATCGGCCTGAACGGCGACCGTGCGGCCGACGTCATGCGCATGCGCGGTTTCCGCGTCTCCATCACCGCGCAGTCGGCGGCATCGTCCATTCCACCGGGCGTGGTCGTGCGGCAGGCGCCGGCGGGTGGCTACCAGGTTCACCCCGGTGACCCCATTGCCCTCGAGGTCAGCCGGTGATCCTTCGACCCGCTGTCACGCTCCCGAGGCTCACATGACATCTCGCTCAGGACCTGCGGTCCGCCTTGCGCCGTCCATCCTGTCGGCCGACTTCGCGGCCCTCGGCCGTGACATCGAGGCCGTCACGCGCGGCGGCGCCGACCAGATCCACGTGGACGTCATGGACGGGCACTTTGTGCCGAATCTCACCATCGGCGTGCCCGTGGTGAAGTCGTTGCGCAAGGCGACCACGCTGCCGCTTGACGTGCACCTGATGATTACCGACCCGGATCGGTTCATCGAGCCGTTCATCGAGGCCGGCGCCAACATGGTGTCGGTGCATGTGGAAGTGCTGCCGCACCTCCACCGAACCATCAGCCAGATCAAGAAGCTTGGCGCCAAGGCGGGCGTGGTGCTGAACCCGTCGACGCCGGTGTCGGCGATCGAGGAGGTTGCGGCTGATGTCGACTTCGTTTTGGTGATGTCGGTCAATCCCGGCTTCGGCGGCCAGGTCTTTATTCCGCGCAGCGTGGCCAAGATTCGCGCCGTGCGGGCGCTGCTCGACCGGGCGGGCAACACGGCGGCCCCTATTGAAGTGGATGGCGGCGTGGATCTGAGCACGGTGGCGGCGGTGGTTGAGGCCGGCGCCGAGTGGCTGGTCGCGGGCCAGGCCATTTTCGGCAGCGGCGATCCGGCGACTGCGGCGCGCGCGCTCAAGGACGCCGCCGAACACGCCGCTCGTGGCGGCGGCCGGTGACGGCCCGCACCAGCGCGTCGCTCGTGCGTGTGCGCTATGCCGAAACCGACCAGATGGGCGTGGTCTATTACGCCAATTACCTGGTGTGGTTTGAAGTCGGCCGCACCGACTGGCTGCGCGACACCGGGTGGACGTACCGGGCCATGGAAGCCGACGGCTTTCAGCTGCCCGTGATCCAGGCGCACTGCGAGTACCAGCAGAGCGCGCGATACGACGATGAGCTGGAGATTCGGACGCGGGCGAGCCTGGTGTCGCCGGTTCGCATCCAGTTCGATTACGAGGTGGTACGGCCGGTCGATGGCACGACGCTTGCTCTGGGTCATACGGTCCACGCCACCATCGGTCCGGCGGGGCGCCCGGCACGCCTGCCGGATCGGATGAAGGATTTATTCGTATGAAAGCACTGGTCACCGGCGGAGCGGGTTTCATCGGTTCGACCCTGAGCGAGCGCTTGCTCGAACAGGGGGCAAGCGTGCGCGCCATCGACGCGTTTACGGACTTCTATCCGCGTCCACTCAAGGAACGCAACCTCGAGAACCTGCGCGGCCGCGCCGGCTACGACTTCATTGAAGGCGACCTGCGCGAAGTCGATCTGAACGCCGCGCTCGACGGCATCACCCACGTGTTCCACCTCGCGGCCCAGGCCGGCGTGCGCCGGAGTTGGGGCAAGGAGTTCCAGGTCTACACCGGCCTGAACGTGGACGCGACGCAGGCGTTGCTCGAGGCCTGTGCGACCAAGCCCATCGCGCGCCTGGTCTATGCGTCGAGTTCTTCGGTGTACGGAGACGATGTGGCGATTCCGATGACCGAGACGGCGCTGCCCCAGCCGGTGTCGCCGTACGGGGTCACCAAGCTGGCGGCCGAGCAACTGTGCCACTTGTATTTCGTGAACTACGGTGTGCCGGCGGTCTCGCTGCGCTACTTCACCGTCTACGGTCCCCGGCAGCGGCCCGACATGGGTTTTAACCGCTTCTTTACCGCCATTTTGAACGGCCAGCCGCTGATCCAGTTCGGCGACGGCCTGCAGACCCGCGATTTCACGTTTGTGGCCGATGCGGCAGCGGCGACCGCCGCCGCCGCCGTCCGCGGAGTGCCCGGGCGCGTCTACAATATTGGCGGGGGTTCGCGCGTGTCCCTGAAGGAAGTGTTCGACCTGCTGGCCAAGGTATCCGGCCGCAAGGTCACGATCGATCACCAAGGCCCCCAGAAGGGCGATATGCGCGATACCTACGCCGACACGACACGGGCCAGGCAGGACCTGGCGTTTGCGCCGTCGGTGACGCTCGAAGAAGGTCTTCGGGCGATGTGGCGCTGGATGGAAGCGACGAAAGCATGAGTGCAATGCGACTAGTGACAGCGCTGGCGCTGGCGGCCGCGCTGGCGGGCGGATGCGCGGCGAAGCAAGGCGACCTGCCACCCGGAACGGTGGACGCCGACAAGTTCCTGTACGAACGCGGCGTTGAGGCGGCCAAGGAACGCAAGTGGCTGAACTCGCGCGAATACCTGCGCAACCTGGTCGACAACTATCCGCAGAGCCCGTTTCGCCCCGACGCGAAGCTGGCTCTCGGCGACACCTATATCGGAGAGGACACCACCGAATCGCTGCTGCTCGCCGCCAACGAATTCCGCGAATTCCTCACCTTTTACCCCACTCACGCGCGCGCCGACTACGCACAATTGCAGATCGCCAAGTCGTTCATGGAGCAGATGCTGGCGCCCGAGCGCGACCAGTCCGCGACCAAGGACGCCATCAAGGAGATTGAGATCTTCCTGCAACGATTCCCGAACAGCTCGCTCATGTCCGAAGCGCGCATCATGGAGCGCGAGGCCCGCGACCGGTTGAGCGAAGCCGAGTACCGGGTCGGGTTCTACTATTTCCGGGTCAAATGGGACCCGGGTGCCATCGATCGGTTCAAGGAATTGCTCAAGAACGACCCGGCCTTCAGTAACCGGGATGCGGTCTATTACCATCTAGCGGAATCGCTGTATCGAACCGAGAAGAAAGCAGAAGCGCTCCCCTACTATGAACGCTTGCTCCTGGAGTTCGAGAAGAGCCAGTTTCTCGAATTGGCGCAGAAACGCGTCGCGGAGCTCAAAGGCGGGCCACCCGCCGGAAAGTAGGCCAGTTATGCGCGTCCGCGTCGTGTTTGCTGCCGCCATCGCCGTGATGACGGCGGCACCAGCCTGGGCCCAATCGAAGCCCATCCTCGCCCCGCGAACCACGCTGCCCTCACACGTGATGTGCGCAGATATGCTCGTGCCGGCGCTGCCGACGCCGGCCCTGCACATTGCCGGCGCCCATCACGCCGAGATTCGGCTCGCGCTCAATCGCAGCGATGTCGCGGTCGTCTCCCGCCGGCCCGAAGACGGCCTGGCAGTCGGCCAGCGCTACCTGGTCCGCCGGCTCCCCTGGGGCCAGCAGGCAATCCTGCCGAAAGAAGGCGGCTACGTGCCGATCAGGACCGTGGGCTGGATCACGATCACGGCTCTCGACGAGTACAACGCCCTGGCCAATGTCGACCACTCGTGCGACGCGATCGAACCGAACGACTACCTGGTGCCTTATGTCGAACCGGTGCTGCCCTCGCCGGACGCGATCCTGCTCGCGCCAGACTTCACCGAGCGGGTGCAGATTCTTCCCGGCTTGGAAGGCCGCCAAATCTTTGCCGGCGGCGACACGCTGTCGATTGCCCGTGGTACCGACGACGGCGTGGCCGTCGGCGCGCGCTATGCGATTTATCGCGACCGCAAGGACGGCAAGCCCCTCGTTCACATCGCCGAGGCGATCGTGACCGATCCCTCATCGGCCTCAGCGAAGTTGATTGTGACGACCACGCGGGACGTGGTCCAGGTGACCGATATCGCGGTCCCGCGGCGGTGAGGCTGCGCGAGCCTAGCTGACCTTCTTTTCCTGTTCTTTTTGCCTGGCCGACTTCGCCGCCGCGAAGTCGGTCACTTTCGCGGCGCGAATGCCCATGGCGCGCTGGAAGTCGCGGTAGTAATCCAGCCCAGAGACCACGGCAGTCAGCAACACCACCCACAGCGCGGCCTGCCCCAGCCACAGCAACAAGGGCCACCGTTCCCAGCCCAGGATCAGCAGCAGGATGGCCGTGACCTGCGACGCCATCTTCAACTTACCCATCCCGGACGCCGGCATGGCCAGCCCGCGGGAATACGCCACATTGCGCAGCGCCGTGACCGCGATCTCGCGGCCGATGATCACGCCCACCATCCAGGCCGATGCCAGGTCGAGCTGGACGAGCGAGATGAGCGTGGCCGAGATCAGCAGTTTGTCGGCAAGGGGATCGAGAATCTGGCCGAGGGGGGTGACCTGATCGCGCCGGCGTGCGAGGTAGCCATCCAGCCAGTCGGTAAGCGACGCGAGGCCGAAAATGGCAGCCGCGACCAGCTCGACCGGAAGGCCAGCGACGAGCCGGCCCTCAAATTTCGTCAGCAGGACCGAAACCAGCACCGGCACCAGGAATATGCGTGCGATCGTTAGGCTGTTCGGGAGGTTCATGTCTACCCGCGGCCATTCTACCCCTCGCTCGTGTAACATGGAAGTTTGTCATGAAGGCCATCCTCCTTGCCGGGGGCAAGGGCACGCGGCTGCGCCCGCTCACCCTGCACACCCCCAAGCCCGTTGTCCCAATCTTCGACCGAGCCTTTCTCCACTACCAGATTGACCAGCTCAAGCAGGTCCCGGAGATCGACGAGGTCATCCTGAGCCTCAACTACCAGCCCCGCCGCATTGAAGAGGTTTTCGGCGACGGCACGGGCACCGGCGTGCACATCCGGTATGTGGTCGAGCCGGCGCCGCTTGGCACCGGCGGCGCCATTCGCTATGCCGCCCAGAACGTCACCGACACGATCGTGGTCTTCAACGGCGACGTCATGACCAGTGTCGACGTCAACGCCGTGCTCCGGCTGCACCGCGAGCGCAAGGCCAAGGCCACCATCGTGCTGACACCGGTGGAGAACCCGACCGCCTACGGCCTGGTCGAGACCGAGAGCGACGGCCGCGTGCGGCGCTTCCTCGAGAAGCCCAATCCCGACGAGATTACCTGCGACACGATCAACGCCGGCATCTACGTGCTCGAACCGGACACGTTCGACCGCATCCCGAAGGATGTCTCGTATTCGATCGAGCGCACGTATTTCCCGTCGCTGATTGAGCGGCAGGACATGTTCGTGGCGTACATCGATCGCGGCTACTGGATCGACATCGGCACGCCGGAGAAGTACATCCAGGTACACCACGACATGTTCGACGGCAAGTTTGCCGGCGGCGTGTTCGCCACGGCCGATCGCACCCAGCCGATCGTGTCGCCCGACGCGCGGATTGAGGATGGCGTGACCCTGGTTGGTCCGTGCTTCATCGATGCCGGCGTGCACGTCAAGAGCGGCGCCCGCATCGGCCCCTACTCCGTGCTCGGCCGGTCGGTGCTGGTCGAGGAATCGGCCGACGTCGAGAACACCATCGTGTGGCCGAACACGCGCATCGGGCAGAGCGCGGTCGTGCACGGCCCGATCGTCGGCCGCAACTGTCACATCGGCCGCAACGCCGTGCTGAAATCCGCCTCCGTGATCGGCGACAAGACGCAACTGACTGACTACACCACGCTATGATCAATCCATCCGTTTTCAAGGCCTACGACGTTCGCGGTCTCTACCCGTCAGAGGTCACCGAGGAATTGTTCCACCAGTTGGGCCGGGCGTTCATCGCCTACCTGGGCCCCGGCAAGTACGCGGTGACGCGGGACATGCGCCTGTCGTCGCCGTCGCTGACGGCGGCGTTCATCGACGGCGCCACGCTGCAGGGCGGCACGATCTTCGACTACGGCCTGCTCGGCACCGACCAGATGTACTACGCGGTGGCGGCCGACGGGCTCGACGGGGGCGCGCAGATTACCGCGTCGCACAATCCCGGCGAGTACAACGGCTGCAAGATGGTGCGCGCCGAGGCGTTCCCGCTGAGCGGCGAGTCGGGCATCAAGGAAATGAAGGAGATGATCCTGGCCGGCACCATTCCCGCGCCGCCGGCGATCCGCGGCACGGTCGAGAAGCGCGAGATCATGGACCGCTATATCGAGCACGTCCTGTCGTTCGTGGACGAGGCGTCGCTCAAGCCGTTCAACGTGGTGCTCGACGCCGGCAGCGGCGTCGCCGGGCTGGTGGCGCCGCGCCTGTTCGACCGCCTGCCCTGTAAGACCACCCGCCTGTGCTTCGAGGTGGACGGCACCTTCCCCAACCACGAAGCGAACCCGCTGATCGAGGAGAACCGCGCCGACATCACCGCCGCCGTGATCGCGCAGAAGGCCGACATCGGCATTGCCTGGGACGGTGACGCCGATCGGGTGTTCTTCATCGACGGCAGCGGCGAGTTCATTGCCGGCGACTTCATCACGGCACTGCTGGCCGAAGCGTTCCTGCTCAAGAAACCCGGCCAGACGGTGATCTACGACGTGCGCGCCAGCTACGCGGTGAAGGACATCGTCGCGAAGTACCAGGGCACGGCCCTGATGAACCGCGTCGGCCACGCCTTCATCAAGCGCCGCATGCGCGAGGAGGACGCGGTGTTCGGCGGCGAGGTCACCGGCCACTACTACTTCCGCGACAACTTCTTCGCCGACAACGGGTTCATTCCGGCCTTGATGATCCTCGACCTGATGTCCAAGAAGGGCCTGTCGCTGCGCGACCTGTTGCAGCCGCTGCGCGAGAAGTATTTCATCTCGGGCGAGATCAACACCAAGGTCGCCAACATGGGAATCGCCGAGGTAACAATCCAGGAGTTGGCGAAGCGCTACGCCCACGGCAACGTCTACACGCTTGACGGCGTATCGGCGGAGTTCGACGACTGGCACTTCAACGTCCGCCAGTCGAACACCGAGCCGCTGCTCCGCCTGAATCTCGAAGGCCTGACGCCCGAAATCATGGAGCAGCGCCGCGACGAGATTCTTGGGATTATTCGAGGATAGCGCGCCCTTCGACTCGCTACGCTCGCTCAGGGCATTCGACGGTTGGCTTGCCATGAGCGAACCTGTCGGTTCGCAAAGCGAACGGACAGGTGAGTCGAATGGAGCGGGAGACGGGGATCGAACCCGCGACATCGAGCTTGGGAAGCTCGCGTTCTACCGCTGAACTACTCCCGCTCAGCGAAGCTATTCTAGCAGACCCTATCGGCCCCACGTGCAGCCTTGGGCGGCGAGCCCTACGACGGGCGAAGCCCGAGCCCCAGGAAGTGAGCGAAGCGAACAACCCCTACGAGGCTGAAAGCCTCGCCCTCACCTACTGGATCGAAATTCCCACGCTAATCGTCACCATCTGCGTCCGCTTGGCCGAGGGCAGCGTCTCGGTGGCGCCGCGCGAGCCCAGCTTGGTGAAGCGCACGTCAAAGCCGGCGCCCAGGTGCGGTTTCATGAACCACCGGGCTCCCCCGCCGAAGTTGATGGCGCCGTTCCACGCCTCGGGCACCGCCTGGGCCGGCTGCGTGCCGAACGCCTCGGCGCTGCTCGCCACTTTTGAGCGGCCATACCCGGCACTGAGATAACTCCACCCGAGCTTGTGCCCGAAGTTGATCGAGACTTGCGGCAGCAGGCTCGTAATCTGCGTCGTCACGATCGTCGTGGTCGGCACCGTCGTCTCGGTGGTGCCGCTCGTGGTGGTCGAGGTGAGGGCGTCGCTCGTGCTCTTGCCCGTGTGCATCGACACGCCCAGGCCGAGGGTCATGATGCCCAGCTTCAGGGGATACACGGTGGCGCCGCCGGCCACGCCCCAGGCCCGGCCGGGCAGGGGTGTCACCTCGGGAACCGTGGGCACCCAGCCCTCGGCGGTCGGCAGGCCCACCAGGCCGCCGTGAAGATCAATCGCGAACCACGGCAGCCGTTCAGGGGTTTGGGCCGCTGCCGGGGCCGACACGAGCAGCGCCAGCAGGCACATTGCGCCGAGCCGCATCAATAGCCGCTCGCCTTTCCTGCCCCGGCTTCACCGCGGGACTCCTTGACGATCCGGACGCCGGCGCTCGCGCCGATGCGCGTGGCGCCGGCCGCTACCATCGCCTTCATCTGTTCCAGGTCGCGGACGCCGCCCGACGCCTTCACGCCCATGTCGTCGCCGACAATGCGGCGCATCAGGGCCACATCCGCGGCGGTGGCGCCGCCGGGGCCAAAGCCGGTCGAGGTCTTGACGAAGTCGGCGCCGGCGGCCTTCGACAGCGTGCAGGCCGTGATCTTCTCTTCGTCCGTGAGCAGCGCCGTCTCGATGATCACCTTGCTGCCTGCGCCGGCGGCATGGCAGGCCGAGACCACCCCCCGTATGTCGTCGCTGACGAGCCGGATGTCTCCAGACTTGAGCGCGCCGACGTTGATGACCATGTCGATTTCGGACGCGCCATCGAAAATCGCCCGCCGGGCCTCGAACTGCTTCACGTCCGGCGTGGTCGCGCCGAGCGGGAACCCCACCACCGAGCACACCGCCACGCCAGACCCGCGCAGCAGGCTGGCCGACAGCGCCACCCACGTCGGATTGACACACACCGTGGCGAACTTCCACTCGGCCGCTTCCTTGCAGAGCTGTTCGATCTCCTTCGCCGTGGCGTCGGGCTTCAGCAAGGTGTGGTCAATCAGTCCCGGCAGCCCCTGCGCGCCGCCGTCGGCCGCATGCAAACCCAGCCGGGTGGCGCCGGCGTCGAGAACGTGCTGCACCCGATCTGGGCAACAGTCGAACGTGAAGCCGTGGCAGGCGCACCGCGTCGGCGCCACCGCACCGGCACGCGCCAACTCCTCGAGAATCAGTTCGATGACACGGCGATAATCGGTCACTGCGTCTTCTCCAGCGCGCGAATCTTGGCCAGGCGGCGAAGGTAGCGCGCCTCGCCCATCGGCGTGCCCAGCCAGGTGTCGACAATGGCCTTGGCCTCGTCCACCGACACGAGGGTCGCGCCGAGGGTCAGGACGTTGGCGCCGTTGTGCTCGCGGGCGTAGCGAGCCAGGGTCTTGTCGTTACACATGGCGGCGCGGACGCCATCAATCTTGTTGGCGGCAATCGCCGAGCCAATCCCGGCCCCGTCAATGACGATGGCGGCGTCCACTTCCTTGCGGGCGACGAGCCGGGCGGCCTGCGCGGCAATGTCCGGATAGTCCACGGCGTCTGGGCCGTCGGTACCCACATCGAGCACGCTCAGCCCTTTCTGGCGCAGGTAATCGCGCAACGCCCCCTTGAGGGCGACGCCGCCGTGGTCGCTGCCGATCGCCAGGGCGCGAACAGCGGCCACCGGCGCCAGTCCATCGAGGCTGGCGTCGGCCACGCCGCGGTGCACCGTAATCCGGCGCGCCGCCAACGTGTCGGCCGCCAGCGGCGTGACGTGCCCGCCCGGCTTCAGCGTGACGCTGGAACCAAGCTCCAGGCTTCGCGCATCGGTCTCGGTGATGATGTCAAAGGCCTTCATGCATTCCCGTTCGTGTTAGTCTTTTCCGCCATGCCGAGTGCCACCCCCGCTGTCTTGATCGACCAGGAAGAACTGTCGGCGCGCATTGCCGATCTCGCCCGCGAAATTCGCCAGGACTTTCCGTCCGGGCAACTGCATTTCGTCTGCGTCCTCAAGGGCGCCTTCCTCTTCCTCGGCGACTTGATTCGTGCCATGGAGGGCCACGTCACCATCGACTTCATGGCCTGCTCCAGCTACGGTTCCGGCACCAGTTCCACCGGCGAAGTCCGCCTGTCGAAGGACCTCGACTCGGGGCTCGAAGGCCGCGACGTGATCATCGTCGAGGACATCGTCGATACCGGCCTGACCCTGCACTACCTGCAGGACATTCTCCAGGCACGCGGACCGCGATCGCTGCGTACCGCCTGCCTGCTCAGCAAGCCCTCACGCCGCAAGATCGAGGTCAAGGTCGACTACATCGGCTTCACCATCGAAGATCGTTTCGTCGTCGGTTACGGCCTCGACTACGCCGAGCAGTATCGCAACCTGCCCTACATCGGCATCCTGGAATAGTTACTACTGCACGGCCTTCCTTACGAGGTCCGCCGCCTGGCGGGCCTCGCGCAGCACGGTGGCCTCGTCCATCGTCAGCATCGTGCGGTCGCGCATCAGCACCTTCCCGTTCACGATGGTCGTCTCGACGTCGTCGCCGCGCGACGCGTAGACCAGCTGCGACACGGGATCAAATAGCGGCGTCTGGCGCGGCCGCGACATCCCCACCACAATCAGGTCCGCGCGCTTGCCGGGCTCGAGCGAGCCAATCCGCGCCTGCTGGCCGAGCACGCGGGCCCCGCCGATGGTGGCCATCTCCAGGGCCTCGGGCGCACTGATCACGCGCGGGTCCATGGTGACCAGTTTCTGCTGGAAGGCGGCCTGCCGCATGGCCTCGAACATGTCGAGGTCGTTGTTGCTGGCGGCGCCGTCGGTGCCGAGGCCGACGTTGACGCCGGCCTGGCGATAGCCGACCACCGGCGCGGTGCCGCTGGCGAGCTTCATGTTGCTTTCGGGGTTGTTCGAAATGCCCACGTTGCGAGCCTTGAGCAGCGCGATCTCGTCGGCGTTGATCCACACCCCGTGGGCGCCAATCGTGATCGGCGCCCAGAACTTGAGGCGGTCGAGCAAGGCGACCGGGCGCTGCTGGTGCCGATCGTGCGACTGTCCAATCTCAGCCGCCGTCTCCGCCAGGTGGATCTGGATGGGGATATTGAGCCGCTTGGCCAGGTCGCTGGTGGCGGTCAGCGTCGCCGCGTCCAGGGTATAGACGGCGTGCGGCGCGATCGACGGCGTGATCAGATCGTCCTGCGCGAACTCGCGGGCAAACGCCTCGGTACGCTTCAAGGCGTCGGCCGGCGTCTTGGCGTCGGGCACGGGGAACTCGATCACCGTCTGCCCCAGCACACCGCGGACACCGGCCGCCTTGGTGACGCGCGCGACCTCTTCCTCGAAGTAATACATGTCGGCAAAGGTGGTGGTGCCCGACTGAATCATCTCGAGCAACGCGAGCCGAGTACCAATGCGCACGAACGCGGGCGAGACCGTCTTGGCCTCGGCCGGGAAGATGTACTTCTGCAGCCAGTCCATGAGGGCGAGGTCGTTGCCGAGCCCGCGGTACATGACCATGGCCGCGTGGGTGTGCGTGTTGATCAGCCCCGGCATGACCACCTTGCCGGTGGCATCAATGGTGTCGGCGCTGCGGTAGCGGGCCGCGATGGCCGCCGGCGTATCGACGGCGACGATCTGTGTGCCGTTGATGGCGACGGACCCGGGATCCAGAATGCGCCGGCTGCCATCGACCGTGACGACGATGCCGTTGGCGACGATCAGCGACACGTCGGCCGCCTGCCGGGCCGACAAGGCCGGGAGGAGCACGGCGGCGGCCAGGATCAGGGCCAGCCCGGTAACCAGGAAGCGTGCGCGCATGCAGGGGAATTGTACGTGATGCAGGTCAAAGTTGCGCCTGAACTCCTGATCTCCTGTTAAGCTCTTCCCCCGTGTTGCACCTGGTCACTCACCCACTGGTTCATGACTGCCTGGCGGAGCTGCGCGACGCGCGCACAGCGCCCGAGCGCTTCCGGGCCCTCGCGAACCGCATCAGCGTGCTGCTGGGCGCCGAGGCGTTGCGGGATGTCCCCATGGCCGACGCGATTGTCGAGACGCCACTCGGGCCCTCGCCCTGCCGCCGGCTGGCCGCTGACGTCGTGATGGCCCCGGTGCTGCGGGCCGGCCTCGGCATGCTGCCGGGCCTGCTCGAACTCGTGCCCAACGCCCGGGTCGGCCACCTGGGGCTCCAGCGCGACGAGCGCACGGCGGTGGCATCGCAGTACTACGCCAAGCTGCCGCCAGGCATCGAGAACAGTTACGTGCTGCTGATCGACCCCATGCTGGCCACCGGCGGCAGCGCCGTCGCGGCGCTCGACGTGCTGACGCGGGCGGGCGCGCGCCACCTGCGGCTGGTGTGCATCGTGGCGGCGCCCGAGGGTGTGGCGGCGGTCGAGAAGGCCTACCCGGCGGTTCCCATCTTCACGCCGGTGGTCGATCGCGAGCTCGATGCCCACAAGTTCATCGTGCCCGGACTGGGCGACTTCGGCGATCGGCTGTTCGGCACGGTCTGAGCCGGCCGGGCCTTATGCTATGATCCTTGGTCTGGCCGCGCGCTTGGCTCAGTGGTAGAGCACTCGCTTCACACGCGAGGGGTCCCAGGTTCGAATCCTGGAGCGCGCACCATTCACCCACCTTCATCTTGAGCCCTCGCCTCCGGTCGATTGCCACCGCGGGACTCTTAGCCATTGTGGCGTTTGGGCTGTACGCCATACGCATCGGCAGCTCGCCACTTTCACCCGCTGAAACGGAGCTATTGCACCACGCGGCCACGGCCGGCATCGGGGCCGACGGTTATCCCCTCTTCTTCCGCGTGAGCGACGATCGTTGGCTGCAGCCGGTGGCGGTGTACTCCACGGCGCTGATGCGCCTGGTCGCGTCACCAGAGACCGCGGGGCGCCTGGCGGCAGCCGGGGTTGGCGCCCTCAACGTCGCGTTGCTCTTCGTGCTGTGTCGGCGGATCCTGTCGTCAGCGCCGCTGGCCGTCGGCGCGGCGCTGCTCCTGATGATCACGCCGGCCCATTTCGTGTTCGCGCGGACAGGCGTTGACGCGATCTATCCCCTGCCATTCGTCCTCGGGTGGTTGCTGGCAATCGTGGCCTATTTCGACGGCGGCGATCGGCGACAGGCGGCTGCCGGGGGGCTGGCACTAGGGCTCGGGGCCTTCACCCATCCGTCTGCGCCGTGGACGATGGGCTCTCTCTTGCTCGTCACGCTGCTGGCCATCTGGCTGAGCGGACGTCGCGGTGCGGTGAACATGGCTGTTCCGGCTGGGGCATTTCTGGCTCCGCTCCTCGTCGCGGCCGCCTGGTTCGCGGCCAACCCCAGTGCCTACCCCGACACGTTCGGCCGCTGGGCAATCCACGCCGCCCACCTGCGCTCGCCTCTTGATGGCGTCCTGGCGTTCGTGAACTGGAACACCTTGGGCACGCGCCTGTCGCTCTACTGGGGATTCTTCGATCCGTCGTGGCTGTTCTTCGACGGCCCAGCTTCGCCGGCGTTGCCCCTGCGTGGCACATCGCCGTTCCTGTTCGCCACCGCGGTCGCGTTCGTTGCCGGCGTGTCCCAGCGGCTGCGCGGCGGGTTTACGCCGGTGACTCTGCTCTTGCTGGCAGGCGTGGCGGTCGCTCCGCTGGCGGCTTCGACTTTCGGCTCACCGCATGCCATCGCCGACTTCCTGGTGATGGTGCCACTGGTCGTCGTGCTGGCGGCCTGCGGTGTGGCCGGCTGGTTGGCGCGTGGCGATGCCTGGTCGCGGACCCTGGTCTGGGGTGTGATTGCAGCGTGGGTGATTGACGCCGCCTGGTCGGTCGCGTCGGCCTAGCGCGCTTCAAACAGCGCAAATGATCTCGTGCCATCCAGCTCGGAGACCACGTGGATGGGCTGCCAGCGTTGCGCGCCGGGCAGCAGCCCCGCGCACTCCGGGTCGGCCAGCGCGCAGGCCAGGAGGGCCCCCGCGGGTGCGGGCGAAGGCAGTTGCTGGCCATACGTGTGCAGCCGGCCGATCACGTCAGGCCGGCCCCCGGCTAATGCGAAGAACCGCCAATAACGGTCCGCATGCTGGATGGCGGCGTTGACGTACACCGGCGGTGCGTCGCCAGTCCCTGCTCTCGCAATTGCGGTCACGAACAACTCGCGGGTGTTGCCGCCGAACGCCGGTCCCGCCGCGACCCGGTAGCGGCCCATGTAGTCGCCGTAAAAGACCGCGAACTGCAGCGGCACCGCTCCCACCAGGACGAACGCCACGATCGCCCCCCCGCGCCTTGCTGCCGTCAGGAGCCACTCCACGCCGTAAACGGCAACGAGCGCGCCAAACGGGACCACGAACATCACCCGATTCATTTCGATCGCGCCCGATGCCACCGCGGCCACGGGTGCCGTGACCAGTCCTGCCAGGACCACCAGATCGAGCTCGCGGCGGCGCCTCGCCAGGTGCCAGACGCCGAACGGGATAAGCAGCGCGAAGCTCAACGGAAACAGGCCCGTGTGCCGCGTCGAGTTGATCAGGCTGGGGTCGCCGAGCAGAAACAGGTACTCGGGACTGAAAAACGACCAGTAGAGGCTGAGCGCATTTTTCACCGAGGTCAACCCGGCGCCGACGGTCGCGCCGGTGGCGGCGACACTCTTGCCAAGTTCGTACGCGCCCACCACCTGCCGCATCCGCTCCGGGTGCGTGACATACCAAGTCGCCATGGGCACCAGGGGCACGGCAAAGGCCACCGCCGCGATCGTCACGGCGGCGACCAGAAGCAGCGTCGCCCGGCGCATCTAGACGCCGCCCGGCTTCGGGGCGTATTTGTCGATCAGGCGATACAGCGCGCGGCGGCTGATGCCCAGCCGGCGCGCCGCCAGCGACTTGTTGCCGCCGGCGCGGTCGAGTGCGACCGCGACCGCGTCGGCATCCGGCGGCGGGCCCACTGGTTCGTCATCGGGGACCGCCACCGGCACGGCCGCCGGACGCTCGCTGAGCGAGCGGGCCAGGTCGCCTTCCGTCAACAAGTGCCCTTCGCATAACAGGCAGGCGCGCTCGATGACGTTGCGCAACTCGCGCACGTTGCCCGGCCAGGGCCACTGCACCAGCCGCTCTTCAGCCTCCTCGGTCAGCCCGGTAATCGCCTTGTCGAACTCCAGCGAGAAGCGACGGACGAACGCGGCTGTCAGGTACGGGATGTCTTCGGGCCGCTCGCGCAGCGGCGGCACCGTGATCTCCACCACGTTGAGGCGGTAATACAAGTCGCTGCGAAAGCGGCCCGCCGCGATCTCGGCATCGAGCTGCCGATTGGTCGCGGCGACCACGCGCACATCAACCTTCTTCAGTTCGACCGAGCCCACGCGCTGTAACTCGCCATTCTCGAGCGTCCGCAGCAACTTGGCCTGGGCGCCGGGCGGTAACTCCCCGGCTTCGTCCAGGAACACCGTGCCGCCATTGGCGGCCTCGAACACCCCCGTCTTGTCGGCCGTAGCACCCGTAAAGGCGCCCCGCACGTGCCCGAACAGTTCAGATTCGAACAACGTCTCGACCACCGCCGAGCAGTTGACGGTGATGAGCCTCTTGGCGCTGCGTGGTCCCAGCGTGTGTAGCGCCCGGGCCACCAGTTCCTTGCCGGTGCCGGTCTCGCCTGTGACGAGCACCGTCCGGGCATGCGGCGCCAGCCGGCTGATCACGCTGAACAGTTCACGCATCGCCGGAGAACGGCCGATCATGCCGCACACTTCGAGGCGCGCGGCCAGCGCGGCGTCGCTGTCGAGCACCGACGTGCGGTCCTGGAACTGCTGCCGCATGGCGCCCATCAACGCCCGCACCCGCGGCAAGTCGAGGGGTTTCGAGAAGTACTCGGTCGCGCCGAGCTTGATCGCCTCCACGGCGTCCTCGACGCTGGCCGCCCCGCTCATGAGCGCGATCTGGGAACTCGTGCCGCCGGCCCGGACCGCGCGCAGCACCTCCAGGCCGTTCACGCGCGGCATGTGGAGATCGAGCAGGACCAAATCCATGTGCCGGCGATGCAGCATCTGGAGTGCGGCCGCGCCGTCGGCGGCCTCGAGGACCTCGAAGCCCTCGCGGTTGCCGATGTCGCTCAGCAACTGGCGGATCTGCTGGTCGTCATCGACCAGCAGCAGCAAGGGACGCGGGGCGGTAGTGGTGGCTGCGCGCATATGGGATGGTGGGCCAAGGGCCAATCGGCGGCGATTCGCCCTCGGACGCCATTCTAGTCTAGCGGGATTGACCGCGTGGCGCGGTAGTGGTCTTAGCTGGCCTTCTTGATCTCGTTCAGCAGCGCCTGGAGCGCCCGCGCGTACGCGGCGTCGGCCGCCGCGTGGGCCTTCATGTACTCGGCTTCCGACATCTTGTCTTCGCGCCAGTTGCCATCGAAGCGCATGGACTTGGCCGCCAGGTCGTGCGAGTCGGCGGGCCCCTGCTTGACGGTGGGTTTGGCCCTGAGCCCGTCGGCGCCAACATCGGTGACGAAGTTGCGCGACTCGACGACCGAGGCGCTGTTGAGGTCCAGGTAGACCTCTTTGTAGTCCTTGCCGATCAGTTTCTCGTTGACCACGGCCGGCGCAGTCGTCCGGGCCCACACCACCATCAAGGTGCCGGGGAAATGCAGGGCGCCCACGAACTCTTCGAGGGTGTCGGGCATGCGCGCAGCGATGCTGTCGAGCTTCTTATCGGTCAGCAGCTGAGCTAGCTCTTTGGCGAGCGCGGCAGACTGGGGTTCTTGGGCGAACGACGGCGTGGCGAAGGCCGTAACGAGCAACGCTGGGACGACGAGGAGGCGAGCGAGGGACCGGGACACAGATTTCATGTCCCCCATTTAACACACTTGTCGCGCCGAAGCCTAGGGCGAAGGCGGATTCAGCCGATGAAAAGCGATTCTTCCTCGTCAACCACCGGCCGGCTGGCCTGCCGCCGGCGCGAGGCTTCGCGCAGGCCGCGGAACGAATCGATTAAGGCCGAGACCCCGGCGAAGATCGCCATGCCCTGCTTGGCCGGGCCGATGACAAACGACTGCGCGGCGGCCAGCGTCTGGTCCACGCGCTCCGTCAACTCGGCAAACACCTGGTCGAACCGCTCGACCTGTCTGGCGGCCAGGGCGGCGGTCCGGGCCGCCTCGGTCGTCACCGCGGTGAGGTTCGCCAGCAAGGGCTTGACGTCCCGCTCGAGCTGCGTCGCGAGCTGGTCGACCCGCCGGGCGAGGCGGATCCCGGCGACGATGGCGGCGACCTGGATCACCGCCATCAGCAGCACCGCCAACGCGATGACGCCGAGAAAGAGCTCGCCGGTGTCGCTCACGCCTGATCGCCCCGTTCGCGGGCCTGGTGAAAGGCCTCGCGGCCGCGATCGACCGCGGTGACGAGGTTCTCGCGCTGGCGCTCGTAGTACTCGCGGCCCTGGTCCATGGCCTCCCGCGCCTTGTCTTTGCTGTCGCGCGCCTTCTTGCCGAGGTACTCGCGCGTCTCTTCGCCAGAGGCCGGCGCAAACAGGATCGCCATGGCCGCACCCGTCAGGGCACCGGCCACGAACGCAATCATCATGCTGCTGCCGTGGTTGTCGTTCGACATGGGACTCCTTAAAAAATGCTGACTTTCACGTTGAGATACTTCTTCGGGTCCTTCTTGATCTCGGCGATCAGCGCCTTGATCTCGGCCACCGCTCCGTTCATGTTCTCATATAACTGTTTGTCGTGCAGCAGCTGGCCGGCCGTGCCCTGGCCATCGTTGAGCTGCTGCAAAACCGTGTCGAGGCGCGCAGTCATACTGTCAATGCGCTGGTACAGCGCATCGTCGTTCAGGAGCTTGCCGGCAGTGCCCTCGCCGCGATTGAGCCGGCCGGTCATCGCCTCGAGGTTCGAGGACGTCTGGTTCAGGCTCTTGGCGAGCGCGGGGTCGTTCATCAACTGGCCGAGGCTGCCCTCGCCGCTGCGCAGCTTGCCGGTAATCACGTTGAGGTTGGCCAGCGAGGCCTCGAGCTCGTTGTACATCTTGGGGTCGTTGGCGAACTTGCCGATCGTGCCCTTGCCGTCGGAAACGTTTCGCGCCACGCGTTCGGCCGCCTGCACGAAGCTCTCGAACTCCCGGTAAATGGTGTCGTCGGTGAACAGCTTGCCAACGGTGCCCTTGCCGGCGCGGAGGTCCGAAATCAAGAGCTTCGCCTCGTTCAGGCCGGCGGTGGCCTCGGTGGTCAGTTGCGCGATGCTGCCCTCGGCGACACCCGAGTTGACGTAGCCCCATTCCGGGACGGGCGTGCCGCCGATGCCGGCCGAGATGTCCACCGCGCCTTCGCCGAGCAGGGAGATGCTGCCGAGCACGGCATTCGAGCGGTCGGTCACGAGCGCCTGGTACTCGTTCTTCACGGTGAACCAGACCTCGACGCCGGTGTCGGACAAGATGACCCGGTCGACCGTGCCGACCTGGACACCAGCCACTCGCACCGGCGACCCCGCCATCAACCCGGCCACGTTGCCAAAGCGGGCCTTCAGCGAGTAATTCTGCCACGGCATGCCGCTCCCGCCGCCGACGGCGAAGATTAACATGCCCGCCATGATCAGCGCGAAGACGGCGATGATGCCGAACTTCAGTTGGGCCCAGGCGAGTGAATGAGTGCGCGGCATGGTGCTGTGGTCCCCTTACGAAAGAAACGTCTGCATGTACTCGTCGGTCGAGGCCCGTAACTCGTCGGCCGAGCCTTCGAAATGGATGGTGCCGTCCTTCAGCATGACGAAGTCGGCCTGGCTGATCTTCGCCTGGTCGGCGGCGGTAATCTCCAGCTCGCCGCTGCTGCTGCGCGAGGCCGCGTGGGTCGAGACGTAGAAGGCGTCGCGCAGCTGGTGGGTCACGATCACCGAGGTCACGGCCTCGAGATCCCGGAGCTTGATGATCTCGGCGTCGATGGTCAGCGAGGTGATCGGGTCGAGACCGGTGGTGGGCTCGTCGTACAGCAACAACGTCGGCTTCGCGGCCATGGCGCGGGCAATCGCCACGCGGCGGCGCTGGCCGCCCGACAGTTCCGACGGCTGCTTGTCGATGTGCTCGGCGAGACCGACGAAGCCGAGGACCTCTTCCACGCGCTGGCGCACTTCCGGCAGCGGCAGCGTGGTCTCTTCGTAGAGCTTGTAGCCGACGTTCTCGCCGACCGTGAACGAGTCGAACAACGCGCCCTCCTGGAACACCATGCCCATGTGGTGGCGCACGCCCATCAACTGCTGTTCGGTCATCTGGTCGACGCGGTGGCCGAGCACCCAGATCGTGCCGGAATCGGGCTTGAGCAGCCCCAGCATCAACTTGAGGATGGTCGACTTGCCGGCGCCGCTGGCGCCGAGAAAGATCTTAGTGTGGCCGGCGCGCACGTCGAAGGTGACGTCCTTCAGGATGACCTTCTCGTCAAAGGCCAGGCACACCTTGTCGAACAGCACCACCGGGGCGTGGGGCTCGGCCAGCTCGACCGCGACACCGAATTCATCGAGGCTCTTGTGACGCATCAGAAGAAGATCGAGATTAACAGCCGGGTCAGGAAAAAGTCGACAATCAGTACCACCACAGACGCCGCCACCACCGCGTTGGTCGTCGAGCGGCCAACCCCCTGGGTGCCGCCGCTCGTGCGCAAGCCGACGTGGCAGCCGATGGTCACGATGACGAAGCCGAGGAAAAACGGCTTGATCAGGCCCATCCAGACGTCCTGGATGTACAGCCCTTCCACCACCGAGCTCCAATAGACGCCCGACGGCACGCGCAACTGCGTCAGCGCAATCAACCACCCGCCCGTCAAGCCCACCGCATTGGCAACCACCGTCAGGATCGGGCACATGATGAACCCCGCGAGCACGCGCGGCACCACCAGCTTGCGAATCGGGTCGGTGCCGAGCGCGCGCAGGGCGCTGATCTGCTCGGTCACCATCATCGAGCCGAGCTCCGCGGCAATGCCCGAGCCGACGCGGCCGGCCAGCATCAGCGCGGTCAGCACCGGGCCGAGCTCCTTGATCATCGAGGCGCTGACCAGGCGGCCGACAAAGGGCCGGGCGCCAAACTGGTCGAGCGTCATGCCCGACTGCAGGGCCAACACGGCGCCCGTGAAGAAGCCGGTCAGGATCACCACCGTCAGTGAGCCGAGACCGATGACGTCGATCTGCTCCATGACGTCGCGGGCATAGAACGGCCGCGACATCGCCCCCTTGATGGCGGCGAGGCACAACTTGAAGTATTCCTGGACCTCGAGCAGGGCGTTCTTGAGCCACTCGAGCAGCCAGGCTTGCCGCGCGTTGCTCATGCGTGGCCCCGCTTGCCCTGAGCGGAGTCGAAGGGGCCCAACCCCAGTTCGCGCGTCTTCAGCCCGCGTATCTGATCCCGCAACGATGCCGCCTTCTCGAAGTCGAGGTTGGCCGCGGCGCCCTTCATCTGGGCGTCGAGGGTGACAATGTGCGCATCCAGTTCCGCCTGGGTCCGGAAGACCTGCTTCTCGCGCGGGTCGACCATCGACGAATAATCCCGGTCGTACACGCTCGATAAGACGTCGTCGATGGCCTTGACGATACTGGTCGGGGTAATCCCGTGTTCCGCGTTGTAGGCCGCTTGCCGGGTGCGGCGGCGGTCGGTTTCGTTGATGGCGGCGCGCATGGAATCGGTGTGACGGTCCGCATACATGATCACACGGCCGTTGAGGTTTCGCGCCGCGCGACCCGAGGTCTGGATGAGGGCGCCGGCCGAGCGCAGGAACCCCTCCTTATCGGCGTCGAGAATGGCCACCAGCGACACTTCCGGCAAGTCCAGGCCCTCGCGCAGCAGGTTGATGCCGACCAGCACGTCGAACACGCCCCGCCGCAGGTCGCGCAGGATCTCGACGCGCTCGAGCGTATCGATGTCCGAGTGCAGGTAGCGGACCTTGACCCCGAGTTCCTGGTAGTACGTGGTCAGGTCCTCGGCCATGCGCTTGGTCAGGGTCGTGACCAACACCCGCTCCTGGCGCGAGGCCCGGTCCCGAATCTCCATCAACAGGTCGTCAACCTGGCCCTTGACCGGGCGCACTTCCACGGGCGGGTCCATCAGGCCGGTCGGGCGGATCACCTGCTCGACCACGACGCCGCCGGCCATCTTCAACTCGTACGGACCGGGCGTGGCCGACACGTAGACCAGCTGACCGACCCGGTCCTCCCACTCGTCAAAGTTGAGCGGGCGGTTGTCGAGCGCTGACGGCAGGCGGAAGCCGTACTCGACCAGCACCTCCTTGCGCGAGCGGTCACCGTGATACATGCCGCGAATCTGGGGCACCGTCTGGTGGCTCTCGTCGACCACCACGAGCGCATCGGCCGGCAGGTAGTCGAGCAGCGTCGGCGGCGGCTGTCCCGCCGAGCGCTGCGTCAGGTGCCGTGAGTAATTCTCGATCCCGTGGCAGTAGCCGATCTCCCGGATCATCTCGAGATCGAACATCGTGCGCTGGTGCAGCCGCTGTGCCTCCAGCACCTTGCCGTTGCGCTCGAGGTCGCCGCGGCGTTCTTCGAGTTCCGCCTTGATCGTCACCACGGCTTCCTTCAGTCGCTCGCGCCCGGTGACAAAGTGCGACTTGGGAAACACGGTGGTGCGGTCATGGCGGCGCAGCGCCTTGCCGGTGAGCGGGTCGAACGAGGTGAGCTCGTCGATCTCGTCGCCGAACAAGCCGATCCGCAGCGCGAACTCCTCGTACGACGGATAGACCTCGATAATGTCGCCGCGCACCCGAAAGGTGCCACGGCTGAACTCCAGGTCGTTGCGCTCATACTGGATTTCGACGAGCTTGCGCAGGATCTGGTCTCGGTCGATGCGCTGGCCCTTCTCGAGCGGCATGACCAGGCCGTAGTAAGCGTCCGGCGAACCGAGGCCATAGATGCACGAGACGCTGGCGACGATGATGACGTCCCGGCGTTCGAAGAGCGAGCGCGTGGCCGAGAGGCGCATGCGATCGATCTCCTCGTTAATCGTCGATTCCTTCTCGATGTAGGTGTCGCTGGAGGGCATGTAGGCCTCCGGCTGGTAGTAGTCGTAGTAGCTGACGAAGTACTCGACCGCGTTCTCGGGGAAGAACCGGCGGAACTCCTGGAACAGCTGAGCCGCCAGCGTCTTGTTGTGGGCCATCACCAGCGTCGGCCGGTTCACCCGGTTGATGACCTGCGCCATGGTGTAGGTCTTGCCCGATCCGGTCACGCCGAGCAGCACCTGGTGCTTGTCGCCGCGAGTCAGGCCGTCGACCAGTTCGGGTACAGCGTGCACCTGATCGCCGGCGAGCTCGAAGTCTGACGCGAGGACGAAACGGTCGGAGACGGTGGGCATGGTGGCGTGTGCCAGAGCCCACCTTCGCGCTCCGCGCTACGGTGGACAAGCACACCATCGTACCCTAATTCTGCGAGGTCTTGTATGGGGCGAAATAGCCCTTGCGGGCGCGGACGCGGGTGTCGGGCCGCTTCATCTTGATCTCGACCTTGCGCCATGCGCCGTCAGCAGTGGTGTTGTCCGACAGATAGCCAAGGTGGTACTGCCCGGCGATCTCGGCGAGCACCTGGTCATACGCCTCCTCGACGCCCTTCATGCTCGAGGGAAAGAATGCCTGTCCGCCGGTGACCTCGGTCAACTGCATCAAGGTCATCTGCAGCAGCTGCCGCGACGAGCCGGTGTTGCCGACGAAGCCAATGGCGTAGACCGTGACCGGCGACGCCCGCAGCAGCGTCAGGGTTTCACCGAAGCTCAGCACCGACCGCGAGTCGGCGCCGTCGGTGTACATCACGAGCACGCGGCGGCCCTCCTGCTGGTCGACCCCGTCCAGGAAGGTGCCGAGCGCGTCGTACAGCGCCGTCCAGCCCTCGGGCTTGCGCTGGCGGATGCGCTCGACCAGCCGCGGAAAATCGCGCTGCGGATAGCGCGTGATCCGTACCTGCGTGTCGAAGTCGACCAGAGTGATGTCTTCGGCGTGCGGCAACAGGTTCAGGAACTTGATCGACGCGCCTTGCGCGAGCTTGAGGTCGGTTTGCATGCTGCCGCTGGCGTCGAGCATCAGCCCCACGTGCAGGGGCGGCGCCGTGTCACCGTCGCCGACCGCAAAGTAGTTCAGCTCCTCGGGACGGCCGTCTTCAACCACCTCGAAGTCGTCGCGGCTGAGGTCAGTGACCAGGTTGCCCCGGCGATCGACCACGGTGACGCCGAAGGACACCAGCTCAACACCTGAGCGGAAGCTCTGCTGGCCGCCCGCCTGCCCGCCCACCGCGGCGGTAAAAGCGGCCACCAACACCACGAAGCCCGCGGCGATCGCCTGTCGCACGCCGCCATGCTACCAAAGCCGGCAGGGATATACTCAAGGCATCGTGCGTTGTCTGGCGGTCTGTCACACGGAGTTGGTGGTCCGGCTCCTGGAGGCAGTCCTCACTCCGAACTCGGAGCTCGACGTCTTAGTGGAAAGCCGGGCGCTCGCCCGCCACTTCGAAGATTCGGAACTGCCGGTGTCGGTGGCCGATCCGGCGAGAGTCGACAGCTACGTCAAGGCGGGCCTGTCCCCTGTCACCCCGGTCTTTGTTGAAGATAACGGCCGCAAGGGCCTGCGCAAGGTGCTTGAAGCGTTGCGCGGCGCGGGCGGCACGCTCATCTACGTGCTGGGCACCAGCCTCGCCGACGTGCGCCGTGCCGAAGAACTGCGCGACGACTTCCCCGAAGTGACGACCCTGACCCTCGCCGAGCTGCTCGGCCCCCCGCTGCTCAGCGAGTTGGGCCGTTCGGTGACCCGGCAGCGGGTCCAGCAGTACCAGCGCTACATGGCCGACGCCGACCGGGTGCTGATCCTCACGCACAACGATCCCGACCCCGACGCCTTGGCCAGCGGCCTGGCGCTGCGGACGATTCTCCGCCGCACGAGGCAAACCGCGGTGGTCGCCTGCCTCCAGCCGGTGACGCGGCCCGAGAACCTGCGGATGGTCAAGCTGCTGGACCTCAAGATCGAGACGATCACCCCCGACCAGTTCAAGGACTTCGACAAGATTGCGCTGGTCGACGTCCAGCCGCATTACTTCCCGGGGCTGCTGCCGCACGTCGATCTCGTGATCGATCACCACCCCGAGCAGCCGGGCTACAACGCCATTTTCAAGGACATCCGCCCCGACTACGGCTCGACCTGCACGATCCTCACCGAGCACCTGCGCGCCGTCGACATGGATATCTCGGAGCGGACGGCGACGGCGATGCTCTACGCCATCAAGTCGGACACCCTGTTCTTCAACCGTCACGCCAACCGCGCCGACCTCGACTCGTTCTCGCACCTGTACCCGCTCGCCGACTCCACGATGATCCGCAAGATGGAGGGCGCGGAAATCACCGCCGAGCGGCTCGACTACCTGATCAAGGGCTGGCAGCAGGGGCGCATGATGGAACACGTGTTCTGCGCGTTCCTCGGCGAGCCGCCGCGCGACGACTTCATCCCGTACGTGGCGGACTTCTACCTGCAGCTGGAGAACGTCCAGTGGACGGTGATCAGCGGCGTGGTGAACGACACCTTCGTGGTGTCGGTGCGCAACCTGGGCTACTCGCGTAACGCCGGCGACTTCGTGCGCCGCTGGTTCAACGACATCGGCAGCGCCGGCGGCCACCGCACCATGGCCAAGGCGGTGGTGCCGCTCGAGGCGTTCCAGAAGAAGTTCGGAACCTACGAAGGCAGCCGCATCAACCAGCGGATGCTGGAACTGGTGCTGGAGTTCCTGCACGAGACCCGGGACAAGTAACCAGTAGCCAGTAGCCAGTAGCCAGAAAGAGACGAGCACTTCTGGCATCTGGCTACTGGCTACTGGGATCTGGCTACTGGCATCTGGCTACTACCCAAGCGCCTGTTCCAGATCGGCGATCAGATCCGTCGCGTCTTCGAGACCGATCGACATCCGGATCATCCCCTTCGACACGCCGGCCGCCACCAGTTCCTCGTCGGTGAGGCCGTACTGCGATGTCAGGATCGGCAGGCTGCAAATGCTCTCGACGCCGCCCAGGCTGGCGGCCCGCTTGATCACCGTCAGCCTGTCGAACACCCGGAAGGCCGCGTCCCGGCCGCCCTTCACGTCAATCGTGACCACCCCGCCGAACCCGCTCATCTGCCCGACGGCGATGGCGTAATCCGGGTGCGACGCGAGGCCCGGATAGTAGACCCGCTCCAGCGCCGGATGGTGCTCGAGGTGCTGCGCGATGGCCAGGGCGTTGGCGTTGTGTTGCGCGACGCGCAGCGGCATGGTCTTCATGCCGCGGCCAAGGGCAAACGCCGGGAGCGGGTCCATGATGCCGCCCAGCAGGCGGCGGGCCTTGGCCAGGGGCG
This sequence comes from Acidobacteriota bacterium, assembly GCA_030697165.1. Taxonomy (NCBI): domain Bacteria; kingdom Pseudomonadati; phylum Acidobacteriota; species Acidobacteriota bacterium. The sequence continues at coordinate 142,177 of JAUYQQ010000011.1, forward strand.
CGACCATCGCCTTCGCGCCCGACAACGCCCCGCCGGTGACATCGCTGTGACCATTCAGGTACTTGGTGGCGCTCTGCATCGACAGGTCGATGCCCATCGACAACACCGGCTGGTTGAGGGCGCTGGCGAAGGTGTTGTCGATCACGGACAGCACGCCGGCCTTCTTGCACGCGGTCGCGACCTTGCGCACGTCGACGCAGCGCAGCGTGGGGTTGATCGGCGACTCGAACCACACCATCCGCGTCCTGGGGCCAATCACCGTCGCCAGGTCGGCAAGCTGCTCGAGGGTGATGAAGCGGCGCTCGACGCCGAACTTCACCATCAGGTCCTCGATGACGTGGAACGTGCCACCGTAGATGGCCGCGCTGCACAGGATCTCGTCCCCCGGCTTGAGCAGGGTCAGCAGCGCCGTCGAGATCGCCGCCATGCCGGAACTGAACAACAGCGCCGCTTCCGCGCCGTCCACCGCCGCGATCTTCTCCTCGACCGCCACCACGGTCGGGTTCTCGTAGCGCGAATAGAGATAGCCGTTCAGCTTCCCTTCCTGGTACTTGATGACGTCGGCCACCGAGTCGAACACGAACGTGCTCGTCTCGTAGATGGGGACGGTCAGTGACGGCGTCGCGCCGGTATCGATCCGTTCGCCGGCATGAATAAGGTGGGTGGCTGGCTTCATGTAACGAATCTTAGCCACAGAGGACACAGAGGACACAGAGAAAACTCTTCTAAATGCGATCAAGCTTCGAGTGAGCTGACACGCCTTTCAAGAAGTCACTCTGTGTCCTCTGTGGCTAGTACTCGTCGGTGTCGCGGCTCACTTGCGTCATGCGGTCGCCTGAGGCGCCGACAACCGGTTCGATGAACTGGCGGTAGGCGTCCTCGAAGCCACGCTCCATCAGTTCGTCGAGCGTCTGCACCCGGTCCGACTTCTCGTCGTACGCGCCGGTGAGATCGAGCGGCCGGATCGGGTTGTGCGCCGGACGAATCACGTAGACGCCCTGGAAGCGGTGATGCAGGTGGCGCACGGCGTCACTGAGGGCCGCGGTTTCCGCCGAAGCCAGCTGCTCGCCGACGCGGCCAAACCCGTCGAGGCGTGGCGGCCGCAGCTCATGGGGGCCGGGCGGATCCGGCGTGGCGGCGATAATGACGACCTGTTCCGCTCCGGCGGCCGCCGCCTCTTCGAGCAGGCGCGCCAGGCACGCCGGCCGATCGACCAGCCGATGGGTCTCACCGCGCCAGTAGGAGTCAGGCGCGAACTGGACCAGTCGCGGATCGCTCACGCCCGGCAGGCTCATCGCCGCGGCCAGCACATCGGCCGTAAAGGCCTGCGTGCCGCTCGACAGGTCGTGCGCCTCCGCGCGTCGCGACGACACGCCACCAGGCGGCGGAAACAGCGCCTTGCGGAAGGGATCCCGAACCAGGCCGAACACCAGGTCGCGGTGGGCATCCATGTCGTGCACCACGAGCAATAACTCGCGGAAGCCCGGCTGGCCCAGGTTCTCGGCCAGCAACTCGGCATACCGCCGGCTGAGATCCCTGGCGTCGGGCGTCTTGATCGCGGCGCCGCCCTTCAGCAGACGCCACACGGTTTCGGTGGCCTGCCGCACCGCCACGCCCGCATCAATCGGCGAGCCCAGTAGCGCCCATGCCCGCCCGCCCGCCGTACGCCGATGCAGGGGCGCCCGCCACCACGTCAGCCACGCGCCGACCGCCAGGGTTACCACCGCTGCCGCTGACAGCAACGCCGCCAGCCGCGGCACCCACGTCGGTAACGCCGCCGGCGAGAACGCCGAGGTCAGCGTCTCGATGAACGACTGTACAAAGCGCGCGCCGGCATCGAGGCCGGCCATCCCGAGCATCAGGGCAATGGGGTACACGATCAGGCCCAGCACCAGCACCGCCGCGGGAACGGCGAGCACGACCACCAGCGCGGCGGCCAACCATCGAAGCACGCGGAATGGCCACCGCCAGCGATACAGGATGGCAACCGGCGGCGACCGCCAGAAGCCGCCGGCCTCCCAGAGCTGCGCGCTGCCATCGACCGCGGCCAGCACGGCGGCCATGGCGCCCATGCCGCGGCCACCCACGATGTCGATCTTGACGCCGGCCTCCTGAATGGCGCGCATGGCACCGGCGTGGTACGCGCCGTCAGCCCCCGTTCCGGTGAACAGGAGCGCGGTACGGCGTTCGGGGGAATACGAGTCGCGTGGCTCGCTCACGGCCGTCGCCTGCTAGTCGTCGTGAATGGTGACGAGCTTGAGGATCTCAAACTTGCGCGTGCCATTGGGGGTGGACACGCTCAGCTCGTCGCCTTCCTCTTTGTTGAGGATGGCGCGGCCAATCGGCGAGGAGGTGGAAATCAGGCCCTTCTCCGCTTCCGCATCCTCGGGCATCACGAGCTGGTAAACCATCTCTTGATCGCCTTCGCGAAGCGTCACGACCGACCCAAATCCCGCCTTGCCGTGCGGAATACGATCCATGTTCATGAGCGCAATTTCACTCATGCGCCGCTTCAGCATGGCAATGCGCGCGTTGACGAGGGTCTGGCGCTCTTTCGCGGCTTGATACTCCGCGTTCTCGCGTAGGTCGCCGAGCTCGCGTGCGCGCTGGATCTCCTTGGGGAGTTCCATGTGCAGCTCACGCTCATAGGCGTTGAGCTCATCTTCAAACCGCTTAAGGAGTTTTTCCTTCATCGCGTAAAGACCGACTGTAGCACAATTGCCCGGAGCCTCCGGCGCACCCGCCCATGACCGTCATCACCAGCCGCCACCACCCCATCGTCAAGCAGTTCCGCGACGCCGCCCGCGGCGGCGACCTCATGCTGCTGGACGGATGGCACCTGCTGGCGGAAGCCGTGGGCGCGGGCCTCGTGGTCGAGACGCTTGCGCTCTGCGGTCCGCCGACCGCCGACGAGCAGACGTTGCTCGATCGAGCGCGCCGCGGACACACCCGCGTCGTCGAGGTGTCGGGCGCGGTACTGAACGCGCTGTCGCCGGTCAACTCGCCCACGGGCGTCGTGGCCACCGCGCGCAAGCCGGCCATTGACAGTGCAGCCGTGCTGGCGCCGCCACCCCCCCTGGTTATCGCCGGCTTCGGACTGCAGGATCCCGGCAACGCTGGTGCGGTGATTCGATCCGCGGCCGCCGCCGGGGCGACCGGCGTGGTCTTCGATGACCTGAGCGCGGACCCCTGGAGCTGGAAAGCGCTGCGCGCGTCGATGGGCGGCGTCTTTCACCTGCCGGTCGTGCGCAGCCGCAATCCGCTCGGGCATGCCGACGAGTGGCGGGCCGCCGGCGTGACGTTGATCGCGGCCGTGCCGCGCGGCGGCGTCCCGATGCACGAGATGAACCTCACCGGCCCAGTCGCGGTCCTGATGGGCGGCGAGGGACCGGGGTTGCCAGCCGAGGTGCTGTCGGCGGCTGACGCTCGCATCTCCATCCCGATGGCCGGCGCCATGGAATCACTGAATGTGGCCGTGGCGGCCGCGCTGATCCTGTACGAAGCCCGGAGGCAGCGCGCGCTTGGCGCGCCGAAGCCCTTCGGCGAAGGCGGCCAATGAGCCTGTTCGACGACCCGCCGGCCCCGGTTGACCCGAAGACGGTGCCGCTGGCCGAACGGATGCGCCCGCGCACGCTCGACGAGATCGTCGGGCAGGACGACGTGATTGCGGCCGGCCGGCCGCTGCGCGAGATGATCGAGCGCGACCTGCTGCAGTCGATCATCCTGTGGGGCCCGCCGGGCACCGGCAAGACCACGCTCGCCCGCCTGATCGCCGATCTCACCAAGGCCGAGTTCATTGCCTTCAGCGCCGTACTCGCCGGCATCAAGGAAGTGAAAGACGTAATGGCCACGGCCGAGCAACGGCGGCGCATGACCGGCCGGCGCACCATCGTGTTCGTGGACGAGATTCACCGTTTCAACAAGGCGCAGCAGGACGCATTCCTGCCGCGCGTCGAGAGCGGCGACATCGTCTTGATCGGCGCCACCACCGAGAACCCGTCGTTCGAGGTCAACGCCGCCCTGCTCTCGCGCTCGAAGGTCTTCGTCCTGAAGCTCCTGAGCGAAGACGCCATCGTCACCATCCTGAAGACGGCGCTGGCGGATCCCGAGCGCGGCCTCGGCAAGCAGAATCCCGAAGCCGACGATGACGCGCTCAGGGCGATTGCGCGGTTTGCGAACGGCGATGCCCGATCGGCCCTGAACCTGCTGCAACTCACCGTCTCGTCGGCCAACAACCCGGCCGGACGGCCGCGCCTCGACAAGGCGCTGCTAGAGAAGACACTGCAGAACCGCACGCTGCTCTACGACAAAACCGGCGAAGAGCACTACAACCTGATGTCGGCGTTGCACAAGTCCATGCGCAACAGCGATGCGGATGCGTCGATCTACTGGCTGGCGCGCATGGTGGAGGCCGGCGAGGACGCGAAGTACATCGCGCGACGGCTGATCCGATTTGCGTCCGAAGACATCGGCAACGCCGATCCCCAGGCGCTGACCATCGCGGTCGCGGCGAAGGACGCCGTCCACTTCATCGGCATGCCCGAAGGCAACACGGCGCTGGCGCAAGCGGCGATCTACCTGGCCACCGCGCCCAAGAGCAACGCCGTCTACGCAGCGTACGGCGCGGCCGCCGAAGCGGCCAAGAACGACGTCGCCTCACCCGTGCCGCTACATCTGCGCAACGCGTCAACGAAGCTGATGAAGCAGTTGGATTACGGCAAGGGCTACCAGTATGCGCACGACGAGCCCGATGCTGTAGCGAGCATGGATTGCCTGCCGGACAACTTGAAAGGCCGCGAGTTCTACAAGCCGACTGACTACGGCTTTGAAAAAGAGATCAAGAAGCGTCTGGCCTGGTGGAAGTCGCGAAGGTCCGGCTAAGGCCGGACGCCACATCCCCAGATGTAGCATCCGGCTTTAGCCGGATTATTACGGCAACGCGAAGGCGTGGACCTTGCCTGGCCGATCCCCGCCTCAAGATGGGGTCTCTCGCGAGCGTTGCTGCGCCCAGAGCACCAGCAGCGTGACGCCGGTCAGCGGCAGCACGAACCCCAACATGGTCGACCCAAAGCTGCGGAGCGCGTCGTGCTGGGTGGCGGCTAGGCTCAGATAGGTTACGTAGACCACGTAGTAACCCAGGAACAGCGCCCCCTCCCAGCGCTCGATGCGGTACCCGGTGGCGAAGATCGGCAGGCAGGCAAAGGCAACCGCAATCATCACCGGGACGTCGAAAAACACCAGCGCCGGTGCCACCGAGAGCCCGCCCGGTGTGACAAGAGCGGCGATTCCCAGGATGCCCAGCAGATTGAACACGCTGCTGCCGACAACATTGCCGACGGCGATGTCACGCTCCCCGCGCATCGCCGCCACCACGGACGTAGCCAGTTCCGGGAGGCTGGTGCCCGCGGCCACGAACGTCAGGCCGATGACTGCCTCGCTGATCTCCAGCGCGCGAGCGATGGCCACGGCGCTGTCCACCAGCCACGTCGCGCCCAGCACCAGCAGGCCCAATCCTCCGAGTACGAAGACGATCTGCACCGGCAGGCGTGCCAGCCATCCCAACGTGGCGACGCCGAACCCCTTCTCATACTCGGCCTGCACGGCCGCGGCCTCCCGCCGGCCCTGCCGGATCACAAACACGGTGTAGGCGACTAGACCTCCGACCAGCAGCAGCCCATCGAACGGGCCGATTCGCCCATCCTGCGCCATCACCAGGACCAGCACGGACAGCCCGACCACCAGCGGCACCTCGAAGCGCACCAGCTGCTGTTGCACCAGCAGGGGGGCGATCAGCGCGGCCAGCCCGAGCACGACGAGCACGTTGAAGATGTTGCTCCCCACGACATTGGCGACGGCGAGGTCGGCCTGCCCGGCAAGTCCGGACTGCACGCTCACCGCCAGTTCCGGCGAGCTGGTGCCGGCGGCGACCACGGTCAGGCCGATCACCAGCGGGGAGATGCCGAAGCGCAGTGCCAGCCGCGACGCCCCGCGCACCAGCAGTTCGGCCCCCATCACCAGCCCCGCAAGACCCGCCACCAGAAACAGCCAGACCGTCAGTTCCACGGTTTCTCCCTCAGCGACGTGGCCAGTGCCTAAGGCACCGCGAAGCCGTGCACTTTACCCTTGCTGATCCCCGCCATCACCGCGATGTACTGCTTGCCCTCCAGCTCGTAGCTGATCGGCGTCGCGACGCCCTGGCCCAGCTGCGCTTCCCACAGCGTCTTGCCGCTCAGCGGATCGAGTGCGAAGAACTTGCCGCCCCCGTTGCCGACGAAGATCAGCTGCCCGGCCGTTGACAACGCGCCGCCGGCGGGCTGGAATGGAATTTTCCACGCGGCCTTCTGCCCAACCGGATCCCACGCCACGAAGAAGCCGCCAGGAGGCGGCGCCTTCGGGTCTGGCGGAGGCGGCGGAACGGGCTTGCTGCCCGCGGGCGTGCCGCGGCGAATGCCGAGGTTCCACTGCCCTTCCTTGAACTCGAACTTCTCTTCCATCGCAAATGCCGAGCTGGTTTCCTGGCCAGGGTAATAAACGAGCCCCGTGGTCGGGTTGAACGCCATGGGCGGCCAGTGGTGCGCGCCGACGGGCGACGGCGACAGTCGCACCGGCGTGAAGCGGTAGCGAGCCGCCTCGGTTTCGATCGGCCGGCCGGTGTCCATGTTGATGGACGTCGCCCACGAGGTGTAGACGTACGGCGCGCCCGAGATCAGCTTGCCGGTGGCACGATCCAGCACGTAGAAGAAGCCGTTCTTCGGCGCCTGCATCAGCACCTTTCGTACCTGCCCGGCAATGGTCAGGTCGGCCAGGATCATCGGCTGCGCCGAGTTGTAGTCCCAGTTGTCGCCGGGCACCGTCTGGTAATGCCACACGTACTTGCCGGTGTCGGCATTGAGCGCCACGATCGACGCCAGGTACAGGTTGTCGCCGCCGCCGGGGCTGCGGTGATTCGCGTTCCACGGCGAGCCGTTGCCCGTGCCGACGTAGACCAGGTTCAGCTCGGGGTCGTAGGCAATACCGTCCCACGGCGTGCCGCCGCCGCCGAACTTCCACCACTGGCCGGTCCAGGTCTTCGCCGCGGCCGCCATCGACTCGTCTTCGAAGGGCTTCGATGGATCGCCGGGAATCACATACCACTTCCAGGCCTGCTTGCCGGTGGCGGCATCGTAGGCGGCCAGGAAGCCGCGCACGCCGTACTCGGCGCCGCCCTGCCCAATCACGACCTTGCCCTTGATGATGCGCGGGGCGCCGGTGATGGTGTAGTCGGTGCCGGGAGGGGTCGTTTGCACCGCCCACACCGGCGCGCCGGTCTCCGCATCCAGCGCGACCAGGCGGCCATCAAGCAAGCCGACATAGATGCGACCGTCGTAGATGGCTGCGCCACGGTTCACCGGGCCGCAGCACGGGCGCGGCCCCATGGCGTCGAAGCCGCCGCGCACCAGTGCCGGGTCGTACTTCCACTTCACCTTCTTCGTGCGCAGATCGATGGCGTAGACCTGGCTCCAGGTTGACGTGCCGTAGAGCACGCCATCGAACACCAGCGGCGTGGTCTCGAGCTTGCCGTCCGACCCGACTTCGACCGCCCAGCTTTCCGCCAGCCTGGTCACATTGCTCTGATCGATCTGCTTGAGGGGACTGTGGTGCGTTTCCGCGTAATCGCGGCCGTAGCCGACCCAGTCGCCGTCGGCCGGCTTCAACAGGGTCGCATCGGTGACCTTCGGTGCCGCCTGTTGCCCCTGGAGGGCCGTAACCGCCACGCATCCAACCAGGCCGGCTGCCACCCAGCCCGCCCAACGCCTTGTCACGCTCATGAGGAAATCTCCCGCGCGAATTGTGCCATAGGTCGGGCGGGTAGGGCTGGTCGGGCGGCGTCGGGCTGGTTGGCATTTCTCGAAACGCGTGGGTTACTTGAAGAGCGACGCTTGGACGACAATCGACGTCGAAGTCCGCAAGACGGCGGCTCCGCTCCTGGGCCTCGCGAGGCAGCAGTCAAGCGCCCGCACCTGACGCTCCCACCCGCCGCACCAGCCCAACCCTACCAGCCCCACCTGCCTTGCCCGCCCTACGCCGCCCGACCAGCCCTACCCGCCCCACCTGCCCTACCAGGTAACTCCCGCAAGAAACTCGTTCAGGGCGGAGATCACAGTGTCCGGGACGTTGTGGCCGCCGTCGAACGGAACCCACGTGACGTTCAGGCCGGCCGCCTTGACCCGCGCCTGGAACCTCTCCATCGTCGCAAACGGCAGGACGCCGTCCCTGCGGCCGTGGGCAATGAAGACAGGCATCATCCGGCGGGCAGCGAACCCCTCGGCCCAGGCGGCCTCGTTCACGGTGGTGCCACCGAGCAGCACCAGCGCCGCCAACGGTTGATCGGTCTGGAAGGCAATCTCGGCACTGAGCATCGCTCCCTGCGAAAAGCCGCCGAGGATCACCGCGCCCGGTTCCTTCTCGATCAGGTTGCGCACCAGCCGCGAGGCCACCTTGATGCCGCCCGGATTGGCCGTCGAGAAGTCAGGGAAACGTTGCCCCGCGGGAATGTGCCCTTCGATGTTGAGCCACCACCAGCCCCGCCCGCCCATTGGACCTCGCAGCGGACCCTGTGGCAGTACCAAGCGCCCCTGTTGCGGGACCTGGAGCGTGTGCTCGAACTGCAACCAGTCGCCGCCCCTCGAGCCGTAGCCGTGCAGCAACACGAGCGAGGGCGGCCCCTCGCCGCCGCGGACAATGGCGTCCAGGGGCGCGACCTGCAGCCATAGCCAGAGGCCGGACAGTGACACCGAGGCGACGAGAGCGAGCAGAAGTAGCCAGCGTTTCATTAGCCCCCTTGTGGGCCCACTAAAGTGCGCCCCTACGCTCCTGACCCGCCCGACCAGCCCTACCCGCCCTATCTAGATCCTGTCGAAGTTCTTCTCGATCTCGCGACGGGTGATGCGCAACATCACCGGCCGTCCGTGGGGGCACACCGTCGAGTACGCGGTGGCGCGCAGCTCTTCGAGAATGTGATGCATCTTCTCGAGCGTCAGCGGGTAGTTGGCCTTGACGGCGGCGTGGCAAGCGGTAGTGGCCGCAATCTGCTTGATCGATTCCTCAAGTCGTAATCCGCGGTCGAGGCCTTCGAGGTCATCAGCCAGCGCGCGCAAAGCTGCCTCGCACTCATCGCGCGGCAGCAGCGCCGGCATGGCCGTCACCTTGATGCTGTCGCCGCCGAACTCCTCCACCTCGAAGCCGAACTTCGCCAGCGCCTCGGCTCGCGCAACCAGGGCATTGCGCTCGGCGGCCGGCAACTCGAGGATCATCGGCACCAACATGCCCTGGCTCTCGAGATTCTCGGTGGTGAGCCGCTGCATGATGCGCTCGAACAGCACGCGCTCGTGCGCCACGTGCTGGTCGATGATGCACAACCCCTCGTCGTCCATCGCGATGATGAAGGTGTCGCGGAACTGGCCGAGCGCGATCATGGGCCTTACGGCTGGTGGGGCAGGTTGGGCGGGTGGGGCCGGTAGGGCGGGTGCAACAGCCCCCCCACCAGCCCCACCAGCCTGACCCGCCCCGGTAGGCGCCCACCGGCTGGTAAAGCTCGCGCCAGCCAGCGCGCCGGGAATGGACGGCTGCAATGGCCGGCCCGCCAACACATCCGAGGTGTGAAGCGTCAGCTCGGGGGCGGGTCCTTTGCCGAGCGCATCGCCCAACGCGTGGCGCACCATCTGGTGCACCATCGACTGCTCGCGAAACCGCACCTCGGCCTTGGTCGGGTGCACATTCACGTCCACGCGGTCGGGCGGGATGTCGAGGAACAAGTGCACTTCGGGGCTGCGTTCCTTGTTGGTGGCGACGCTGTACGAATCCAGAATCGCGTGGGCGATCGTGCGGTCCTTCACGATCCGGCGGTTGACGAACACATGCTGGGGGCCGCGCACCGGGCCCTGCTCAGCCAGGGCGGCAATAAAGCCGTGCAGGCGCAGCCCCCCAAACTCGCGATCGACGGCGACCAGATCCTGGCGATCGCCGTAAAGCTGATAGAGCCGGTCCGACAAGCTTGCCACCGGCGGCACCGCCAGGACCTTCCGCCCGGTGCTGATCAGCGTGAAGCCGACCTCTGGGTAGCAAAGCGCCAGCTGCGTGACGAACCGCGAGACCTGCGCGGCCTCGGCCGCGTCGGACTTCAGGAACTTCCGGCGCGCCGGCAGGTTGTAGAAGACGTCGGCGACTTCCACCAGCGTGCCTTCCGGGCCGCCCGACTCGACCACCGACTCGATAATGCCGGCGTTGACGCGGATCTCAGTACCGCTGTCGCTCCCCCGCGCGCGCGTGCGCAGGCGGAAATGCGACACCGAGGCCATCGATGGCAACGCTTCCCCGCGGAACCCCAGGGTGACGATCGCGCCCAGGTCGTCGGCACGCTTGATCTTGCTGGTGGCATGGCGCTCGAGGCAGAGCCGCGCATCGTCCGGATCCATGCCGATGCCATCGTCCTCGACCCGAATCAGCTTCTTGCCGCCGTATTCCACGGTGATGGTGATTCGTGTCGCCTTCGCGTCGATGGCGTTCTCGATCAGTTCCTTGACGACCGAGGCCGGCCGCTCGACCACTTCACCGGCCGCAATCTGGTTGGCCAGGTCTTCGGGCAGACGCGTGATCCGGCCCACTACCACCACCCCGACTTGCGGAACCACGCGAACAGCCCGGCGCTCGACAGCATCATCACCAGGATGATCTCCCAGAACAGCCACTCAGGCCGGCCGAAGAACGTCGGCAACGGCACGTTCATGCCGAACAACCCGGTGATCACGGTCATCGGACCGAACAGCGTGGCGATCACGGCCAGCACTTTCGAGACGTCGGCCAGGCGATTGGAGACGCTCGCCAGGTGCGCATCGAGAATGCCGGTGACCCGATCGTGAAACATGATGCCGTCGTCCGCCATGCGCGCGAACTGATCGTAGACGTCCCGGAACCGGTAGGCCATTTCCTGGTTGATGATCTCGAACTCGCGCCGGGCCAGCCGCCCCACCGCATCGCGCTGCGGCACCAGGATGCGCCTGAGCGCCGTGATGTCGCGCTTGATGGCCAGGATGTCGCCGACCGTGGCGGACGCCGTGTCCTCAATCACGCGATCTTCGATGTCGTTGAGCCGCTCTTCGACCTCATCCACTTCCGGCCGGTAGTGGTCAACCATGGTGTCCACAATCCGGTGAAACAGCGCGACCGGGCCTTCGGCCAGCACGTGGTCGGTCCGGCCGCACAGCTCGCTGACGTGCTCGATGCTGCGCCGCTTGCCGTCGTGCACGGTGACGAGGAAGTTGGCGGAAAGAAAGAAGTCGGTTTCGTGCGTCTCGAAGCGATGCTCCGCGGCATCGAAGTTGATGCCGTGCAGCACGACGTACAGATACTTGCCGTAGCTTTCAACCTTCGGGCTGGTCTCGCGCTGCACCGCCGCCTCGACAGCCAGCGGGTGGAGGCCGAAGTCGCTTCGCAGGACCTCGGCGTCCGCCTCCGTGGGTTCACTGACATCCGCCCACACCACGACCTCGCTGCCAGAGGCGAGCCAGGCCGGGTCGAGGCGGTCGACCTGTTCGGTGCAACCGCCTCGGTGGACGAAGTAGCGAATCAATCCCCGACCTTGACGCTCAGCGCGGCCTGTGCCGCCGCCAGCCGCGCCACCGGCACGCGGTACGGCGAGCAGCTCACGTAGTCGAGGCCGACCTGGTGGAAGAAGTGGATCGACGAGGGATCGCCGCCGTGCTCGCCGCAAATGCCGAGCTTCAGCGACGGGTTGGCGACGCGGCCCTTGGCCACGGCCATGGCGACGAGCTGGCCCGTGCCGGCGGCATCGAAGGTCGCAAACGGATCGCGCTCCAGGATCTTGCGATCCTGATAGACCCGCAGGAACTTGCCGACGTCATCGCGCGAGAACCCGAAGGTCATCTGGGTCAGGTCGTTGGTGCCGAACGAGAAGAACTCGGCCTCCAGCGCCACCGCGTCGGCGGTCAGCGCGCCCCGCGGCACTTCGATCATGGTGCCGACCAGGTACTTGATCTTGATGCCCTGCTCCTTGAGCACCTGCCCCGCCACGCGGTGGACCACGGCCTTCTGGTCGCGCAACTCGCGCACGTCGCCGACCAGCGGAATCATGATCTCGGGGACGATCTTCAGCCCCTCCTTGTTGAGCTTGCAGGCCGCTTCCATGATGGCGCGGGTTTGCATTTCAGTGATCTCGGGATAGGTGATGCCGAGACGCACGCCGCGGTGGCCGAGCATGGGGTTGAACTCGTGCAGCTGCTCGACGCGCGACAGCAGCGCCTTCTTCTCTTCCAACTCCTTGCCCTTGACGCCCTTGGTCTCCAGTACGGCGACCTCCACCATCAGGTCCTCGCGCTTGGGCAGGAACTCGTGCAGCGGCGGGTCAATGGTGCGGATGGTCACGGCCGTGCCCTTCATGGCCTTGAACACGCCGTAGAAGTCCTCGCGCTGCATCGGCAGCAGTTCGTCGAGCGCCGCGCGACGATCGGCCTCGGTCTCGGCGAGGATCATCCGCTGGACGATGGGAATGCGGCCTTCGCCGAAGAACATGTGCTCGGTGCGGCACAATCCGATGCCTCGGGCGCCGAAGGCATAGGCGATCTCGGCCTGATCCGGCTGGTCGGCGTTGGCGCGCACGCCCAGGCGGCGGAACCGATCGGCCCATTCGAGCAGCGTGTGGAAGCGCTGGTAGATCGGCGAGTCGGCCGGCTTCATCTTGCCGGCAATCACCTGCAGGATCTCGCTCGGCTGTGACGCCACCTTGGCGAGCTTGACCTCGCCCGACAGGCCGTCGAACGCGACGTAGTCGCCCTCTTTGACGGTCTGGCCGTTGACGGTGAACGACTTGCCATGCTCGTTGATGCGCAGTTCGCCGGCGCCGACAATCGACGGCTTGCCCATCTGGCGACCGACGACGGCGGCGTGAGAGGTCATGCCGCCGGTGGCGGTGAGAATGCCCTGCGACACCCACATGCCATGAATGTCGTCGGGCACCGTTTCACGACGGACCAGGATGACCGGCTCGCCCTTGTTCGACCACTCGACCGCGGTCTCCGACGAGAACACCGCCTTGCCGCACGCCGCGCCGGGTGAGGCCGGCAAACCGCGCGTCACGACCGCAATGCTCTTCCATTCCTTCTGGTCGAAGCCGGGCGCGAGTAACTGCGACAGCGCTTCCGGATCGACCAGCAGGATCGCTTCCTTCGGCGTGACCAGCTTCTCTTTCGCCATGTCCGTGGCAATCACGACCGCGGCGTAGCCGGTGCGCTTGCCGCTGCGCGTCTGCAGCATGTACAGCGTCTCGTCCTGGATGGTGAACTCGAAGTCCTGGATGTCTTTGTAGTTGCGCTCGAGGCGCGTGGTGATGTCGCGCAGCTGCTTGTACGCCTTGGGCATCACGCGCTCGAGTTCCTTGATCGGCTGCGGCGTGCGAATGCCGGCGACCACGTCCTCGCCCTGCGCGTTGATCAGGAACTCGCCGAAGAACTCCTTGGCGCCGGTGGCGGGATTACGCGTAAAGCCCACGCCCGTGCCCGAGCGATCGCCGGTGTTGCCGAACACCATCATCTGCACGTTGACGGCGGTGCCGATCGAGTCCGGGATGTCATAGATGCGGCGGTATTCCTTCGCCCGCGCGTTGTTCCACGATCGGAACACGGCGTTGCGCGCGCCGCGCAACTGCTCCATCGGGTCCTGCGGGAACGGCTTCTTGGTCTTGTCCTTGACGATCTTCTTGAAGGCCGCTACGACCTCGCGCAGGGCCGTCTCGTCCAGGTCGGTATCCATCTGCGCGCCCTTGGCGTGCTTGACGGCTTCGAACTCGTGCTCGAACGCTGCCTTCGGAATCTCGAGCACGACGCTGCCGAACATCTGCATGAAGCGGCGATAGCTGTCGAAGGCAAAACGGCCGTTGCCGGTCCACGCCTTCAGGCCCTCGACAGTATCGTCGTTCAGGCCGAGGTTGAGAATGGTGTCCATCATGCCGGGCATCGAAAACTTCGCGCCCGACCGCACCGACACGAGCAGCGGCTTCTTGGCCGACCCGAGGGTGGCCCCGGCCGCCTTCTCGAGCTTGCGCAGCTCCTTGACCATCTCGGTCTCGATGTTCGCCGGCAGCTTGTTGCCGCTCGCGGAGTAGATGTTGCAGGCATCAGTGGAGATGGTGAACCCGGCCGGCACCGGCAATCCGGCCCTGGTCATCCCGGCCAGGCCCGCGCCCTTGCCGCCGAGCGTGTCCTTCATCGACCGATCGCCGTCAGCCTTCCCGTTGCCGAAGAAATACACGAATTTCTTGCTGGTGCCTCGGGTGCCTTTGGTGCCTCGGGCCGTCTTCGTGGCCTTGGTGACCTTCTTCTTCGCGTCCTTCGTGGTTCTCTTCTTCGCCATGTGCGATTTCTACTCCTGCTTGTCCGCTTCGGGAACGATTTCTGAAACATCTGCCAGTTGAAGGATCGAACCCTCCAACCGCTTCAACAGCCGAAGCCGCGCGTCACGCAGCTTCAGGTCGTCGGCCATCACCATCACATCGTCGAAAAACTTCGCCACCGCCGGGCCGGCCTTGGCCGCCTCGGCAAACGCCTGGCGGTAGCCGCTGCCAGCGGCGACCGCACCTGCAATCACGGGGGCCAGACGATTGATCTCAAGCTCGAGGGCCAGTTCGGACGGGTCGGTCAGCGTCCCGCCCAGGCTCGGCGCGGCCTCATCGAGGTTCCTGGCGATGTTCTTCACGCGCTTGAAGAGCACCGCCAGTTGCTTGAAGTCCGGCGATTCCGTGAACTCAGGCAGGGATTCCAACTTGCGGCGTGCCACGAGCGGGCTGACGTTTGCCGGCGCCCCATGGGTCACTGCCCGCACGTTGCGGGTGTCAGAGCCGCGCTGCTCGAGCACGAAACGTACGCGGTCGATCATGAACGACCAGAACGCATCGTCCAGGCCATCGGTCTTCACCAGCTGGCCGAGCGTCAGGCTCAAGTCGAGCCCGGTCAGCTCGGGCAGGTCCACGAGGATGCGCACAAGGCCCTGGGCCGCGCGGCGCAGACCGTATGGGTCGCGCGACCCGGTCGGCCGCTCCCCCGCCGAGAACATGCCGGTCACGGTATCGAGCTTGTCGGCCAGAGCCACCGCCGCCCAGGTGACGGCGGCCGCGCCGAGCTGTTCCCTGGTCGGCGGCGCGGTCGCCTCCACGCTTACCGGCAGGTAATGGAAGTAAATCGCCTTCCAGACTTCTTCGGGCCGGCCGTCTTCGCGCGCGTAGATGCCGCCCATGACACCCTGCAACTCGGTGAGCTCGCGCACCATGTCGGTGGCGAGATCCGCCTTGCACAGGCGTCCGGCCTCGGCCGCGTGGTCAGCGAGATCGGGGCGGCCCAGCACGTCGGCACAAATCCAGCGCGCCAGCGCTTCGACGCGCGTGGCCTTCTCCTGGTAGCTGCCCAGCTTCTTGTGGAACAACACCGTGCTCAGGCGATCGGTGTACGCCGCCAGCGGCTGTTTGCGATCGGCATCAAAGAAGAAGCGCGCATCGCGCAACCGCGCCGTGAGCACGCGCTCCATGTTGTGCGCGATCACGTCCGGCTGCTCGGGCTGCATGTTGAGCACGGCCAGGAACACCGGCATCAGCTTGCCGTGGTCGGTGTTGACCGGGAAGAAATGCTGGTGGTGAATCATCGTCGTGGTCAGCACCTCTTCGGGGAGCTTCAGGAACTCATCCGCAAACGTGCCCGACACCACGACCGGGTACTCGACCAGGTCCGGCACTTCCTCGAGCACGCCCTGGCCGACCAGGGCGCGGGCGACGCGGCCGCCGCGGCGGCGCGCTTCGGCGTCGAGCTCGCGGACAATGCGGTCGTGCCGTTCGCTGCGCTCGAGCACGACGAAGTTCTCGCCCAAGCGCTTGCGGAAATCGTCGAAGTTCTTGACCTTGATGGCCCGGCCCGGCCGGCCGCTGGTGGTCAGGAACCGATGGCCATAGGTCGACGCACCGGCGCTGATATCGAGGACCCGCGAGTCGTGAGCCGCTGCGGTGCGGCCGATGATGAACGGGACGACCCGGCCCCCGTAGAGATACAGGATCCAGCGAATGGGCCGGCCGAACGGCAACTCGCCCTTGCCGTCGGTCAGGGCCGCGTCCCATCGCATTTGTTTCGGGAACGACAGGGCTCGCAGCACGCCCGCGAGAACGTCGGGCAGCACGTCACTGGCCGTCTTGCCGCGCTGGTGCTTGCGCACGCCGATGTACTCGCCCTTCGGCGTCGTGATGCGCTCAATCTGATCGTCGGCGACGCCCTGCTTCTTCGCAAAGCCGGCGCCGGCCGGGGTCAACCCCCCGTCCTTGAACGCGGCCGAGACGGGCGGCCCCATCACCAGCTCTTCGAGGTCGGACTGGCGCTCGCCGATCCTGCCAGCATGGGCGATGAGCCGACGCGGCGTGCTGTAGGTCCGCACCGGCTCGTCGATCGACAGCCGCGCTTCTTTCAGCTTGGCCTCGAGCGCCTGGCCGATCTGCGCGGTCAGCCCGGGCAACCAGCTGGCCGGAATCTCCTCCGTGCCAATTTCAAGCAGCAGTTCGCGCTCCACGTCAGGCTCCCGGCTCGGCCGCCACAGGCTGCTGCTGGGCTGCGTATTCTTTGCAGATGGCGATGGCGAGCTGGCGCACCCGCAGGATGTAGGCCGTGCGCTCGGTCACGCCGACGCTCCCGCTCGAGTCGAGCAGGTTGAACAGGTGCGAGCACTTCAAGCAGTACTCGAGCGCCGGCAACAGCAGGCCGCCCTTGAACAGTTCCTCGCCGAACTTGAAGCACTCGTCGAACTGCTGGCGATGGAACGACGAGAAGCGCTCGCGCGCGATCCCGGTCCCCTGGTTGAAGGCGTACTTCGACTGCTCCACCTCTTCGCGCAGGCGCACGTCGCCGTACGACTTGCCGCCGCCCCACGCGAGGTCGAACACGTTGTCCACCTTCTGCAGGAACATGGCGATGCGTTCGAGGCCATAGGTGATCTCGGCCGCGATCGGCGACAGGTCGGTACCGCCCACCTGCTGGAAGTAGGTGAACTGCGTAATCTCCATGCCGTCGAGCATGACTTGCCAGCCAATGCCCCACGCGCCGAGCGTCGGCGACTCCCAGTTGTCTTCTTCGAACCGGATGTCGTGCTGGCGCGGGTTGATGCCGACCGCCTCGAGGCTGTCGAGATAGATCTGTTGGACCTCGTCGGGCGACGGCTTGAGGATGACCTGCAGCTGGTGATGCTTGAACAGCCGATTCGGATTCTGCCCAAACCGCCCATCGTCGGGACGCCGCGACGGCTGCACGTAGGCGACGTTCCACGGCGTCGGCCCGAGCACGCGCAGCAGGGTCTCGGGGTGCGAGGTGCCGGCGCCCACTTCGAGGTCGAGCGGTTGCTGGATCAGGCAGCCCTGCGAGGCCCAGAAATGCTGGAGCTTGAGAATGAGGTCCTGGAACGTCACGGGATTCTACGAACGCCGCAGTTCGTTCAACACGCGAACGGACCGGGGTTCCCTGTCGAGGTGCATCGTAATCAGCTTCCGGTGAATCAGTTCAATCTCTCGCAGGACCCGGCTGGTGGCGCCCAACGAATCTACATCGCGCGGGCCGATGCGCCGCACGCCGTCCAGGAACAGGGCCGCCCCGCTCGACAGCCGCAGGTCGGACGGATACACCCCCTGCAGCCGCAACAGCCAGCACTCGAAGTACCGCGCGAGCGCCTCGACCGGCGTGCCAGTGACCAGCGCTTCGAGCGCCGAGGTACCCAGCCGATACAGCCGTTCGTCCACATCCGCGTCGGCCGCCCACTCGTCGATCAACTCGGCGAAGTAGTGGCTGTAACCGAGCGCTTCCGGGCTGGGCGACGACAGCGGCGACCGCACCGGTTCCGCGTAGTTCAACCCGACCAGCTCGCGACGCTCTTTCTCGAAGTACGAAACGCGCACTTCCGTGAGCGGCTCGAGCGCGGCGCCAAACCGTTTGCGCGACTTTCTCGCATTGGGTGCCACGCCCCGCTTCTTGCCCCGATCGCGCGTCAAAAAGACCACGATGCGGTCGGCTTCGCCCAACTTATAGGTGCGGAGGACGAGGGCCTCGGCCGTGTACAGAGGCATGCCGTAGCCGCCTATTGTACTCGGAGGCAACCACGATGACGCGAAGCGCACGAAGATTGGCCTTCTTCGTGTTTTTCGTGACTTCGTGGTTTCTATTGGATCAGATACCGCAGGAATATCGTGGCCAGCCCCAGGAACGAGGCAAACCCGACGACGTCGGTGAAGGTGGTGATGAAGACCGACGACCCCAGGGCCGGATCCACCTTCATGGCCTTCAGCCCGAGGGGCACGAGCACGCCGGCCGTGGCCGCGACAAACATGTTGCAAACCATGGCCATGCCCAGCAGCAGCGCCAGAATCGGGTCGGCCTTGGTCGCCCAGGCCACACCGGCCGCGACAATGCCAAGGGCGAACCCGTTGCCCAGGCCGATCAACGCCTCTTTGGCCAGGACCTTCTTGCCCGATTCCCAGCTGAGCTCGCCGAGCGCCAGGCCGCGGACAATGACCGTCAGCGTCTGGGTGCCGGCGTTGCCGCCCATGCCGGCCACGATCGGCATGAAGATGGCCAGCGCCGTCACCTGCTGAATGGTGCCCTCGAAGAGTGCCACCACCGAGGCGGCGAGAAACGCCGTCACCAGATTCGCCAGCAGCCACGGTAGCCGCTTGGGAAACGCTTCCGAGGCCGGGGTCGTGACCCGCTCGTCACCCGACACGCCGGCCAGGCGCAACAGGTCTTCGCTGGCCTCGTCCTTGATGACGTCGATGACGTCGTCCACGGTGACCACGCCGACGAGCTTGCTTTCTTCGTCGACGACCGGCACGGCCAGCAGGTTGTACGACGCCACCTGCCGCGCGACCTCTTCCTGGTCGGTATCGACGCGGACGCTGGTGACTTCCGGCGTCATGATGCGCTTGAGCGGCGTCTCTGGCGAGACCAGCAGCAACCGGCGCAGCGAGGTCACCCCCACGAGGTGACGCCGGGCGTCGACGACGTAGAGGTAGAACACCATCTCGACATCGCGAGCGCCCTGCAGCGCGGTAATGGCTTCGGCCACCGTCAGGTCTTCGCTGCAGGCGAACACCTGGGGGTTCATGATGCGGCCGGCCGTCTGCTCGCCGTATTCGAGCAGGCTTTCGACCTGGCCCGACTCGCGGCGCCGCATCAACTCCAGGACTTCGGTCGACAGCTCATCAGGCAAGTAGTCGATCAACGCCGCCGCGTCGTCCGAGGCAATTTCCTGCAGCAGCCTGGCGATCTCTTCGGCGGACCGGCCGGTCAGCAGCTTGGCGCCCTCTTCGGGGCCCATTTCGCTGACGGTTTCCATGGCGAGGCGGCCGCTGCGCTCGGCCAGCAGCGAGAACACCGCATGCCGCTCGGTCTCGAGCAGCGCGGCGAACACGGGCGCCAGGTCGGCCGGGTGTTGTTTCTGGAGCAGGTTCAGGAGATTGGCCGTCGCGCCAATGCGGAGCAGCCGCTTGACAGAGTCGAGGACGACGTCGATTCGGCGGGACACGGCCATGCGATTCGAGCAAATTTAGCACGGTCCGCCTAAAGGCGGACGCCACATTGATACCCGGTCCGCCTAAAGGCGGACGCTACATTACTTTCCCTTACGGCGGGCAGGCAGACCCAGTGTGTCGAGCATGCGCTCGTCCTCACGCCAGCCTTCGCGGACCTTGACGTGCAGATCGAGGAACACCCGCGCGTCGAAGAACGCCTCGAGCTCCTTGCGCGCCGCCGTCCCAATCTCCCGGATGCGCGCGCCGGCGCGGCCGATCAGGATCGGCTTCTGGCTGTCGCGCTCGACCAGGATGGTGCAAAAGAACCGCATCAGCCCCTTGGCGTCGGCCTCTTCGAACTTATCGACCACCACGGCCGTGGAGAACGGCAGTTCGTCACGCGTTTGTTGCAGCACCTGCTCGCGAATCAGCTCGGCCACGAAAAACCGCTCCGGCTGATCGGTGAGGTAGTCGTCCGGATAGATGGGGTCGCCCTCGGGCAGGTGCGACAGCAACACCCTCTCCAGCCGATCGACGTTCTCGCCGGTCAGCGCCGAGACCGGCACCAGGTCCGCAAAGCCCACGGCCTTTTCGTACTCGGCCAGCCGCGGCAACAGGGACGCCTTGTCCGCAATGTCGACCTTGTTGAGCACGAGGACGCGCGGCACCTTCGACCGGCGAATGACATCCATCAGGAAGTCGTCACCCGCCCCACCTGGCTCGCTGCCATCGACGACGACCGCGATCACGTCCACTTCCTTGAGCGTGTCGAGCGCGGCATCCACCATGCGCACGTTCAAGCGATGCAGCGGCTTGTGCACGCCAGGAGTATCCAGGAACACGACCTGACCTTCGCCCCCCGACTCCGCTCGGGGCGACCCTGAGCCTGTCGAAGGGTCTGGATAGTTCTTAACGCCGACAATTCGATTGCGGGTGGTCTGGGGTTTGTCGGAGACGATGGCGAGTTTCTGGCCGACCAGCTTGTTGAGCAACGTGGACTTGCCCGCATTCGGGCGGCCGATCAGTGCCACAAAGCCGGCCTTCAACGCACCGCCTCGCGCTCGCCGGCATCTTCGTCCTGGCGTCGCAGGCGGACGCGGGTGATACGGCGCTGTTCGGTCTCGAGAATCTCCACGTCGAGGCCGTCGAGGTCAAAGTGCTCGCCGACGGCCGGCACGCGGCCGAGCCGTGACAACAGGAAGCCGCCAACGGTCTCGAAGCCCTGGCCTTCGATGGTCACCCTCATGAGGTTGGCCATCTCCTCGACGTGGGTGCTGCCGCTGAACACGAACTGGCCGCCGCCCTCATCGAGGATCCGCTCGACTTCCACATCGTACTCATCGCGGATCTCGCCGACGATCTCTTCGAGCAGGTCCTCGACCGTCACCAGGCCCGCGGTGCCGCCGTACTCGTCGACCACGATGGCGCTTTGCAGACGCTTGCGCTGAAACTCCTTCAGCAGTTCAGGTACCCGGTTGGTTTCGGGCACGAAGTGCGCCGGACGCGTGAACGGCAGGATCGGGCCCGAAGTGGGCGCGCCGCGCATGATCAGATCCTTCAGGAAGATGAAGCCGGTGACGTTATCCAGCGAGTCCTTGAAGACGGGAATGCGCGAGTACTGCTGTTCGCGAAACAGCGTGTAGAGCTGCTCGATGGTCGCCGATTGGTCGATGCCGATGATGTCGGGCCGCGGCGTCATGACCTCGCGCACCATCGTTTCGCGGAAATCCGCCAGGTTACGCAGCAGCTCACGGGCCTGCCCGTCCTGGGCCGCTTCGACCTCGGCCTGCACCGGCGTCCTCTCCGTGGTGGGCGGGTCGGCGTGGCCGTTGCCGTTCGCCGCCGGTGCCCGGCGCCGGCTGGTGCCCACGCGCAGCAGTGCCGCCGTCAACGGGCGCAGCCCCTTCGCCACGACGTCAAACGAGGGCAGCAACACATCGAGCACACGTTCCGGGTCTCGCCGCACGATCAGCAGCGGGATCAGGTGCTCGCAGCTCAGCATGACGCCAATCACCGAGAGCACCAGCAGTGGGAAGCCGGCTGGATCGACGCCGGTCACCCGCGCGAGTAGCGCCGTTGACAGGACCGTGATGATCGAAAACAGGATGCGAACGGGAATGAACAGGCGGCGCGGGTCGTCCAGGTACCACCCGAGCGCGTCATCCCGGTCGGTGCGTTCGGCATGGATCCGGAGCGATAACCGCATCAGGGCGTTGAAGCCCGCCGACACCGTACCCAGGTAGGTGGCGGCACACCCCAGCAGAAACAACAGCAGCGGTGTCATCGGGCCCGTTCTATGAGTCCTTCGCGCAAACCCGCCTTCTTGCGCAGCCGCGCTTCGGCGCGCGCCATCTTGCCACCGTCGGTGTCGTGATCGTAGCCCAGCAGGTGCAACAGGCCGTGCAGCGCGAGCACCCGCAGCTCGGTGCTGACCGGATGCCCGGCTTCGCGCGCTTGTCGCGCGGCCACGCCGGCCGCGATGACGATATCGCCCAGGAACGACGCCGGGTTCATTTTCGTGTCCGCGCCAGGCGAAAATGAACCCGGCGTCCTGGCCGGAAACGACAGCACATCGGTTGCTGCGTCCTTGCCACGGAACTGTCGATTGAGCGCGCGCATGCGGCGATCCGACACCACGGCAATGCTCACGTCGCCCCGCGCCGACGCCGGCGCCCATTTCGCCAGCCAAGGGCCCAGCCCCCGTGTGGACAGGGTCCCGGAATCCGGCGAGGCGACACTAACGTGCAGACGGGCCGCTGCCATATGCGTCATACGCTTTCACAATTGCCTGCACGAGCTTGTGCCGCACGACATCCTTGTCGTCGAAATAGATGAACGAAATGCCGTCGACCTTCCCCACCACTTCCATGGCCTGCACCAGGCCCGACATGCGCCCGATCGGCAAGTCGATCTGGGTGACGTCGCCGGTCACGATGGCCTTCGAGCCAAAGCCCAGGCGTGTCAGGAACATCTTCATCTGCTCGCTCGTGGTGTTCTGCGCTTCGTCGAGAATGACGACCGCGTCGTTCAGCGTGCGGCCGCGCATGAAGGCGAGCGGCGCCACCTCGATGGTGCCGCGCTCGAGCAGGCGATCCGCCTTCTCGACGTCGAGCATGTCGTAGAGGGCGTCGTAGAGCGGGCGGAGATACGGATTGACCTTCTCCTGCAAATCGCCGGGCAGGAAACCGAGCTTCTCGCCAGCCTCGACCGCGGGACGCACCAGCACGATGCGGCTGACCTTCTTGGCAATCAGGTAACTCACGGCCTGGGCCATGGCCAGGTAGGTCTTGCCGGTGCCGGCCGGGCCCACGCCGAAGACGATGTCGTACTGGTCGATGGCGTCGAGATACCGGCGCTGGTTGGCCGACTTCGGGGCAATGCGCTTCTTGCCGGCCTGGCGCAGCTGGCCGTCCTTCAGGAAGTGGTCGCGCAGATCGATGGCGCCATCGTCCACCAGCAGTTGCGATGCCGTCTTCACGTCGCGGTCAGAAATGGAATGCCCGTCGGCGATCAGGCCGCCAAGCTGTTCGATGAGGCGCGCCACTTTGGCGGTATCCGCCGGCATCCCTTCGACCAGCAGTTCGTGGCCCTGGGTCCGGATGCGGACGTTGAGGAGGTCTTCGAGCTGCCGGAGGTTGACGTCGTAGGCCCCAAACAGGGTCGACATGCCCGTCTCGGGGACGGCTACCTTGCGCATCGACGTGGTACTAATTCAGCTATCTCCTTGTTTAACAGACAGTTAACTGCGTTTACCGAGCCTACTCGCGCCCGCAGGTGTGGTTAAGGCTATCACTCTCCTGCGGCTTTGGGCACCTCAGGCACGCGAGGCACCTGAGGCACCCTAAAGCTATGCAATCGGCCTGATGTGCAACTCGCGAATCTGGCGCGGGTCGACAGTTGAGGGCGCGTCGCACATCAAGTCAACCGCCTGCGTCGTCTTGGGGAACGGAATCACCTCGCGGATCGAGGTCTCGCCGGCCAGCAAGGCGCAAATGCGGTCGAGGCCGAGCGCCAGGCCGCCGTGCGGAGGCGTGCCATATTCGAGCGACTCGAGAAAGAAGCCGAAGCGGTTCTTGGCATCTTCTTCAGAGAGGCCGAGCAGGCGGAACACGTCGGCCTGCGTCTCGCGGTCGTGGATACGGATGCTGCCGCCACCGAGCTCCCAGCCGTTCAGGATCACGTCGTAGGCCTTCGCCAGCACCTTGCCGGGGTCCGATTTCATGAGGTGCAAGTCTTCTTCACGTGGCGCGGTGAATGGGTGGTTCACCGAGTCCCAGCGCTTCTCGTCGGCGTTCCAGCCAAACAACGGGAAGTCGGTGACCCAGGTCAGCTCCCACTTGCCTTCCGGAATCAGGTTCTGCTTCCTCGCGACTTGGAGCCGCAGTTGGCCGAGCACCTTCGAGGCCGCCTCTGGAGCGCCCGACGCGAGCACCAGCAGGTCGTCCTTCGTCGCGCCCGACGCCTCGAGCACCTTGCGCGCGCCGTCGTCGCCAATCGCCTTGGCCGACACCTGAACGCCCTCGGCCGTGTAGCGGGTGTAGATCAACCCGGCGGCGCCCAGCTGCTTGGCCTGCTCCACCAGGTCGTCCACTTCACGGCGCGAGAACTTGGCCGCGCCCGGGATGACAAAGCCCCGGATCGTGCCGCCGTGCGCCACCGCCTCGCGGAAGATGCCGAACGGCGACTCGGTGAACAGCGGCCCGAAGTCCTGGATCTCCAGGCCGAAGCGCAGGTCGGGCTTGTCGTTGCCGTACTTCGCCATCGCCTCTGCGTACGGCATGCGCCTGAACGGACGCGGAATGTCGACGCCGATTTGCTTGAAGCACGCGGCGAGCGCGCCTTCAACGATCTCGAACACCATGGCCGGCGTGGCAAACGACATCTCGAGGTCGACCTGCGTGAACTCGAGCTGCCGGTCGGCGCGCAACGCCTCGTCGCGGAAACACCGGGCGATCTGCACGTAGCGATCGAAGCCGGCGATCATCAGGATCTGCTTGAAGATCTGCGGCGACTGCGGCAGCGCGTAGAACTCGCCCGGGTGCACGCGGCTCGGCACCAGGAAGTCGCGCGCGCCCTCGGGCGTTGACTTGGTCAGGATCGGCGTCTCGATTTCGTAGAAGCCGTGCTCGTCGAAATACTTGCGCAGCGCGATGGTAATGCGATGGCGCAACGCGAGGTTGTGCTGCAACTGCGGCCGGCGCAAGTCGAGATAGCGATACTTCAGCCGCGTCTCTTCCGAGACGTTCTGATCCTCGGCGATCGAGAACGGCGGCGTCTTGGCCTCGTTCAGGATGCGCACCTGCCGTGCGCGCACTTCCACTTCACCGGTCGGCAGCGACAGGTTCACGGTCTCGGGCGAGCGGCGCTCCGCCTCGCCGAGAATGGCGACGACGAACTCCGAGCGCAGCGGCTTGGCCTTCTCGAGCAGGGCCGCGTCGCCTTCGATGATTACCTGCGTGAGGCCGTGCCGATCGCGGACGTCGAGGAACATCAACGCCCCCATGTCGCGGACGCGGTGTACCCATCCCAGGAGGACGACGTTCTGGCCGACGTCGGCGGGGCGAAGGGCGCCACAAGTGTGCGTGCGAGCGAGGGATCCGAGCTGTTCAGCCATTGTTCTTCAGTCGCCTCCGGCGTTAGCCGGAGATTGCCTTCTTCAAATACGCGGCCACATCGGCCCGCGGTCGTGGTTCGTCCTGCCGCGTCGCCAGTGTGCGAAGACTCACAGTACCTGCTGCGAGCTCCGGTTTGCCAATGACCGCTGCAAATGGAATGCCTCGCGCCTGCGCATACTGGAACTGCTTGACGAGGGCGCCCTTCTGGTTGTCTTCGGCCGGCGCCTCGGGATACAGCTCGACCCGCAACCCGGCCGCCCGCAACTCGGTCGCCAGCCCCAGGTACAGGTCGGTGCGATGGGCGAACCACTGCACGACCATCACGTCGGCCGATGACGCCACCAGGGACGCGGGAAACATGTTCCGCTCGCCCATCACGACCAGGATCCGTTCGAGGCCCAGGGAGATGCCGCAGGCCGGCACGTCCTCGCCCGAGAACATGCCGATCAGGTTGTCGTAACGCCCGCCACCACCCATGCTTCCGGCAAGGTCGGGGACCCGAATTTCGAAGATGGCGCCGGTGTAATACGACAAGCCCCTCGCGAGGTAGCTATCAAGGACCAGGAAAGGCCCGGCACTGGTGCAGTCGGTCAGCGCGAAGAGCTCCCCAAGTTCACGAATCGCGGTCTTGCCTTCGTCATTCAAGTGCTCGGCGAACCCCCCGAGCGACTGCCTGGTCATGGTGCCAAGCAACGCGCCGAGTCTGTCGGCGGCTTCCGGAGGCAGGCCGCGCTCCGCAAACTCCTTCTTCACGCCGTCAACGCCAATCTTGTCGACCTTGTCCATGGCGACAAGCGCTGGGCCATGCCGTTCCGGCGCAATGCCGGCGTGCGTCAACACGGCGTTCAGCAGCTTGCGGTGGTTGACGACGATCTGGAAGTCCTTGAAACCCAGCTTGAGGAACACATCGGCCGCCGCCGCCAACAACTCGGCCTCCACTACCATCGAGGTCGAGCCAATCGCGTCCACGTCACACTGGTAGAACTCGCGGAAGCGGCCCTTCTGGGGCCGGTCGGCACGCCACACGGGCTGCACCTGGTAGCGCTTGAAGAACTTCGGCAGCTTGCTCCGGTACTCGGCCACCACGCGCGCCAGCGGCACGGTCAGGTCGTAGCGAAGCGCGAGGTCGGCCTGCCCTGTTTCGGCGCCTTCGCCGCGCTTGAGAATCTTGAAAATGAGTCGATCGCCCTCTTCGCCGTACTTGCCCTGCAGCGTTTCGAGGTTCTCGACCGACGGGGTCTCGAGCGGCTCGAACCCGTACTGCTGGTAGACGTCGGCGATCACGCCGATCACGTGACGGCGCCGCCGCACGTCTTCCGGCAGGAAGTCGCGCATCCCACGGGCAGGTCCGGTGTTCACTTGAATCCTAACGGCTTGGAGGGCCGGGTCTCGGTTGAGTAGTCGAGCCGGTACTTCACGTAGTTGTCGGCATACCAGCGGATCTCGGCGACTTCCTCGTCGGTCAGCTGCCGCTTCACCTTGCCGGGTCGCCCGATCACGAGCGACCGCGCCGGGATGCGCGTGCCCTCGGTCAGCAACGTGCCGGCGGCAATCACGCAATCCGACTCGATGTGCACACCGTTCAGCAGCACCGCCGCCATCCCCACCAGCACGCGATCCTCGATCGTCGCCCCGTGGACGACCGCCGAGTGCCCCACCGTGACCTCATCGCCGATGATCGTCGGATGCGTCTCGCGCATGACGTGGATCATCGTCAGATCCTGGATATTGGTCCGCTTGCCGATGCGGATGTGGTTCACGTCGCCGCGGATGACCACGTTCATCCACACCGAGGATTCGGCGCCAATCGCCACATCGCCGATCACCTGGGCGCTCTGGTCGACGTAAGCGCTCTTGTCAACGGTGGGCGCGAGGCCTTTGAAGGTTCGGATCATGAGGTCCGGCCGACCTCAGATCTTTGGCAGCGTGACGCCGCGCTGGGCTTGGTACTTGCCCTTCTTGTCCTTGTACGAAATCTCGCAGGGCTCGTCGCTCTGAAAAAACAGCACCTGCGCAATGCCCTCGTTCGCGTAAATCTTCGCCGGCAGCGGCGTGGTGTTCGAGATCTCGATCGTGACGTGGCCTTCCCACTCGGGCTCGAACGGCGTGACGTTCACGATGATGCCGCAGCGGGCGTAGGTGGACTTGCCCAAACACACCGTCAGCACGTCGCGCGGAATGCGGAAGTACTCGACGGTAGAAGCCAGCGCAAACGAGTTCGGCGGAACGATGCACACGTCGCCGACGATGTCGACAAACGACCTCGGGTCAAAGTTCTTGGGGTCCACCACCGTGTTGTAGACGTTGGTGAACACCTTGAACTCGTTGCCGACCCGGCAGTCGTAGCCGTACGACGAGACGCCGTACGACACGACCCCGGCGCGGACCTGCCGGTCCTCGAACGGCTCGATCATGCCGTGCTCGAGCGCCATCTTGCGGATCCACCGATCTGCCTTAATCGCCATACGTTTCTCTCGGGAACCGGCAGTCGGCAGTCGGGAGTCGATCCGAAAAGCGAACTCCCGGCTCCCGACTCCCGACTCCCGACTCCCGGCAGGTTCTAGAGCTCCATTCCGCGGAAGAAGTAACCGAGTTCGAACGCCGCCGTCTCCGGGGCATCCGATCCGTGCGTCGCGTTGTTGTCGATCGACGCGCCGAAATCCTTGCGCATGGTGCCGGCCTCGGCCTTGGCCGGGTCGGTCGCACCCATCAGGTCGCGCCACTTCTTGATCGCATCCGGCGCCTCGAGGCACAGGACGACGCAGGGGCCCGACGACATGAAGTCGGTCAGCCCGCCGAAGAAGGGCCTCGCCTTGTGGACGTGGTAAAAGCCTTCGGCCTCGCCCTTGCTCATGTGAATCATGCGCATCCCGCGGACGGTAAAGCCGGCCCCTTCAATGCGCGCGAGGATCTGCCCGGCGACGTTCTTCTTGACCGCATCCGGTTTAATGATGGCAAACGTTCTTTCCATATCCGACCAATTGTATCTGAAACCTCGTCATTGCCGGGGCAAGGCCCGGGAGGGATAGCACCCCAGGACCTTGAGAAACACCGTCCGGGCCGCCAGGCCCGCCAGCGCGGCCTGCACCCGGGGTTCGCTCAGGTGCCCCTCCACGTCGATGTAGAACACATACTCCCAGGGCATGCCGGGCCGGGGCCGCGACTCGAGCTTGGTGAGGTTCAACCCCTCCTCCGCGATGATGTTCAGGCAGCGAACCAGGGCGCCGTGCTCGTGGCGGGTCGACAAGACCATGGATACCTTGGCGGCAATCCGCGGATCGCAGTCCTCCGGCTGGGCCGAGACCACGACAAAGCGGGTGTAGTTGACGGCCTGGTTGGCGATCTCGCGCTTCAGCACGTGGAGCCCGAAGTGCACGCCGGCCTCTTCGCTGGCAATGGCCGCCTCGGTCGGGTCCTTCAGGTCACGCACGTGGCGGGCCGCTAGGGCGGTGTTCGCGGCCGCCACGCCTTCACACCCCGGCAGCCCCCCCAGGAACTCGCTGCACTGCGACAGCGCCTGCGGATGCGAGTGAATGCGGCGGATGGACCCGAGCGGCACGTCGGCCACGCCGAGCAGGCAATGGCGAACATCGACAATCTCCTCCCCGACCAGGGAGAGGTTGTAACGCAGCAACAGGTCGTAGGCCTCGTAGACCGACCCCGCAGTCGTGTTCTCAATGGGCAACATCCCGCGATCGACGTGGCCTTCGATCACGGCCTCGAGCATCTCCCTGAAGGTGGCGTAGGCCTTCAGCCCGACGGCCCGGCTCGTCACACCAAAGTGCTGCAGCGCCGCCTGGTGTCCGTAGGCGCCCTCGGTACCCTGGAACCCCACCCGTAGTTCCGTCTGGGCCGCATCGGGCGTCGCGTGCAGCTCGTCGTGCTGGCGCCGGACCGAGTCGTCCAGGATCTCGCGGAAGATGCGCCGGACAAACGCCGGGTCGAGACCCAGCCGCTCGCCGACGGCCGAGCGGTGCTGCAGCAGCGCCGTTTCCCGGTCGGCGTCGCGCACCGGGCCATCGCCATCGGCCTTGACCCGCGCAATGTCGCGCGCCAGCCGCGCCCGTTCACCGAGTGCCGACACCAGCACGGCATCGATATCGTCCAGGCTCTTCCGAAGTGCCGCAAGATCCTGGCTGGTCATCTACGTCATCACTTCAACTAGAGCCTGGCCCATGTCGGCCGGGCTCTTGACGACCCGCACGCCCGCGGCGGTGAGCGCGGCCATCTTCTCGGCCGCCGTGCCCTTGCCGCCGGCGATAATCGCCCCGGCATGGCCCATCCGGCGCCCTTCGGGCGCGGTCTGGCCCGCGATGAAGGCCACGATCGGCTTCTTGAAGTTCACCTTGATCCACGCAGCGGCCTCTTCCTCGGCCGAGCCGCCAATCTCGCCGATCATGATCACCGCATCGGTTTCCGGATCCTTTTGGAACAGGTCCAACGCGTCGATATGCGTCGTCCCGATCATCGGGTCGCCGCCAATGCCAATGCAGGTGCTCTGCCCCAGGCCCTGGCGCGTGAGCTGGTCGATGGCCTCGTAGGTCAGCGTGCCGCTCTTCGAGACAATGCCAATGCGGCCTTCCTTGCAAATGTTGGCCGGAATAATGCCGGCCTTGCCCTTGCCAGGCGAGATGATGCCCGGGCAGTTCGGCCCGATCAGGCGCGTGCCGGGATAGTCCTTCATGAACGTCATCGCCTTCAGCATGTCGACGACCGGAATGCCTTCGGTGATGCAGACGACCAGGCCGATGCCGGCCTCGGCCGCCTCCATGATCGCGTCGGCCGCAAACGGCGGCGGCACGAAAATGACCGAGGCGTTGGCGCCGGTTTCCTTCACCGCGTCGGCCACCGTGTTGAACACCGGCCAGCCTTCGTGCGTGGTGCCGCCCTTGCCGGGCGTGACGCCACCGACGACCGTGGTGTGGTACGCCGCGGCGGCCTTGGCGTGGAACGTGCCCTCACGACCGGTGATGCCCTGGACGATTAACCGCGTGTTGTTGTCGAGTAGAACTGCCATTAGCGACCTCCCGCAGTCTTGCTGGCCAGGGCCACGACCTTGTCGGCCGCCTCGCTCATCGTGTCTGCGGTCGCAAAGTTCAGTCCGCTTTCGGCGAGCATCTTCTTTCCTTCCTCGACGTTCGTTCCCTTCATGCGAATCACAATCGGCACCGGCACGCCCAACTCCTTGACGGCCGCGATCACCCCGGCCGCCAGCACGTCGCAGCGCAGGATGCCGCCGAAGATGTTGATCAGCACGGCCGTGACGTTCTTGTCCGACATCAGGATCTTGAACGCGTTGCGAATCTGTTCGGCGTTGGCGCCACCGCCGACGTCGAGGAAGTTGGCCGGCGAGCCGCCGGCCAGCTTGATGATGTCCATGGTGGCCATGGCCAGGCCGGCGCCGTTGACCATGCAGCCAATGGTGCCGTCGAGGCGGATGTAGTTCAGCGAGAACTTCGAGGCTTCGACCTCCAGCGGATCCTCTTCGCTGATGTCGCGCAGTTCGCGGATGTCGGGCTGCCGGTACATCGCGTTGTCGTCGAAGTTCATCTTGGCGTCGAGCGCCAGCAAGTCGCCGCTCTTGGTCACGATCAGCGGGTTGATCTCGAGGATCGACGCGTCGGTGGCCAGAAATGCAGCGTAGAGGGCCATCATCATCTTGACGCCCTTCTTCAGCGAGTCGCCGGCCAGGCCGAGCGCAAACCCGAGTTGCTGGGCCTGGAACGCCTGCAGACCGACGCCCGGGTGGATGAACACCTTGAAAATCTTCTCCGGCGACTCCTCGGCGATCTTTTCGATCTCCACGCCGCCCTCTTTGCTGACCATGAGGACAATGCGCTGGGTCGAGCGGTCAACGACGAGGCCGAGATAGAGTTCCCGGTCGATGGCCAGGCCTTCTTCCACGAGCAGGCGCGAAATCTTCTGGCCGTCGGGACCCGTCTGGTAGGTCACGAGCGTCTTACCAAGCAGCTCGCGCGCAACCGTCTCTGCCTCGTCGGCCGACTTGGTGAGCTTGACGCCCCCGGCCTTGCCGCGGCCGCCGGCATGAATCTGCGCCTTGACCACCGACACGGGGCCGCCCAAGCGCTTGGCAATGTCACGAACTTCTTCGGGCGTGAACGCCACCTCCCCGCTGGGAACCGGGACGCCGTACTTGGAGAGAACTGCTTTGGCTTGGTACTCGTGGATTTTCATGTGAAGGCGACCAGTTTAATACATTCGGGGTGCTAACATTAGAAACCGAGTCCTCCTCAATGACACCCCAGAAGGCGTTTTCTTCATCCGTCGGCTCGAAATTCCTGATCGCCCTCACCGGGCTGTTTCTGTTCCTGTTCCTCGTGAGCCACCTGGCCGGCAACCTGCTGTTCATCGCCGGCCCCGACCAGTTCAATCACTACGGGCACGCGCTCATCAGCAACCCGCTGATTCTGTTCGCCGAAGCCGGCCTGGTCGCCATCTTCCTCGTGCACATCTTCAAGACGGTCGTCGGGTTTGTCGCCAATCGTGGCGCCCGGCCCGCGCGGTATGCCGCGAACAGGTGGGCCAGGACCAAGAACGATCGCAGCCGCAAGAGCCTGTCGTCGACGACGATGATCCTGACCGGCAGCATCACGCTGCTGTTCGTGATTACCCACCTGGTGACGTTCAAGTTCGGCGCCTACTACGAGACCGCCGACGGCGTTCGCGACCTCTATCGCCTGCAGCTGGCGATCTTCAGCGACCCCACCTACGTCCTTTTCTACCTGGTGTGCATGGCCGTGATTGGCTTCCACCTGTGGCACGGCATCTCGAGCGCCGCGCAGTCTTTCGGGCTCGACAGCCCCCAGTGGACACCCCGCATCATCTGGACCGGCCGGTTGCTGACCGCGGTCATCACCGCCGGCTTCGCCCTGCTGCCGGTCTACACCTTTGTCGTGGGGCGCAACTGATATGGTTCTCGATTCCAAGACGCCGAGCGGCCCGATTGGCGACAAGTGGGACCGCCGCAAGTTTGAAAACAAGCTGGTCAACCCGGCCAACCGCCGCAAGTTCCAGGTGATTGTCGTCGGCACGGGCCTGGCGGGCGCCTCGGCGGCGGCCTCGCTCGGCGAACTGGGCTACCCGGTGAAGGTGTTCGGCATTCACGACAGCCCGCGCCGCGCCCACAGCATTGCCGCCCAGGGCGGCATCAACGCCGCCAAGAACTACCGCAACGACGGCGACAGTATCTATCGCCTGTTCTACGACACCATCAAGGGGGGCGACTACCGCGCCCGCGAAGCCAACGTGTATCGGCTGGCCCAGGCGTCGGTCAGCATCATCGACCAGTGCGTGGCCCAGGGCGTGCCGTTTGCCCGCGAGTATGGCGGCCTGCTCGACAACCGCTCGTTCGGCGGCGCCCAGGTGTCGCGCACCTTCTATGCGCGCGGCCAGACCGGCCAGCAACTGTTGCTCGGCGCCTACCAATCGATGATGCGGCAGGTGGATGCCGGCACGGTCACGCTCTACCAGCGCCGCGAGATGCTCGACCTGGTGGTCGTCGACAACCAGGCTCGAGGCATCGTGTGCCGCAACCTGGTGACCGGCGAGCTCGAGTCGCACACCGCCGACGCCGTGCTGCTCTGCACGGGCGGATACGGCACCGTGTTCTACCTGTCGACCAACGCGGTGAACTCCAACGTGACGGCCGTCTGGCGCGCGCACAAGAAGGGCGCGTTCTTCGCCAATCCCTGCTTCACGCAGATTCACCCAACCTGCATTCCGGTCAGCGGCGATCACCAGTCGAAGCTGACGCTGATGTCTGAAAGCCTGCGCAACGACGGCCGCGTGTGGGTACCGAAGTCACAAGGCGACAAGCGCCCGCCCGCGCAGATTCCCGACGCCGAGCGCGACTACTACCTCGAGCGGCGCTACCCGGCGTTTGGCAACCTGGTGCCACGAGACGTGGCCTCGCGCGCGGCCAAGGCCGTCTGTGACGAGGGCCGCGGCGCCGGCGACTCGGGCCTGAGCGTCTACCTGGACTTCGCCGACGCCATCAAGCGCAGCGGCGTTGACACCATCAAGGCGCGCTACGGCAACCTGTTCGACATGTACACCCGGATCACGGACGAGAACCCGTACCAGGTCCCCATGCGCATCTACCCGGCCGTGCACTACACGATGGGCGGCCTGTGGGTGGACTACAACCTCCAGTCCACCATTCCCGGCCTGTTCGTGTTGGGCGAGGCCAACTTCTCGGACCACGGCGCCAACCGCCTGGGAGCCAGCGCGCTGATGCAGGGCCTGGCCGACGGCTATTTCGTGGCGCCCTACACGGTGGCCAATTACCTCGGCGGCGCGACGCTGGCGCCAGTGGCGGCCTCGCACGACGCGTTCGGCGCCGCCCAGGCCGACGCACAGGCCCGCATCGACAAGGTGCTGCAGGTCAAGGGCAAGCGCACCGTCCGCGAGTTCCACCGAGCGATTGGCGCCATTTGCTGGGACCACGTCGGCATGGCGCGCACCGAAGCCGGGCTGTCGGGCGCGATCAGCCAGATTCGCACCCTGCGCGACGAGTTCTGGCAGGACGTCACCGTGCCGGGTGCCCCCAACAACCTGAACCCGGGCCTCGACTACGCCGGCCGCGTGGCCGACTACATGGAGTTTGCCGAAGTGCTGGCGCTCGACGCCCTCGAACGGCGCGAGTCGTGCGGCGGCCACTTCCGCGAAGAGTTCCAGACCCCCGACGGCGAGGCGCTGCGCAAAGACGACGAGTTCTCGTATGTGGCAGCGTGGGAGTTCAAGGGCGTCGGTGCCCGGCCCGAGCTTCACAAGGAACACCTGGTATTCGAAGAAGTGCATCCGACGCAGCGGAGCTACAAGTAGGGGCGGGTAAGGCTGGTGGGGCTGGTGAGGCTGGCAGGGGCACCCGCCCGACCTGCCCGACCCGCCCGACCAGCCAAAGGTTTCTTATATGTCTATGACGGTGAAGTTGAAGGTGTGGCGCCAGGCCGGCCCCGGCCAGCCAGGACGGATGGTCGACTACGTCGCCGACAACGTGCATGCCGACATGTCGTTTCTCGAGATGCTCGACGTCGTGAACGAGGATCTGATCCGCAAGGGCCAGGACCCGATCGCGTTCGACTCCGATTGCCGCGAAGGCATCTGCGGCAGCTGTGGCCTGGTGATTGACGGCGTGGCGCATGGCCCCGACAAGGGCGCGACCACCTGCCAGGTGCACATGCGGCGCTTCAAGAGCGGCGAAACCATCACCATCGAGCCGTTCCGCGCCAAGGCCTTCCCCGTCCTGAAGGACCTGGTGGTGGACCGCTCGGCCCTCGACCGCATCATCGCCGCCGGCGGCTACGTGTCGATGAACGTCGGCGGCGCGCCCGACGCCAACAGCCTGCCGATTGCCAAGGCCGTGGCCGACCACGCCATGGATTCGGCGGCGTGCATCGGCTGCGGCGCGTGCGTGGCCGCCTGCAAGAACGCCGCGGCCCATCTCTTTACCTCCGCCAAGATCACCCACCTGGGCCTCTTGCCCCAAGGCGAAGCCGAACGCGACCGCCGCGTCGTCCGCATGGTGGAACGGATGGATGGCGAGGGGTTTGGCAACTGCTCGAACGAAGGGGAATGCGAAGCGGTCTGCCCGAAGGAAATCCCGATCTCCAATATTGCCAGGATGAACCGGGATTTCCTGAAGGCGCTTATTCGTTAGACGCCGATTACGTCGACCAATTCCTTCACGGCGCCGGCCGACTTGTTGAACGCGGCCTGCTCCTCGGCGGTGAGCTTGATCTGGATGATCTGCTCCACGCCCTTGGCGCCGAGCTTCACCGGCACACCCACGAACAGGTTGTGGATCCCGTACTCGCCCTGCAGGTAGACCGAGCACGGCATGATCTTCTTCTGATCCTTCAGGATGGCCTCGACCATGAGCGCGGCCGACGCGCCGGGCGCGTACCACGCGCTCGTGCCAACCAGCTTGGTGATTTCGGCGCCACCGTTGGCGGTGCGCTCGCAAATCGCGGCAATTCTGTCAGCCGACAACAATTCCGTAATCGGGATACCGGCGACCGTGGTGTAACGCGGGAGCGGCACCATGGTGTCGCCATGGCCGCCCAGGACGAACGACGAGACGTTCTCGATCGAAACGCCCAGTTCCATGGCAATAAACGTGCTCATGCGGGCCGAGTCGAGCACGCCGGCCATGCCGATCACGCGCTCGCGCGGGAACTTACTGAGCTTGAACACGGCCTGCGACATGGCGTCGAGCGGGTTGGCCACCGGCACGATGATGCAGTTGGGCGAGTGCTTGACGATTTCGGCCGTCACGTCCTGCATGATCTTGTAGTTCACGTTCAGCAGGTCATCGCGGCTCATGCCCGGCTTGCGGGGCATGCCCGAGGTGATGACGACGACGTCGGAGTTGGCGCTTTCCGAAAAATCCTTGGTGCCCACGCCGACGACGCGCGACGCCGAGCCTTCAATCGGGCACGACTCGTAAATGTCGAGGGCAACACCCGCGGCCTTCG
Organism: Acidobacteriota bacterium; assembly: GCA_030697165.1. Taxonomy (NCBI): domain Bacteria; kingdom Pseudomonadati; phylum Acidobacteriota; species Acidobacteriota bacterium. The sequence continues at coordinate 177,861 of JAUYQQ010000011.1, forward strand.
TCTCGGCAATGTCCACGACGACGACATCCGCCAGCTCTCTTTGCGCAATCGAACGCGCGACGGTTGCGCCGACATTGCCCGCACCACCAACGACCGTAACTTTCCGATTCATGAATGCACTCCGTTAGGTCAGATTCCCTTTATTCATCCGCGCACCATCCACAGTTTCTGTGGAAAACCATGTTGAAAACTGCGCGTGAACACCGTGTAATGCCCGCGTTCCGGAACAAATCAGCGAATTGCACCACGAATGGTGCGTCCGTCGATTTGTCCTTACAGGAGATCAAGAGATCACGAGATCAGCAACTTCCGAAAACCAAATCACAAGATCACAAAATCACCAGATCACCAAAGACAAGATATTATAGCCACTCCCAACACATGCTGATTGTCATAGCTGACGACCTCCCCAAGTCCGCCGTCGAACTCCTCAAAGCCGAGGGCTGGACCGTTGATGCCCGTTCAGGGCGAACCCCCGAACAGTTGAAGGGCGACCTGCCTGACGCTGACGCTATCGTGGTCCGCAGTGCCACGAAGGTGACGGCCGATATTATTGCCGCCGCCCCGAAGCTGCGCGCGATCGCCCGCGCCGGCACCGGCGTTGACAACGTCAACGTCGAAGCGGCCAGCGGCCGCGGCATCGTGGTGATGAACGCGCCGGGCGCCAACAGCATCAGCGTGGCGGAACTGGCCATGGCGCAGTTGCTGTCGCTGGCCCGCAAGCTGCCGGCGGCCGACGCGTCGATGAAGCAAGGCAAATGGGACAAGAAGTCGTTCTTGGGCGAGGAAGTGCGCGGCAAGGTGCTCGGCCTGGCCGGCCTCGGCCGCATTGGCCAGGAGGTCTGCCGCCGGGCCAGGGCTTTTGAAATGACGGTGATTGCCCACGACCCGTTCATCTCGGCCCAGGTCGCCGCCGACCTCGGCGTGGACCTGGTCACGTTCGACGAGTTGTGCGCGCGCGCCGACTTCCTGTCGCTCCACATGCCGGCGACGCCGCAAACACGGCACATCTTTAACGCCGCCCGCTTTGCCGCCTGCAAGAAGGGCCTGAAGCTAATCAACACGGCCCGCGGCGAGCTGATCGACGAAGCCGCCCTGGCCGAAGCCATCACGAGCGGCCAGATCGGCGGCGCCGCGCTGGACGTCTTCACCGCGGAGCCGACCACGGATCACACTCTGCAGCAGCTGCCGCAAGTCGTGGCCAGCCCGCATATTGCCGCGTCCACGCGTGAAGGTCAGGAACTGGTGGGCGTCGAAACCGCGTCGGCCCTGCGCGACTTCCTCAAGACCGGCGTCATTCGCAACGCCGTCAACTTCCCGTCGGTGGCACCCGAAGAGTTCCAGCGCCTGCAGCCGTTCATGAAGCTCGGCAAGCAACTGGGCTGCCTGGTCGGACAGATGGGCGAAGCGCGGATTGAAAGCCTGGGCGTCCGTTACTACGGCGATCTCGCGTCGGGCCAACACCCGCTGATCGTGAACGCGGTGCTCGTGGGCTTGTTCCAGGCGATCCTCTCCGACACGGTGACCGAGGTCAACGCCCGCGCGGTGGCCACGGCCCGCGGCATCGACCTGGTGGAGTCGTCCAGCACGCGCGCGCGCGCGTACCGGAGCCTGCTGTCGGTCAAGATGATGACCAGCGACGGCGAGCGGTGGGTCGAAGGCACGGTCGCGGGCAACAGTTCGCGCCTGATTCTGCTCAACGGCGTGCCGATCGAGGCACCACTGACCGGCACCCTGCTCCTGCTGGCCAATCACGACCAGCCCGGCGTGATCGGCGAAGTCGGCACTATTCTCGGCAAGCACGGCATCAACATCGCCAACTTCGCGCTGGGCCGCAGCGGCACGGGCGCCGTCGGCGCCGTGAACGTGGATGAACCGGGCGAGCAGATTGGCGAAGACGTGCTGACGGCAATTCGCGCAGTGAAGCCGGTGAAGGCCGCCTGGCTGGTTCGCGTCTAGGGACTCGGGCGGGCTGAAGCCCGCCCCTACGGAAGCCTGATTGTTTGCGTGATGCCGGCAGCGTCCATGATGACGATGCCGGTTTCTTCGACCTTGATGATCGTGGCGCCACTCGGCAGCCTGTCGCCGGTCTTCACAAATACCAGGGCACCGTTGTCGTTGACAATGGCCGTCAGCACGCTGAGGTCACCCTCCTGGCTCGCCGCGATCCCCGACAACTTGATCTGAGGCGCCGGTGGCGTGTACGGCTCCGGCTCCGGCACCGCCGCGGCCAGCGGCGCGGCGGTCGGCTCATCGCCTAACGGCGCGGCGACGGGCGCGCGGCGCGCTCCGAACACGAACGGGTTTCTTCCGCCGCCCGGGACACGAGCCGGCTGGGTGTCCAAGCGCTCCCGGAGCTTGCGGGTATGCGGCGCGACACTGGCCTGACTGCCGAGCGGCCGCGGTCCGGAACGGGCGCGACCGTCCACCGCGGCGGGCTCCTGCTGGGAGGACGCCGTCCCCGCCAGCCACCCAGCCGTCAGGCTGAGGACGCCGACCAACAGCACGGTTCCGGACGTGAGGTTTTTCAACATGGCTTCGCCGCAGCGACTTCCCTATTAGACCAAATTCGAGTGCCGCCCGCGAGATCGGTCCGGCTCAAGCCGGACGCCACAGTGGCACACAAACCGCTGTGGTATGATTCGTCGTGCACCCCAATTCGGTCGAGCGTCTTCGAAATACGCTGACTGAATCGTCGGTCCTCGCCGTCATCCCCGCGAGGTTCCACGCGACCCGCCTTCCCGGAAAAATTCTTGCCGACATTGCCGGCCGCACGATGATCGAGCACGTGTATCGCCGCACCGCGGCCGCGTCGCTCGTACACGCCGCGCTCGTGGCGACCGATGACGAACGCATTGCCCGCGCTGTGGAAGCGTTCGGGGGCGCCGCGATCATGACGCGCCCCGACCATGTGAGCGGCACCGACCGCATTGCCGAGGTCGCCGGCCAACTGCCCTGCCGGCTGGTGGTCAACGTCCAGGGCGACGAGCCGCTGATTGAACCAGACACCATTGATGCGGCCATCGCGCCGATGCTGGCCGACCCCAGCCTCGAAATGAGCACGCTCTGCCGGCCCCTCGCCGGCCGCGAACTCGACACCAAGAGTGTCGTCAAGGTCGTGACCGACCTGGCGGGCCGGGCGCTCTACTTTTCCCGTTCGCCGCTGGCCGGTAGTGCTGCCCATATTGGTCTTTATGTATATCGGCGCGACGTCCTGCTGAAGTTAGCCGCGCTCGCCCCGACCCCGCTCGAGACCCTCGAGTCGCTGGAGCAACTTCGAGCGCTCTCGCACGGCGTGGCCATCCGGGTCGTGGCGACCGACCACGCTGCGGCCGGCGTCGACACCCCCGAAGACCTCGAACGCATTCGGCAGCTGCTGGCGCCCCATAAAGGGGCTCCCTACGTGATGTGAGATGGCGATGGAAAATACGGCTCGGCAAACCAAGTACATCTTCGTAACCGGCGGCGTCGTGTCGTCGCTCGGTAAGGGCCTGGCCGCCGCCTCGATCGGCGCGCTGCTCGAGGGGCACGGCTACACGGTCACGCTCCAAAAGTTCGATCCGTACATCAACGTCGATCCGGGGACGATGAGCCCGTACCAGCATGGCGAGGTCTACGTCACCGACGATGGCGCCGAGACCGACCTCGACCTGGGCCATTACGAGCGGTTCACCAGCATGACCGCGACGCGCAACAGCAACTGGACGACCGGCAAGATCTACATGTCGGTGATCCAGAAGGAACGGCGCGGCGATTACCTGGGCCGCACCGTCCAGGTCATTCCGCACATCACCAACGAGATCAAGGACTGCATTCGCCAGGCCGGGCGCGACGTTGACGTGGTGCTGGTCGAGATTGGCGGCACCGTCGGCGACATCGAGAGCCTGCCGTTCCTGGAGGCGATTCGCCAGTTCCGCCAGGACGTGGGCCGCGAGAACACCATTTACGTGCACCTGACGCTGGTGCCGTACATCGGTGCCGCCGGCGAACTCAAGACCAAGCCGACACAGCACAGCGTGCGCGATCTCCGGTCAATCGGCATCCAGCCCGACATCCTGCTGTGCCGCACCGATCGCATTCTTGCCCGCGACATCAAGCAGAAGATCGCCTTGTTCTGCGACGTGGCCGAGGAAGCCGTGATCACCGCGGTGGACGTGCCGACGATTTACGAGGTGCCGCTGTCGCTGCGCGAGGAAGGCCTCGACTCGGTCGTCCTCAAGTACCTGCACCTGCCGCCGAGCGAGTCGCGGATGCAGCCCTGGGAAGAGCTGGTCGATCGCATCAAGAACCCGGAAGACGACCTCACCATCCACGTCGTCGGCAAGTACACCGGCTACGAAGACTCCTACAAGTCGCTGAACGAGGCGCTCTATCACGGCGGCTTCGCCAACCGGGTCCGCATCAACATCCAGTGGGTGGAATCGGAAGCGCTCGAGCAGGAAGGCGGCGCGCGGCTGCTCGACGGCGCGATTGCGATCCTGGTGCCCGGTGGGTTCGGCTCACGCGGCACGCGCGGGATGATGAAGGCCTCGGAGTACGCGCGCACCCACGGCATCCCCTTCTTCGGGATTTGCTACGGCTTCCAGTGGGCCACCGTCGAGTACGCGCGCAACGTGTGCGGCCTGGATGGCGCCGATTCGACCGAGGTCGACGAGGCCGCGCCGCACAAGGTCATCTACAAGTTGCGCGACCTGCTCGGCGTGGACGAACTGGGCGGAACCATGCGCCTGGGCCGCTACGCGTGCGAACTGGCGCCCAACTCGCTGGCCCGAAAGATCTACGGCACCGACTTGATCCACGAGCGCCACCGCCACCGCTTCGAGTTCAATTGCCTCTACGAGCAGGCCCTCGCCGAGAAGGGCATGCGCATTTCTGGCCGGTCGCCCGACGGCAAGTTCGTGGAGATCGCCGAGCTCGCCCACCATCCGTGGTACCTGGCGGTGCAGTTCCACCCCGAGTTCCAGTCGCGCCCGCTCAAGCCGCATCCGCTGTTTGCCAGCTTCGTTGAAGCCGCGAAGCGGCAGAAGCAAGCAGCTGACCTTGAGCCGGTCCGCGTCAGCAAGAGCGAGGCCTAGGTGCAGGCGGTCGCGCCGGTCAGCGCCGGTTCCGTGACGTTTGGCACGGGCCACCCGCTGGCCTTCATCCTGGGACCGTGCGTGATCGAAAGCGAAGGGCACGCGGTCGACGTGGCGGTGTTTGTCGCCGATGTCGCCAAGCGGCTCGGGGCGCCGGTGGTGTTCAAGGCGTCGTTCGACAAGGCCAACCGCACCTCGCTCACCTCGTACCGCGGCCCCGGCCTGACCGAGGGCCTCAAGGTCCTGGCCAAGGTGAAGGCGCGCACCGGACTGCCGATCCTCACTGACATCCACGACCTCAGCCAGGTGGCACCGGCGGCCGAGGTCGTCGACATCCTGCAGATCCCGGCGTTCCTGTCGCGCCAGACCGACCTGCTGGTCGCCGCCGCGAAGACCGGCCGGGTGGTCAACGTGAAGAAGGGCCAGTTCCTCGCGCCGCGCGACATGCGTCACGTGGTGGCGAAGCTGGCCGATTCGGGCAATCGGCGGGTGCTCGTTACCGAACGGGGCGCGTCCTTCGGCTACAACAACCTGGTGGTCGATCCGCGGGCGTTCCCGATGCTGCGCGAGCTGGGCTACCCGGTGATCTTCGACGTGACGCACAGCCTGCAGCTGCCGGGCGCGGGCGACGGCGTGACCGCGGGTCTCGCCCAGTACCTCGAGCCGATGGCGCAGGCCGGCGTCGCCGCCGGCGTGGACGGCGTGTTCATGGAAGTGCATGAAGAGCCCAGCCGCGCCAAGAGCGATGCCGCCAACGCCCTCCGCCTCGACCAGCTCGAGCCGCTCATGCAGCGGCTGGTGGCCCTTGATAGGATCGTCCGGCATGCCTGACCTGTCACTCGCGCGCAAGGTGCTCGAGACCGAAGCCGCCGCGGTGCTGGCGCTGGTCGATCGCCTCGACGAGCGCTTCGCCCGCGCGGTCACGCTCGTCCGCGATTGCCGCGGCCGGGTGATCGTCACGGGCATGGGCAAGTCCGGGATCATCTGCCGCAAGATTGCGGCGACGCTGGCCAGCACCGGGACGCCGGCCTTCTTCCTGCATCCGGCGGAAGCCGTACACGGCGACCTCGGCGTGATCCGGGCCGATGATGTCGTGATCGCCATGTCGTACAGTGGCGAGACCGAGGAACTGACGCGGGTGCTCGAGACGTTGAAGCGGATTGGCGCGCCGCTGATCGCACTGACGGGGGATCTCAAGTCGACGCTCGCCAGGGCCGCCGACGTCGCGCTCGACTGCCGCGTCTCGGAAGAAGCGTGCCCCATGAACCTGGTGCCGACCGCCAGTACGACGGCCGCCCTCGCGATGGGAGACGCCCTGGCCATGGCGGTGCTCGTGGAGAAGGGCTTCAGGCCCGAAGACTTCGCCAACCTTCACCCCGGCGGCAAGCTGGGCAAGAAGCTGATGCGCGTGGCGCAACTGATGAGCGCCGGCGACGCGCTGCCCGTCGTGCAGTTGCACACGGTCATGAAGGACGTGATCTACGAGATGTCGCGCAAGGGACTCGGCATGACCGCGGTGGTCGAGAAGGACGGCACGCTCGCCGGCATCATCACCGATGGCGACCTGCGGCGGAAGATGGCGTCGGCCAACGTCATCGAGCTGACCGCTCGCGATGTCATGAGCGTGAACCCGGTGACCATCGCCAACGACACCATGGCGGTCGAAGCGCTCGCGATCATGGAACAGCGCAAGATCACCTCGATCGTGGTCGTCGATGCCGCCCGCCGCGTCGAGGGCGTCGTGCACCTGCACGACCTGTGGCGAACGGAAATGGTGTAATGGCCGGCGTGGGCGACTCGCTTCCCTTCCTGGGCGCGCTGGTGGCGCTGCTCGTTGGCCTGGCCGTGGGCAAGGCGTGGGAACGTTACAAGCTGCGCGACGGCCGCTGGATCGATCGGCGGCGGGCGCGCGACTCCCATCACTATGTGCTCGGCCTGAACTTCCTGGTGTCGAACCAGATCGACCTCGCGATCGAGGAACTGAGCCAGGCCACGCGAGTCGACGCCGACGCGCTGGAGATTCACCTGATCCTGGGCAACGTCCACCGCGAACGCGGGCAGGTGGCCCGCGCCATCCAGGTGCACCAGGCCCTGTTGCAGCGGCCCAAGCTGACCAAGGTCGAACACGCCTACATCCTGTTGTGCCTCGGCCTCGACTTCAAGCGCGGCGGCTTCGTCGATCGCGCGCTCGAGGCCTTCAACGAAGTCGTGCGGATGGATCCGAACAACCAGTACGCCCTGCTCTACCTGCAGAAGCTGCATGAAGAGCAGCACCAGTGGGCCGACGCGCACCGCATTCGCAAGCAGTTGGTCGCGCTGAGCGGCCCCGATACCCAGCCTCGCAACCAGGCGATCCTGGGCTTTCTCGAGAACGCGCTCGGCAGCGAGGCGCTCGGCGTCGGCGATCGCGGCCGGGCGGCCCGCCACTTCGAGGAAGCCATCGACCTCGATGCCGGCACGGTGCCGGCGTTCCTCAACCTGGGCGACGTCCGGCTGATGCAAGGCGACGTGGCCGGCGCGGAGCACGCGTGGGACCGGCTGATGACCAGCTCGCCGGAGCGCGCCTACCTGGCCTTCGGCCGGCTCGAGAAACTGTACGAGCAACTGGGCCAGCCACAGAAGTTCGAGGAGCGGTGCCTGCGGCTGGTCGCCGCCAACCCCCAGGATTGGCGCGCGCGCCTGGCGCTTGGCAACCACCTGGCCAAGCGCGGACGCGACCGCGAGGCGTTTGATTACCTGCTGGCCGCGCTCGAACACAATCCGCATGGGCTGACGGTGCACCAGGCGGTGTGGAGCGTGCTGCTCAAGCTCGATCTCGGCCGCACGCTGGTGCAGCGCTACATCGAGTCGGCGCGGTCATCGGTGTTCTTCCTGGACCCGCATGTCTGCGTCAAGTGCCACTACCGCAGCACCGAGCTGCTGTGGCAGTGTCCGCACTGCCACGAATGGAATTCGTTTATCGAAGAGCGCATCGCCCCCGCCCAGGAGGCGACCGTCGAGATGTGACTAGCGGCTCTTGCCTTCGGTGAACAGCGCAATCAGCTTGTCGACCTGCGCGTTGGTCTCGTCAAAGGTGCCGTCGGTCTTAATCACGTAGGTGGCCTTCTCGACCTTCTTCTCAATGGGCCACTGTGCCGCCAGCCGGCGTTCCGCGTCTTCCTTGGTCAGCTGATTGCGCTCCATGACCCGCGACAGCTGCATGGCCCGAGGGCAAGCGACCACGATCACGTCAGAAAACTGCTGCTCCCGGCCGGTCTCGTACAGGAGCGGGATATCCGCCACGGCAAACGGCGTCTTCTTGGGGAGGGCGGCGAAGTACTTGTCGATGGCCTTCTGGACGGCCGGATGGATGATGGCCTCCAGATCCTGGCGGGCGCGCTTGTCCTTGAAGATGATCTGCCCGACGCGGATCCGGTCCATGGTGCCGTCGCGGCGAATGACATCGGGCCCGAATCGCTGCCTGATGGCCGCCAGGGCCGGGGTGCCGAGGGCCACCACTTCGCGGGCGAGGACATCCGCATCCACAATCGGCACGCCGGCCGCGCGCAGGCGGTCGGACACGTAAGTCTTGCCGGTGGCAATGCCACCCGTGAGCGCTATCTTTCGGATCGCCATAACGCGTGGGCGGCTAGGTTGCCCGCCCTTTATCCTTCCGCAGCTCCGCTGCAGTCACCGTGTTCCGCAGAACCATTGCAATCGTCAGCGGCCCCACGCCGCCCGGCACGGGCGTCAGCGCGCCGGCCACCTCTGCCACCTCAGGATGCACGTCGCCAACCAGGACACTGCCCTTCTCGTCGAACTGCGCGCGCTTGCGGCTGCCCTCGGCAAACAAGCGCTCGACCTCGGCGCGATCGGTCAGGCTGTTGATCCCCACGTCGATCACGGTCGCCCCCGGCTTGACGTAGTCGCGGGTCACAAACGCCGGCCGGCCAATCGCCGCCACCAGGATGTCGGCGGAGCGGGCCATCGCCGGCAGGTCGACCGTGCGCGAATGACACACGGTCACGGTCGCATCCCGGTGCAGCAGCAACAGCGCCATCGGCTTGCCGACAATGTCGCTGCGGCCAATGACCACGGCGTGCTTGCCGCGCATCGCGATGCCCTCGCGCTCGAGCAACTCGATGCAGCCAGACGGCGTGCAGGCCACCAGGCTGTGGCGCTTCTGGACCAGCAAGCCGATGTTGATCGGATGGAACCCGTCGACGTCCTTGAGCGGATCCACCGCATCGAAGATCTGCTGCTCGGCCTCGTCGCCCATGCCCGCCGGCAGCGGCGACTGCACCAGGATCCCGTCCGTGCGGTCATCGTCATTGAGGCGCCGCACGAGGGCAAGCGCGTCGGCGACGCGGGCCGTGTCTTCCAGCCGGAACAACTCGGCCCGGCAGCCGGCGGCGGTCACGGTCTTCAGCTTGTTCCGGACGTAGACTTCCGAGGCCGGGTTGTGGCCGGCCAGCACTACGGCCAGTCCCGGAGACCGGCCGTGGCGCTGTGCAAACGCGGCGATCCGCGGCGCCAGTTCGTCGCGAATGCCTGCGGCACAGGCGGCGCCATCTAAACGTCGTGCGGCCAGGAGTTAGCCCTTCTCTCCGGAAGCCTTGGTCACGCCGAAGCCGACGGCCCACACCGCGACCGACACGGCGAGCATCTGCAGGCCGAAGGTGTCGGCCTCGTCGGCCGTGACGCCGATCTCGTGCCACTTCGCCGTGGTCTCGTTCGTGATGCCGAACTCGGTCATGTAGCCGAGGATCACCATGCAGACGGCATTGAAGATCAGCAGCAGGCCCAGCGTGTAGATGAAGTTGCCGAGCGACTGCATCGCCGTGCGCGCCGACGCTTCCGCGGCATTGACCAGCGGGCTGTGCGTGCGGCCGTAGAACCAGTAGATCACCATGCCGATGTCGAGCCACACCAGGAAGCGCACCCAGGTCAGGATCGGCAGGCTGAGCATCAGGTACGAGCACGACAGGATGCCGAGCACCGGGATGACCGGACCGAACGGCACCTTGAACGAGCGCTTGGCGTCGGGCCGCTTCACGCGCAACACGAGCACCGCGGCGCAGACCACCACGAACGCGAACAGCGTGCCGATGCTGGTCATCTCGCCGACGACCTGGATCTGGGTGACGCCGGCGACCAGCGCGACGACGACGCAGGTGATGATGGTGGTGATGTAGGGCGTGCCGAACTTGGGGTGCACCTTGCTGACGCCCGGGGGGAGCAGGCGGTCGCGGCTCATCGCAAAAAAGATGCGCGGCTGGCTCATGAGCATGACGAGCATGACCGAGGTGATGCCGGCCACCGCGCCGGCCGACACCAGGCCGGCCGCCCAGTCCTGGCCAATCACGTTCAGGGCGTAGGCGACCGGCGCGTTGAGGAACCGCACCGATTCAGCGGCATCAACGATGGGGACACCCGGCAACGCTGCCTCCAGGGCGCGGTACTGCACGACTGGCACGATGCCACTCAACACGGCGCCGACCGCGAGATAGAGAATGGTGCAGACCACCAGCGATGCGAGGATGCCAATCGGCAGGTCGCGCGTCGGGTTCTTGGCTTCTTCGGCGGTGGTCGAGACGGCATCGAAGCCGATATAGGCAAAAAACACCACCGCCGCGGCGGCCATGATGCCGGGCCAGCCGTAGGGCGCGTAGGGCTGCCAGTTGGCCGGCTCGACATACGCCACGCCGGCGGCCAGGAAGAACAGCACGGCCGCCAGCTTGATGGCCACCATCACGGCGTTAAAGCGCGCCGACTCGCGGATGCCCACGACCAGCAGCACCATGATGAAGAGCACGATCAGCACGGCCGGCAGGTTGATGATGCCAACCGGCGGCGCGGCCGCCATCCAGATGGGCAACTCGACGCCGAAGCCGGCCAGCAGCCGCTGCATGTAGCCGCTCCAGCCGATGGCGACCGTCATGGAACCGACCGCGTACTCGAGAATCAGGTCCCAGCCGATCATCCAGGCGACCAGTTCACCGAGCGTGGCGTACGCGTAGGTGTAGGCGCTGCCGGCGATGGGGATCATCGACGCGAACTCGGCATAGCAGAGCGCCGCAAAGGCGCACGCCAGGCCGGCGGCGAGATATGACATGGTGATCGCCGGGCCCGCCTGGTTCGCCGCCGCCGTGCCGGTAAGCACAAAAATGCCAGTGCCGATGATCGCGCCGATACCGAGGAGCGTGAGATCCCACGCCGAGAGGCTGCGTCTGAGGGCCTTGCCGCCATGTTCAACGTCGCCCACAAGCTGCTCGAGCGACTTCGTCTTGAACAGATTTGAATCCATTCCGCCTCCAACTGAGTGGTCGGACCCGCCCCCTAGAGCGCGGGTGCTGGCAAACAGCCACGATTATATGAGGGATCGCTCGGCTTTGCGCCGGGCATTGTCAGGCCAGGGCGCGAATGAAGGCGCGGGCGCGCGCCTCGGGTGGCCCGGCGAGCAGGCCGCTAATCACCGCCACCGCCGCGGCACCGGCCTCAATCACCGCGGGGGCGCGCTCGATCGTAATTCCGCCGATGGCGACCACCGGCAGCGCGCGCGCAGCCGCCGCCGTGGCCACCAACCGCACGGTGTGGAGGCCCACCGCCGCAAAGCCGGTCGCCTTCGTGCCGGTCTCGAACACCGGCCCAATGGCCACATAGGAAATGGGGGCGGCCAGAGCCGCGGTCCACTGCTCCACCGTATGAGTGGACAGCCCAAGCCAGGCGTCGGGCCCGACGATGCGGCGCGCGTCGGCCGGACTCAGATCGTCCTGGCCGACGTGCAGGCCGGGCGCGTGCGACAGGACCGCGATATCGGCACGATCGTTGATGACGATGATTGCGCCGGCCGCCTGCGCGTCGGCCACCGCCGCAGCCGCCAGGTCGAGAAAGGCGCCGCTGTCCCAGGTCTTGGCTCGCAGTTGAATCAGCCGCACGCCGGCGGCGAGAAAGGCCCGGACAACGTCCAGCGGTGTGTGCCCGCCGGCGGCACAGAGGTCGACGTCAACGATCGCGTACAGCCGTGGGAACGGCCTAAGCTGTTTCAGCGAGCCGGGTGGCCTTGGGCTTGGCGGCAAAGCGCTCCATGAAGTGCGTGCTGAGCCGGCCGGCAATGAAGTCGGGGTCGCTCAGAATCTTGAGGTGCAGGGGAATGCTGGTCTTGATGCCCTCCACCACCGACATCTCGAGCGTTCGCTTCATGCGCGCGATGGCTTCCTGGCGATCGCGGCCGTGCACGATCACCTTGGCAACCATCGAATCGTAGTACGGGGAGATCAGGCACTCGGAGTGGGCCGCAGTGTCGACGCGCACGCCCGGACCGCCGGGCACGCTGAACGCGTGGATCATGCCCGGCGACGGCACGAACGTCTCCGGGTCCTCGGCGTTGATGCGGCATTCCATGGCGTGGCCGGTAAAGGTCACCTCGCTCTGCTTGAAGCCGAGCCGGGCGCCGGCGGCAATGCGGATCTGTTCCTTGACGATGTCGATACCGGTCACCATTTCGGTCACCGGGTGCTCCACCTGCACGCGGGTGTTGACTTCCATGAAGAAGAAGTTGCCCTTGTCGTCCAGCAGGAACTCGAAGGTGCCGGCGTTGGTGTACTGGACCGCGCGGGCGGCGTCGACCACCACGGCGCCCATCTTGCGGCGAACCTTCTCGGACACGGCAATCGAGGGCGATTCCTCCAGCAGCTTCTGGTGCCGCCGCTGGATCGAACACTCGCGCTCGCCGAGGTGCACGACGTTGCCGTGGTGGTCGCCGAGAATCTGGAACTCGATGTGACGCGGTGCATCGAGGTACTTCTCGATGTAGACGTCGCCGACGCCGAAGGCCGATTCCGCCTCGCGCTGGGCGGTCTTGAAGGCGTGCGCCAGTTCCGACTGCTCCCTGACAATGCGCATGCCGCGGCCACCGCCACCGGCCACCGCCTTGATGATCACGGGGTAGCCAATCTGCTGGGCAATTTTGATCGCCCGTTCTTCGCTATCCACCGGGCCGTCGCTGCCGGGCAGCATGGGCACGCCGGCCTTCTTCATGGCGCGGCGGGCCTTCGACTTGTCGCCGAGCAGGCGGATGACGCTCGGGTCGGGGCCGATGAAACGGATGTGGCACGCCTCGCACACCTCGGCGAGGTACGCGCTTTCGGACAAAAAGCCGTAGCCCGGGTGCAGCGCGTCGGCGCCGGTAATCTCGGCCGCGCTGATGATGGCCGGCACGTTGAGGTAGCTGTCGCTGCTGCGCGCCGGGCCGATGCAGATGTCTTCATCCGCGAACCGCACGTGCAGGGAATTCTCGTCGGCCTCGGAATAGACGGCCACGGTCTTGATGCCCAACTCGCGACACGCGAAAATCACGCGCAGCGCGATCTCTCCACGATTGGCGACAAGGATTTTCTTGAACATAAGTTAGGTGGTGGGACGAATCGCGAACAGGCGTTCGCCGTACTGCACGGCCTGCCCGTTCTCCACGTAGACGCTGGTGATCTCGCCGTCGTACTCGGAATCGATCTCGTTCATGAGCTTCATGGCTTCGATGATGCACAGCACCTGGCCCTTGCGCACCACATCGCCGACCGAGGCCAGCGCCTTGGCGCCGGGTTCCGCGGCACGGTAGAACGTGCCGACGATCGGCGACTTGACCATCGCCAGCTCGCCGCCCTCTTCGGCCACAGGCACCGCCGCAGCCGGCACGGCGGGCGCGGCCACCGGGGCCGCCGCCGGCGCCGCGATCGGCGCGGCCATCGCCACGTGCGGGACCGCGACGACCTGGTGACTCGACCCGCTCTTAATCCGGATCTTCACGCCGTCGTGTTCCAGTTCGAACTCGCTCAGCTCATTCGCCTTGATGAATTCGATGAGCTGCTTGATCTCGTCCAGTGTCATGTCGGGATGATGGTATCAAAACGCCGCCTGTTCGCGCGCGCCCCGCCGCCGGCGGGTCCAGCTAAAGCTTTTGGGATTATACACTTAGGGGCATCGGAATGTCTTCCGCGGCCAACCCGGGAGCCAGCGGCATCAGGCGGTGTCGCGGGTTTGGCGGTCGGCCTCGATGGCCCCGAGCCACTGCTCCAGGTCGGCGACGACCGCCGCCTGGCGCCGCGCGGCCAACCGGACGCGGGCGGCTTGTTCCTCGGCGGCTTGCTGCGCCACGCGGTCCCGCGCGGCTTGCTCTTCGGCCGCGAACCGCTCAGCTCGCTCCCGCGCGGCCTGCTGCGCTGCCCGTTCTTCAGCAGCCCGTGCTTCAGCAGCGCGCGCTTCCGCAGCGCGTTGCTCGGCAGCACGGCGTTCGGCTTCAGCGCGCTCTTCGGCAGCCATCCGCTCGGCGTGCTCGCGTTCGGCACGCTTCTCGGCCGCCATCCGCTCCTCGTGCTCCCGTTCGGCACGCGCCTCGGCGGCGATCCGCTCAGTGTGCTCGCGTTCGGCCCGCGCCTCGGCGGCCACCCGCTCGGCGTGTTCGCGCTCGGCACGCGCTTCGGCGGCCAGCCGCTCAGCCCGCTCGCGCTCGGCGCGTTCCTCGGCGGCTCGCAGCTCGGCCCGCTCCCGCAGGTCGCGCTCGACATCCGCAAAGGCATCGGCCGGCTGCTGCTGCAAGTCAACCGCATCGATGGCACTAGCAGCGATCATCGGCGGCACCACCGGCGGCCCGCCTCCGCTCGCGCCGTAGCGGACTTCGTCCGCAGAGGCGGACGACGTTTCTCCCAGCTGCCTAAGCAGGGTGTCGAAGTCGAAGAGGTCTTCCACCTTCACAGGCGATGGCGGGGCCAGGACCGGCGCCGGGGCAACCACCTGGGAGAGGCGTTCAACGGAGTCTTCGAGGTCCGGGTCGAACTGCGCCAGCTGGAGGGCGCGCTGATAGTGCGCCAGGGCTTGCGCCATGTCGCCGCGCTGTTGGTGGATTTCAGCCAGGCCACGGATGGCCGGCAAGTTGGTGGGCGCCGCCTGCACGACGGTGGTCAGCTCGACCGCGGCCTCGTCCAACCGCCCCACTTCGAGCAGGGCCCGGCCCAGCGTGACCCGCGCCGACAGGTAGCCCGGGTGATGCGCCAGGCCGGCGCGGCAGATGTCCACGGCCTCGGCAGCGTCGCCGGCCCGGCGACACTCCTCCGCCAGTTGCGCAAAAGTAATCGACGCCGGGTCCGCTTGGACCCGGCGTCGCAGTTCGAGGACCCGCGGGCTATCGGCAGCCACTCAGTCAGTTTACGTGATCGTCACGCTGACTGTCGTGGTCGCCGTGCGGCCCAGTGAATCTTTGATCGTCAGCCTGACGACGTAGGTGCCGGCGCGAGTAAAGCGATGCCGGTTGATGGGGCCGGGTTGCAGTTCCTCAGAGCTGCCATCACCCCAGTTGAATTTGTATTCCACAATGGGATTCGTGCTGGTGCTGGCACTGGCGTCGAAGTTGATCTCGGTCGCTGTGGTCAGCGGCGCTGTCGGTGAGAACACGAGTGCAGCTGATATGCCGGCACCGGCCGCGGTGACCGACAGCGACTGCGTCGCCTGCCCAATCGAACCGGCATCGTCGGTTACGGTCAGCACGATACTGTAAGTGCCGACGGTCGAGAACGAGCGCGCCGTGGTCACGCCACTGGCGGTACGGCCGTCGCCGAAGTTCCAACCGTAGCTGACAATCCGTCTCGGCAACGTCGCGCGCGACTGCTCGGCGTTGAAAAAGACGTCCTGGTTGACGCCGACCGGGGTGGGCGACATCAGGAAACTCGCGACCGGTGGCGTTGACGCCGCCACCGTGACCGTCCGCACCGCCGTGTTCTGCGCACCACGGCTGTCGGTGACCGTCAGGCTGACCTGCAGAGCGCCCACGGTCCGGTACTCGTGGCTCGTGACCATGCCCGAGCCCGACGTGCCGTCGCCGAAGTTCCACGCATAGTTGCAGGCAGTGAGGCACGCGGTGCCGTTGTTGGTGGTCGTCGAGGCATCGAAGGCGGCGGTTGAGAACGCCTGCGGCGACGCCGGCGTCACCGTGAATGCAGCAACCAGGCCCGGGTTGGTCGGCAGAATCACGCCCTGGGGCACCAACTGAATATCGACCCCGCGGGCCAGCTCGTTCAGGAAGTCACCGGAGTCGATTGGCGTGACGGCAATCGTCACGGTCTGCGCCACCTGCCCGCCGGCAATGGGAGACGCGGGGGGCGAGGTATAGCGCAGTGTCCCCCCCCGTGACCGGCGATTTGGTACTCAGGGTGCCAAAGTCCTGGACCACGCCCCCCACAATGATCGCCGCGCGCAGCGGCCGGCCCGTGATCGGCTGGCCGTTGGCGTCACGGCCCGTGATCTCGATGGTGGCGCTACTCACGCCGTCCTGGATCAGCGACGTGGTATTCGACGTGAGCATGATTGAATAGCCGAGTGTTGACGGCCCGGCCAGCGCCGGGATCTCCACCTTGTTGGTGCAGCCGGCGAGGCCAGCCACCAGGAGGATGCCCGCTAAAGTCTTGATTGAAGTTGGCATGATCACATTACCCGCTGCTATGAGTCGCCGAAGTCGCCAAACTGCACATCGATCGTGCCGCTGACTGAGACAGCATTGCCGGCCTGATCCTGTCCGTAGAACGTGACCTCGGCGATGGTTGACAGGAAGATGAGGCCACGACCACCGACCAGGGTGACCAGCGGCCGCTCGAGCTTGGCCTGGTGGCGGACCAGGTCGAAATTCACCGTGACCGACGTGCCGGGCACAATCGTTGCCGTGGTGCCGCCATCGAAGCCGTAGGGCACGTCCACGCCTTCGACGTTGCGGCCGTCGGTTCGGCGATAGCGCACCCGGTAGCGATTGAGTGTGACGGAGTTGAGCGCGGTCGGCGCGGTGGTGCTGAGGGCGTTCTTCATCTCGGCGCGAATGGTCGCCAGCCCGATGTCGTTGAAGACCGTCGGTTGCTGCACCGTGACGCCACCGACCGACACGTCGACCAGCGTCTGGACGTCCGACAGCAGGCTCGAGGTACCGGAGCCAGTGCCGCCGCCGGCCTGCGCCGCCACGCGCTCCATGATCAGGAAGGCGGGGCCGCTTCCCGTTTGCGCCAGGTCAGCGCACGCGGTGAACGACAGGCCGCACAGGGCGGCGGCCAGCAGGCCTTTGATGTTGCGAATCGAGTTCGGTGTACTCATATGCCCTACTTCAGGATCTTGGGAGTAATGAAGATCAAGAGTTCGTCCTGGCTCTCGCGGTTGGTGTCGTTTTTGAACAGCCAGCCGATTAGCGGGATGCGATGCAGCCCCGGCGTGCGGTCCTGGGTCGACGATTCCGCGCTGTTGTAAATGCCGCCGATGACGGTCGTATCGCCGTCGGCCACGAGCACGGTGGTCTGCGCCGCCTGCTTGTCGATCGACGGGGTCGGCTGCGCCGCGGAGGTCTGCGAGTAGTTGGGCGCCGACTTGTCGACGATGATGCGCATGATCACGGTGCCAGAGGCGGTGATCTGCGGCGTCACGCGCAGCACCAACGCCGCGGGGATGAAGGTCACCGTCACGGTGTTGTTCGAGATGGTCTGCACGGGAATCTGCGAACCCTGCGTGATCTCGGCCTCGATGTTGTTCTGGGTTGACACCCGCGGGCTCGAGACAATGCGCACCTTGCCCGAGTTTTCGAGGGCGCGCAGCTGAACATCAAGGTTCAGGGCGCCGTTGATCGAGCCAAGCGCCAGGCCGAGCGCGCTCGGCGCGGCGAGGTTGACCCCGCCGGTGGTGGCGGCCGCCCCAGCGGTCGCCGGGAAGACCAGGCCGGTGGTGGTGCCCACCGACGGGTCGATGCGGCCGTTCATGCCCCACTGGATGCCGAGCTCCTTCGCGAAATTGCGATTGAGCGTGATGATGCGGGCTTCGATCTCGACCTGCGGCTGGGGCGTGTCGAGGGCGGCAATCAGCTCGCTGGCGGCCTGCAGTCGATCCGCGAGGTCGCGGATGATCAGCGTATTGGTGCGCGTGTCAATCTGGACATCGCCACGCGGCGAGAGCGCGCTCTTGGTGATGATCGGCACCAGGTCGCGGGCCTGCGCATAGCTCAGCGGCCGGGTGATGACGCGCAGTTCGCCGGCCAGGGCGCTGGCGTCGGCCAGCTTCTTACGGTCTTCGGTCTCCTGCGCCAGCACGCTGACCGGCACGATACGGACGATGGTGCCGTCCACGCTGTAGCCCAGCTTGTTGGCGCGCAGGATGATGTCGAGCGCCTGGTCCCAGGGGACATCGCGCAACGACACGTCAACCGTGCCCTGGATGGACGGGTCGATCACAATGTTCAGGCCGCTGATCTCGGCGAAGGTGCGCAGCACGGCGCGCAGATCGGCGCTCTGGAAATCCAGGGTGATCGGGTCACCCGTGAACGTGCGTTGGCCCTGTGCGTTGGTCGCGGTCTGCAGCGTGGCGAGCCCCGACGGCGCCTGCCCGCCTTCGCGGCCGATGGCCGCAACGGCAGGCTCCCGCCGAAGCTCGTTGACGACATTCGGAGCGGAGGCGGACGCGGCCACTTCCGCCACTTCGACCGGCGCAGGAGGAGGCGGCGCCACCGGCCCGCCTTCGCGGCCGGAGGCCGTTACGGCGAGGTCTCGCCGCAGCTCGCCAGCCGACTCGCGAGCGGAGGCGGATGGGACCAAGGTCTCGACGGCGCGATTGAAGAGGACACGAATCTCCTCTCCCACTGTTTCAACCGTGTACGGAAGCTTGCGTGCCAGGTCGATCACGACGCGCGTGACGAGCGGCTCGCGGCTGTTGGTCGCGACGCGCACGCGCTCGATCCCGGCCGCGTTGACGGCGGTGACCGGGGCGGCCCGGCCGGCGGTGACGCCCTGGAAGTCGAGGAACACGCGCGCCGGCAGGTCGCGGGTTTCATCCACCGACGACGCCACCAGCGGACCGTTGCCAGCGAGCGTGATCGCAAAACCGTTGGACACCTCTGAGGCCGTGATCGACCTCAGTGCCGTCGCCATGGCGCGAACCGCCGTGGTCTTCGCGACGGCGGGCTCGCCCGCCGTCTCGCCCGCCGGAGCCTTGGCGGAGGTGGGAGCCTTGGCGAAGGTGGGCGCCTTGGGCGCAATCGACGGCACCGTGGTCACGGCAGCTCCACCTGGCGCGGCCCCTCGATCGACTTCCACGAGGATGGTGTTCCGCGAACTGCGGACGCGGTGCTTGGCAGCCCGTTCGAGGCGCACGCGAACGCGCGCCACCGGCGCGCCGTCGGGGGCGCTGGCCCCCTCAATCGCGACACCGGCCACTGGCGCCAGCATCGCCGCGATCGGCATCGCAGCAAGGCTGCCGGCCGTCGTGTTCCTCAGGTCAACCAGGACCGTTAACGGGTCCGGCTGGCTGGTGAGGTACGCCACCGGCTCGCTGGCTTCGATCAGCACGGTGCTGAGCGCGCCATCGAGCCGCGACGAGATTGAACGTAGGGCTGGGGTGTCGGCGCCGGGGCCCCTCGGCACCGGACCGCTGGCAGTCAACGTGACCGCCAGGGCTGCCGCCAGGGGCGCAGCCAATACCAGTCGAGGAATGCGACCGTGCATCACTTGACCTCTTCTCCACCGCGCAGGAACTTGCGCACTTCGCGCTGCTTCTCGAGCGACAGCGGATCGTTGACTTCCTGAAGAATGACTACTGCTTGCGCCGTGATCGAACGAATGACGCCGTCGAACAACTTGTCGCCGGCGCGGACCGTGAAGACCTTGCCGTCGGGACCCGCCACCATGGCCAGAAACGCGCCGCGGCTCAGCATGATCCCCCTGACGACAATCGCGTTGGTCTCGAGCCCGGGCACGCCATCTGGGCGCTTGGCCGACGCGTTGTTGCCGCGCACCGCATCCGTACCGCGGTTGACCAGATCCACGAACGGATCGCGCCGTCCGTCTGGGCTGTATTGGAAGTTGGGCGGCGGGGCCGGCAACGGCGGACCCGGAGCGGCGGCAGGAGCGGCCGGCGCTGGCGCCTTCGGCTTCTGCGCGTGCAGCGTCTCGGCCGTGAGGCCGGCCAGCAAGACGACGACGAGAACGACGGGCGTGTGCATCACTTCTTTGCCGGCGCCTTCTTCGGCGCCTTCTTGCCCTTGGCGGCAGCCGGCGCCGCGGGCTGTTCGACCAGCACGAAGGTCGTCGCCGTACACGCAATCGTCATCGTCGACGCCGAATTGGCGCCTTCGCGCTGGGCGAGGGTCAGGCCGCCGATGTTGATAATGCGCGGGAACTTGCTGACGCGATCGAGGAACAGGCCGAGGTTGTGATACGTGCCTTCGAGCTGGAGGCTGATCGGCCACTCGGCGTGCATTTCCTTCATGCTGATGGCCTGGGGGCGGAAGCCGCGAATGACGAGGTTCGATTGCACCGCGAGCGTCTGCACCCGCCGCAGCAAGTCGCCGGCGTCGCGCTCGTCGGGCAGGATCGGCTTGAGGCTGTCGAGCCGTGCCTCGAGTTCGGTGACCTGGGCGCGGAACTCGGGCAACTGCCTGGCCGTGGCTTGGCCCGTGCTGATGCGGGCGCGAATCGCGCTCAGCTCGACCGACTGGGTCGCGATCGCCGCCTGGCGCGGCATCTCGTAGTAGTAGTAAAAGGCGCCGGCGGCCGCGAGCGAGACCGCCACGAAGATGCCCAGCTGCCCCTGCCACGGGATCTTGCCGAATGAGAGGCTAGCCACGCTTGCCTCCTTTTTTACCGGTCGTGAGCGGTGGCGGTGGATCGATGCCCGCCATCTGGAAGGTGCCGCGGATCGTGAACTGAATCAGGTCGGGGGTCGCACCCGAACCGCTGACGACCACGCTGTCGACGATTTCCACCGGTCGCCGGAAGTAGCGCGAGGCCTCGAGGTTGCCGACGAAGTCCGACAGCGACGTCAACGTGAGACAGCGGCCCTGGATGGTCAGGTTGTAACCTTCCTGGCGCACGCTGGTCAGCCACGTCATGTCGGGCAAGGCCCGGCTGACCTGGTCGATCATGTGCACGGGGGCGTTCTGGCCCTTGCGCAGTTCGTCGATCAGGGCCACCCGCTGCTCGAGTTGCACCTTGCGCGCCTCGAACTCCTGCACCTGTTTCAGGATCTCGGCCAGGCGCTGCTCTTCCCGCTTGGCCGCCTCGACCTCGCGCACCACTTGCGCTTCCTGCTGCCCGATCGCCCAGTAGCGCCAGCCGACGCCGACGAGCGTGAGCACGACCAGCAGGCTGCCGATCACGGTGATCTTCTGCCCGGCCTGGAACCCCTTGCTGACCGCGACGACGGTGCGGCGTTCCGACAGGAGGTTAATCCGAATCATCGGTCACCCACCTTGCGCAACGCGAGGCCCATCGCCACCGCCGCCACCGGCGCCAGGTCCTCGGCGCTCTCGATGCCGAGTTTCTTGGGGTCGCAGGCGACCTGGCGGAACGGATCGAACCGCTCCACTTCGGTGTCGAACCGCTCGCGCAGCGACTCGGCAAAGCCCTCGACCCGCGACGCGCCGCCGCACAGCATGATGCGGTCAATGCGCTCGCTGGCCGCGGTGGCCTTGAAAAAGTCGAACGTCTTCTCGACCTCGAGCAGCACGTTGTCGGTCATGGCCCGCAGCACGGCGCGCGCGTCCTCGAAGGTGGCGCCATCGACGTCCTGCCCCTTCTTCAGCATCTCGGCCGCTTCGTACGGCAGGTTCAGTTCCTTCTGCACCGCCTCGGTGAACGCATTGCCACCCATCGAGACGTCGCGGGTGAACACCGACTGCGCGCCGGTCAGGATGTTGATGTTGATGGCGCTGGCGCCGGCATTGAGGATGGCCACGACCGCGGTCGGCTCGAAGCCGTAGTTGGCCTCGAAGGCGTTCTGCAGCGCGAACACGTCGACATCGACAATCACCGGCGTCTTGCCCGCCTGGGCGATCACGTTGGTGTAGTCGGCGATCTTGTCCTTCTTGGCGGCGACCAGCAGCACTTCCATGCTGCCCTGGCTGTCCTGGCCGGTGCCCGGGTCGAGGATCTCGTAGTCGAGGTTCACGTCCTGGATGTCGAACGGGATGTACTGCTCGGCTTCCCAGTAGATGGACTCGGACAGTTCCGACTCGGTCATCGCCGGCAGCGTGATCTTCTTGACGATCACCGAGTTGCCCGACAGCGACGCGACGATGTCCTTGGCCTTGAAGCGCTTGTTGGCGAACAGGCGCCGCACGGCATCGGCGACCGCGCCGCCATCGATGATGGCGCCGTCGACAATGCTGTCGGGCGGGACCGATTCGACCCCGATGGCCGAGACGCGGTAGCCCTTGCCCGACGCTTTAAGTTCGATCGCCTTGACGGAACTCGACCCGATGTCGAGGCCTACCAGGCTTTTTGGTCGACGAAACAGCACGTTACGTTGTCTCCAGACCTACGCCGCAGGGGCAAACTGAATACCACTTAGCCCAAGCGTCCCGATCCACCAAAATGGGCCTAGAATGCCGGAAATGGCGATTCGAGGCGGCGTTAGGGGATCCGGCCAACATACAAAACTGCAATCAACTAACGTTTTTTGTATATCAACGCGAGTGGCTGGTCCCTTCCCTGCCACCCGGGCTTATCGGAAGTAGATCAGGGTGCCTACAGTGCTTAAGGTGCCTAAGGTGCCTAGGTGCCTAAGGTGCCTGGGGTGCGAAGATTCGTGCAGGAAGGTCGAGGCACTCCAGGCCCCCTAGGCACCTGAGGCACTCTAGGCACCTTGTCTTAAGGCCGAAATACCTGTATTATCTTGGTTTGCCGTCCTCCCCTTGGGGGCGGACGTGATCGCTCGTGACTTAGGAAACAGGAATGCAGACTTACGTACCCTCTGTGAAGACCATGCCCGTGAAGTGGCATGTCATTGATGCCAATGGCAAGGTCCTTGGCCGCATTGCCACCGACGCCGCGAAGCTGTTGCAGGGCAAGCACAAAGCCATTTACACCCCGTATCTCGACACCGGCGATCACGTCGTGATCGTCAACGTCGACAAGGTGAAGCTGACCGGCCGCAAGGAAGACCAGAAGGTCTACCAGCGCCACAGTGGCTACCCCGGCGGCCTGCGCACCGACCGCGCCAAGGTCGTTCGCGCGGAGAACCCGATGCGCATGGTCGAAGAAGCCGTGCGCGGCATGTTGCCGAAGTCGAAGCTCGGCGACGCGATGTATCGCAAGTTGAATGTGTATGCCGGCGACAAGCACCCGCACGCCGCACAGAAACCCACCGCTTTCGAGGTCAAGTAACTTGGCAGCTACTGAATATTACGCAACCGGGCGGCGCAAGGAATCGACGGCCCGCGTGTTCCTTCGTCCCGGCACCGGCACCATCAAGGTCAACAAGCGCGAGTTCGTCGAGTTCTTCCCGCGCGAGACGCTCCGCATCCTGGTGAAGTCCCCGCTCATCCTCACGGAAACCGCCGAACAGTTCGACATCCTGGCGACCGTGTCTGGCGGCGGCATGACCGGGCAGGCCGGCGCGATTCGCCTCGGCATCTCCCGCGCGTTGTGCGAGTTCAATCTCGAACTGCGCTCGAAGCTCAAGAAAGACGGCTTGCTCACGCGCGATGCGCGCGCGAAAGAACGCAAGAAATACGGCATGGCTGGCGCCCGCAAGCGGTTCCAGTTCAGCAAGCGCTAATGGCTACCACGGATGGAGGCAATTTGACCCCGCTCGCGATGAAGGACCTGCTCGAAGCAGGCGTGCACTTCGGACACCAGACCAAGCGTTGGAATCCCAAGATGAAGCCGTTCATCTTCGGGGAACGCAGTGGCATCTACATTCTCGACCTCGGCAAGACCGTCAAGCACTACCGAGAGGCCGAGGACTTTGTGCGCCAGCTGGCGGCCGAAGGCAAGTCCATCCTCTTCGTGGGCACCAAGCGCCAGGCCCAGGACGTGGTCGCCGAAGAAGCGACGCGCTGCGGCATGTATTACGTCAACGAGCGCTGGCTCGGCGGCCTGCTGACCAACTTCACCACGATTCAACGCAGCCTCAACCGCTTGCGCGATCTCGAGGCGATGTCGACCGACGGCCGCTACGAGACGATGCCCAAGAAGGAAATCGCGAAGGCCGAGAAGGAGAAGCGCAAGCTCCTCAAGAACCTCGAAGGCATTCGCCACATGGGCCGCCTGCCCGACGCGCTGTTCGTCGTCGATACGCGCAAGGAACAGATTGCCGTGGACGAGGCCCGCAAGCTGAAGATCCCGGTGATCGGCATCGTCGACACCAACTGCGATCCCGATCAGATCGACTACGTGATTCCGGGCAACGACGACGCGCTGCGTTCGGTCAAGTTGTTCGTGTCGCGCGTGGCCGATGCGGTCATCGACGGCCGCAGCCAGCGTGAATCGGCGATGGCCGAGCAGCAGCAGAGCGAGGCCGAAGCGGCCGCCGCGCGCGAGGCCAGCCGCACGGTGCGCCCGGCGGACATCAACAAGCCCCAGCGTCCCGCTGAGACGCCCGCCCCGACGGCCTAGAGCCGATTCGACAAACCTGAAGGTTTGTCGCCACTTTCCGCGCCGGCTGCGATAACACGGGCCGGCGCGTTTTACGTACAGCGATCTTTGGTTGAGGAGTTAGTGAAATGGCAGCGACAGCAGCACAGGTCAAGGAACTGCGCGACAAGACCGGCGCGGGAATGATGGATTGCAAGGCGGCACTCGAGGAATCGGGCGGCGACGTCGACAAGGCCGTCGACATTCTGCGCAAGAAGGGCCTGGCCCAGGCGGCCAAGCGCGCCGGCCGCCTCGCCAAGGACGGCGTGATTGGTCACTACATCCACATGGGCGGCAAGGTGGGCGTGCTCGTGGAAGTGAACTGCGAGACGGATTTCGTGGCCCGCACACCCGAGTTCCAGACGCTGGCCAAGGAGATCGCCATGCACATCGCCGCGGCCAGCCCGCTGGTGGTGCGGCGCGAAGAGCTCGGCCCAGACGTCCTCGAGAAGGAACGCGAGATTTACCGCGCCCAGTTCGCCAGTTCGGGCAAGCCGGCCAACGTCATCGAGAAGATCATCGAGGGCAAGCTCGACAGCTACTACTCGCAGGTGTGCCTGCTGGATCAGCCGTCGGTGCGCGACCCCAACGTCACGATCAATCAAATGGTGGCGGCCGCCACGGCCAAGACGGGCGAAAACGTCACTATCACGCGGTTCGTGCGCTTCAAGCTGGGCGAACTCGCACAGGAATAAGGTGCCTAAGGGTGCCTAGAGTGCCTATGGTGCCTGGCGTGCGATCAGCACCTCAGGCACTTTAGGCACCCTAGGCACTTTAGGCACCAGCTATAATCGGTCTGTGTCCGCCCCGTCCTCTCCCCCTCCCCACTACAAACGCATCCTTTTGAAACTGTCTGGCGAAGCCCTCATGGGCGACCAGAACTACGGGATCGACCCGGCCGTGGCCACGCGCATCGCCCAGGACATTGCCGAGATCCAGGCGCTCGGGGTCCAGACGGCGGTGGTCATCGGCGGCGGCAACATCTTCCGCGGGCTGGCGGCCAGTGCGCGCGGCATGGACCGGTCGACCGGCGACTACATGGGCATGCTGGCCACCGTCATCAACGCCCTCGCGCTGCAGGATGCCCTCGAGCACAACGGGGTCGCCACGCGGGTGCTGACGGCCATCGAAATGCGCGCGGTCGCCGAGCCGTTCATCCGCCGCCGCGCTGTCCGCCACCTGGAAAAGGGCCGCGTCGTGGTGTTCGCGGCCGGGACCGGCAATCCCTACTTCACGACCGACACCGCCGCGGCGCTCAGGGCCATGGAGATGAAGGCCGAAGTCATCCTGAAGGGCACCAAGGTCGACGGCATCTACACCGCCGACCCGGTCAAGGACCCGTCAGCGACCCGCTACGACACCATTTCGTACCTGCAGGTGCTGCAGGCACGCCTGCAGGTCATGGACGCCACCGCCATTTCCCTGTGCATGGACAACAAGCTGCCAATTCTCGTGTTCAACCTCAAGACGCCGGGCAACATCCGCCGGGTCGTGATGGGGGAAACCATCGGGACACTCGTGACGGCTTAACACGACGGTTCAATCACTAAGGTTCAATCACTACGGTTCAATCACGACGGTTCAATCACTAGGGTTCAAGCACGCAGGTTCAGGACTATGGATGTAACTGACGTCAAGGGTTTGTTCGCCGAAGCAAAGAAGCGCATGGACGCGCATGTGGAGTTCGCCCGCAAGGAACTGGCGGGGGTCAGGACCGGCCGCGCCTCCACCGGCATGCTCGAGGGCGTGCACGTCGAAGCGTATGGCTCGAAGATGCCGCTCAACCAGGTAGCGACGCTGTCGATTCCCGAGCCGGCGCTGATCGTGTGCCAGCCGTTCGACCCGTCGATCATGGCCGCGCTCGAGCGCGCCATCCGGTTGTCGGACCTGGGCCTGAACCCGGCCTCCGACGGCAAGGTGCTGCGCATCCCGATTCCGTCGCTGACCGAAGAACGGCGCAAGGACCTCTCGCGCCACGTGCACAAGATGGCCGAGGAAGGCCGCAACCACGTACGCGTCGTGCGCCGCGACGCCAACGACCGGCTCAAGAAGATGCTGAAGGACCACGACATCTCGGAAGACGACGAGAAGCGCGCGCTCGATGAAGTGCAGAAACTGACCGACCAGCACGTCAAGGCGATCGACGACCTGCAGGAGAAGAAGGACCAGGAACTGCTTGGCAAATAGCTACCTGACGCACCTGGAGTGCAGCAGCGGGTGCGGCGCGGGACCGTTCGATCCGCGGCAAGTCCATTTCCTCTGCCCCGCCTGCAACCTGCCCATGCTGGCGCGCTACGACCTCAAGGCGGCGCGCGCCTGGAAGAAAGAAACGCTGGCGGACCGCGCCCCGAACATGTGGCGGTATCGCGAACTGATGCCGCTGCTGGCCGCCGACTCCCCCGTCACGCTCGGCGAAGGCCTCACGCCGCTGCTGCACGCCCAGCGTCTCGGCCGCACGCTCGGCCTCGAACGACTGCTGATCAAGGACGAGTCGCTCAACCCCACTAATTCGTTCAAGGCCCGCGGCCTGTCGGCCGCCATCTCGCGCGCCAAGGCCCTGCACGCCGAAACCGTGTTTCTGCCGACGGCGGGCAACGCCGGCAACGCGGCGGCAGCATACGCCGCAGCCGCGGGCATGAAGTGCGAGGTCTTCATTCCGCGGGATGCGAAGCAGCCATTCATTGACGAATGCCGCCTCTACGGCGCCAACGTGACGCTGGTCGATGGACTCATTACCGACGCGGGCAAGGTCGCCAACGACACCGCCAAGCCGCTCGGCTGGTACGAAGTCGCGACGTTCCGCGAAGTGGGACGGGCCGAAGGCAAGAAGACCATGGGCTACGAACTGGCCGAGCAGCTGAACTGGACGCTGCCTGACTGGATCATCTACCCAACCGGCGGCGGCACCGGCCTGGTCGGCATGTGGAAGGCCTTTGCGGAGATGGAGGCCATCGGTTGGCTGGCCGCCGGGCAGCGCCCGAAGATGGTGTCAGTGCAAACCGAGGGCTGTGCCCCGATTATCCGTGCCTTCGACAGCGGCGCCGAGACCGCCGGCACCTGGGAGAACGCGCATACCGTGGCCGACGGGCTGCGCGTGCCGCGCGCCGTTGCCGACTTCCTGATCCTGCGCACGCTCCGGGAAAGCGGCGGCGCGGCGGTGGCCGTGTCAGACGCGCAGATGGTCGAGGACATGAAGCTGATTGGCAGCCTCGAAGGCGTGTCGGCCGCGCCCGAAGGCGGCGCGGCCCTGAGCGCCATTCGCACGCTCGTCGCGAGCGGCCGAATCAAGCCGCACGAAACGGTGGTGTTGTTCAACACCGGCGGCGCCCTCAAGTACATGGATGTCTTGCGTAGTAGCCAGTAGCCAGTAGCCAGTAGCCAGTAGCCAGTAGCCAGTAGCCAGTAGCCAGTAGCCAGTAGCCGGTAGCCAGAAGAGCGCTTGTCTTTCTGGCCTCTGGCTACTGGCATCTGGCTACTGGCATCTGGCTACTGGCATCTGGCTACTCAGTCGCCGAGCGACACGCCCATCGCGCGAGCCGTCCGCAGCAAGTCGTAGTCGAGCGGCACGGTCTTGGTGCGGCCCACGATGTCGGCCAGCGGCACCGGCACGATGTCGGGCGGGTTGTTCGCCACCATCTTGCCAAACACGCCGCGCTGCAACAGCGCAACCGCGGCGCCGCCAAATCGCGTGGCCAGCACCCGGTCAAACGCCGTGGGGCCACCACCGCGCTGCAAGTGGCCGAGCACGACGCAGCGCGCCTCCTTGCCGGTCTTCTCTTCCAGTTGCTCGGCGACGGTGATGCCGACACCACCGAGACGCTCGACGTACCCGGCGCGCGCCGGCTGCCTGACGGTGAAACTGCCGCCCACCGGCTTGGCGCCCTCGGCCACGACCACGATGCTGAACTTGGCCCCGAACGACTCGCGCTTGCGAATGGTCGCAGCGACCTTGTCGAGGTCGAAGGGAATCTCCGGCATCAGGATGACATCGGCGCCGCCCGCCACGCCGCTGTGCAGCGCGATCCAGCCGGCATAGCGGCCCATCACTTCCACCACCATGATGCGTTTGTGCGCCTCCGCGGTCGTGTGGAGGCGATCGATGGCCAAGGCGGCGAAGTCGACCGCGGTGTCGAAGCCAAAGCAACTGGTCGTGCCGACGATGTCGTTGTCGATGGTCTTGGGCACGCCGACGATGGGGATGCCCTTCAGGTAGAACTGGTGCGCGATGCTCAACGAGCCGTCACCGCCAATCACCACCAGGGCATTGAGCCCCATCTTGTGGAACGTATCGACCACCTTGTCGGAGTAGTCGACCTTGCCTTCGGCGGTATCGACGGGATACTCGAACGGGTTGCCGTGGTTGGTCGTACCGAGAATGGTGCCGCCCAGGCGCAGGATCCCGGTGACGTCGCGCGGCGTGAGCACCCGCGTGCGCGAGGGGTCGAGGAGGCCGTCGAAACTATCTTCGAGCCCCACCACTTCAATGCCGGCATTGTGGGCGGCCTTGACGACCGCCCGTATGACGGCGTTCAGCCCCGGGGCGTCGCCGCCACCCGTGAGAACGCCGATTTTCTTGACCTGAGGCACTTGGTAACCCTTAAGAAACGGTGAAAAAGCAGAAAGCTTTGATATTATTGTTCAGTTGTCGACTTGACGGGCGGCTAGCTCAGCTGGGAGAGCGCAGCGTTCGCAACGCTGAGGTCACGAGTTCGATCCTCGTGCCGTCCACCATTCGACTCACCGACGTTCCGCCTACGGCGAACCGTCGGTTCGCTCATGGCGGGCCTCCACAGGTCGAATGTCCTGAGCGAGTCATCGGCCGGCTCAGCCGGACGATGCGAGTCGAAGGACCTCCCCCAAAGCAACTTAACTACTCACTCACGAGTCCTAATAGTATGGGTACCGTGAGGTTTCTTCTCGCATCATCTTTCGCCGTTCTCGCCGGCCTGACCATGTCCGCCGCGCAGGCTCCTCAGGATCCCACCGCGCTGGCGACGAAGGTGCAACAACGCTACAACGCCGTCCGTGATTTTTCTGGCGACTTCGTCCAGACCTACGAGGGCGGCGTGCTGCGGACCAAGACGACCGAACGTGGCACCGTCGCGATCAAGCGTCCGGGCCGCATGCGCTTCACCTACACCAAGCCCGAGCGCAAGGAATTCGTCTCTGACGGCACGCGGCTCTATACGCACCTGGTGGCCGACAAGCAGGTCATCGTCAGCCCGGCGCCGGACCCCGCAGACGGCGACATCCCGGCGCTCTTCCTGGCCGGGCATTCAGACCTGGGCCGCGACTACGTGGCGACGTTCACACCATTGCCCGGTGCGGCACCGGGGCTGGTCACGCTGCAACTGGTGCCGCGCAAGGCCCACCACGACTACGACTCGCTTGGCATCGGAATCGACCCGAAAACCCTGCAAATCCAGTTCTTGACGGCCCTCGACAAGCAGGGCGGCCGGTCGTCGTTTTCCTTCACCAACCTGAAGGAAAATCGCGGTTTGACCGATAAAGACTTTGAGTTTCGCATTCCCCGCGGCGTGGAAGTATTGACCAATGGTGCACGCTCTCAATAACCGCCTCCCCCGCTCCATTCGGACCGCCCTGCTGCTGGCGGCCGTCGTGACGATTGCGGCCTGCGCCAGTTCCGGCGGCTCCTTCACAGTCGCACGCGACGCCGAGACCTCCCAGAACTACGATCTCGCCGTGGCCGAGTACACCAAGCTCGTGCGCACCAGGCCCGATGACCGAAACGCCCGCGCCGGACTCGAGCGGGCCAAGCTGCGCGCCTCGCAGGACCACTTTGCCAGGGCTCGCCGCCTCGCCGCTACCGGCAGCCTCGAAGAGGCCCTGGTCGAATACCAGCTCGCCTCGGAACTCAATCCCGGCAACGGCGACATCAACGTGGAGCTGCAGGCCACGCGCTCGCAGTTGCGCGCCAAGGTCGCCGTCCGTGAAGACGGCAAGACCCGCCTGCAATCGCTGATCGAACAAAGCCTGGAGTCGCCGCTGCCCGGCGCCACCCTGCCGACCGGCGTCAAGCTGCCCGACAGCCTGGTGTTCCGCGATGCCGGCTCCAGGGATGTCTATGCGGCGATCGGCAAGTTCACCAACCTGAGCGTCCTGTTCGACCCGACGTTCCGCGACCAGCCGGTGTCGATCGACCTGCGCGGCGTCTCGCTCGAAGAGGCGCTGGCCGCGGTCTCGACGACCACGCGCAACTTCTGGCGCGCCACCTCGGCGAACACCATCACGATCGTCCCCGACAACGCCGCCAAGCGGCGTGAGTATGAAGAGGAAATCGTCCGCACCTTCTACTTGAGCAACGCCGACCTCAAGGAAACCATCGACATGCTCCGCATCGTCGTCGATGCGCGCCGCCTGTCGTCGATCACGGCGACCAACGCGATCACGATCAAGGACACGCCCGAGCGCATTACCGCCGCCGGCCGGATCATCGCCGCGATCGACAAGGCGCGGCCGGAAGTGATCATCGACGTCGAGTTGCTCGAGGTCAACCGCACGCACATGCACGAGTACGGCCTGCAGATCGCCTCGCCGGCGTCGTCGCCCACCGGCATCAACGGCCAGGTGGAGATCAATCAGCCGGGGGGGATCTCGCTGCGCGCGCTGACCAACCTGACCCAGGCCGACGTGCTGCTGACCAACCTGCCGTCGCTCTACTATCGCCTGCTGAAGAACGACGGGGCCACGCGGATCCTGGCCAACCCGCAGTTGCGCACGTCGGAGGGCATCCCGGCGCAGGCCCGTTTCGGCGAGCGCGTGCCGGTGCCGGTCACGACGTTCGCGCCGATCGCCGCCGGCGGCGTGCAGACGCAGCCGATCACGTCCTTCAACTACGAACCGATCGGCGTCAACATCGACATCACGCCGCGGACGCATCACGACGATGCCGTGACCCTGGCGCTGAAGGTGGAGTTGAGCAGCATTTCGGGCACCGGGTTCGGCGGCCTGCCCACGTTCGGCAGCCGCTCGATCAACACGGTGATTCGCTTGAAGGACGGCGAGACCAACATGCTCGCGGGCTTGATTCGCGATGAAGAGCGGTCGTCACTCGCCAGCATCCCCGGCCTCGGCGACATCCCGGTGATTGGGCGGCTCTTTGGCTACAACAAGAAAGAGACGCAGGAGACCGACATCATCCTGACGCTGACGCCGCGGATTGTGCGGGTGCTGAACCTGACCGCCGAGGACCTGCAGCCGTTCCGCATGGGCCGCGATGGCGGCGCACCGGTTACCGACATTGCCCCGCTGCCCATTCCCCTGCCGCTGCCGCAGCGTCCACCGGGCGGCGACGATGCGGCTGGCACTGCCCCCTCGTTCCCGAATGCCCCGGCCGGTCCGGCGGCTCCCGTCCGGGCCCCGGGGCCCACCCCGGTCAAGCCGCCTAAGGGCCGCTAGACTTTCGCGACCGACGCGCCCAGCTTCTGCAGGCGCTCCACCAGGCGGCTGTAGCCGCGCTCCACGGTCTCCAGGGGTTCGACCCTGCTCTGCCCGTCCGCCGCCAGCGCCGCGGCAATCAGCGCCATGCCCGACCTGATGTCGCGGCTGTCGAGGCTCTTGCCGCGCAGCTTGCACGGCCCGGTCACGATAATGCGATGAGGGTCGCACAGGAACAGGTCGGCCCCCATGCCGCTCATCTGCTCCAGCGCAAACAATCGCAGTTCGTAGAGCCAGTCGTGCACCAGCGTGGCGCCATCGGCCTGCGTGGCGAGCACGGTGACCAGGCTCACGAGGTCACTCGGGAAACTCGGCCACAACCCGGTCGTGATGCGCCCGGCGCCGCGGAGGCGCGAAGCCTCGACCTTGAACACGTCGTTGTCTTGCACGCACTGGACGCGCATCTTGGCGAGCACCGACGCGACCACTTCCATGTCGACAGGCCGCGTGCCGCCGATCTCGACGTGGCCGCCGGTGATGGCGCCGGTCACGGCCCAACTGCCGGCCTCGATGTAGTCGCCATAGAGGGTCTTCTCGGCCCCCGATCGTTTCGCCACGCCCTCGATGCGAATCGTGTGCGATCCCTCGCCGCTCACGCCGACGCCCATCGCACGCAAGAATTCGCCGAGTTCCACCACGTGCGGCTCACACGCCGCATGGCGAATCTCGGTCACGCCGATGGCGGCCGCCGCCGCGAGCATCGCGGTCTCGGTGCCGGTGACCGACGCTTCGTCCAGGTAGATCGACGCGGGCTTGAGGCCGTCAGGCGCTTCGAGGCGATGCCCGGAGCCGGCCACGCCGCGCGCGCCCATGGCGATCAGGGCTTCCAGATGCGTCTTGATGGTGCGGCGCGCCGGAAAGTCTCCACCAGGAGGCGCGACAAATGCCCGGCCGCGCCGGGCCAGCAGCGGGCCCAACAACAACACCGACCCCCGCAGCCGCCCGACGAGCGCGCTATCGGGCTCGTCCTTGGTGACCTCGGTGCAGCGGATGCGCAAGGTCGTGCTGCCGATGCCTTCGACCTCGGCACCGAGGTCGAGCAGCAATCGCGCCATCACCTCCACGTCGGCAATGCGAGGCATGTTGCGAAGGGTGCACCACTCGCTCGTCAGCAGGCACGCCGCCATGAGCGGCAGCGCCGCGTTCTTGTTGCCCTCGACGTCGATCCGGCCCTCGATGCGGTGCCCGCCTTCAATCACTAATGTAGACATGGCTCAGAATTCACCTAAGCAGATGATCTCATCTCGCAGGGTCACGCCGAAGCGATCTTTCACCGCCGCGCGGCACTCTTCGACCAGTGCCTTGATGTCGGCCGCGGTGGCCGTGCCGTCGTTAATCACAAAGTTGGCGTGGGTCGGCGACACCCGCGCGCCGGCGCGCACCGCGCCCTTGAGCCCGGCGCGATCGACCAGCGCGCCGGCCGAGGGGGGAATGCCCTCCGGAATGCGATCGCGCGACGGATCGGGATTCATGAAGATGCAGCCGGCGCTCGGCGCCGCCAGCGGCTGGGTCCGCTTCCGGAACGCCAGCGACTCGCGCGCCACCAGGCGCAGCGCGGTCGGATCGGCACCCGGCGTGACCCGGAACGCCGCCCACAGCACGATCTCGCCCGTTCGCTTCAGGCGGCTGTAGTCGTAGTCGAACTCCATCCGATCCGCCGGCGCCTGCAGCAAGGTTCCGTCGGGCCTGACGAGGCGCACACTCTCGACGAGGTCGCCGAGGTTGGTCTTCTGCCAATGCGCGTTGCCATAGATGGCGCCGCCGACGGTACCCGGTGTGCCGGCCCAGGCCTCGAGGCCGGCGTAGCCACGGGTGATCGTCCACCGGACCAGTCCGTTGATGGTCACGGCCGCGTCGGCCCGCACCAGCCGATCGCCCACGGCGTTGACCGCCCCGCCCCGCGGACGAATGACCAGGCCACGCACGCCACGGTCCGAGACCAGCACGTTCGACCCGCCGCCCAGCATGGTGACCGGTTGCCCAGCGGCTCGCGCAATCGCCAGCGCCTTCAGCACCTCGTCTGAGTTCAGGGGCTCGAACAACACGTCGGCCGGGCCGCCGACCTTGAACGTGGTCAACGGCGCCAGCGGCGCATCGACGATGATGCGCCCGGCACCAAAAGCCGCCGCCAGGTTCTCGACCAGGGCGCTCACGACGCGTCCCTCAAGTCGGCGTAGCGCAACAGTTGGCGTTCGCGGGCAATCAACGCCGCCACCGCCTCTTGTCGCGAGCAGAGGATCAGCTCGATGAAGTCGCCGGGCGCAAGCTGCGCGGCCAGCGGCAGATCCGCCGAGATGACGTGACCCACCTTCGGATATCCGCCGGCGGTCTGTCGATCCGCCATCAGCAGGATCGGCTCGCCGGCCGACGGCACCTGGATCGCGCCCATGCCGACCGGCTCGGAGATCAACTCCCCTTCTAGCGCGCGCACGAGCGGCGGACCTTCGAGGCGATACCCCATGCGGTTCGATCGCGGCGAGATCCGAAAGCTGACGCCGGCCAGGGCCTTCAACGAATCGTGACGAAACCAGCTGTCCTGCGGTCCGGCGATCATGCGCAGGCGCGCCCGGCCGCCGGTCGGCAAGGTGAGGCCGTTGGCCTTTCGCGGCGGCCGGGACCCGGGCCGATCCTGGACCGGCAGGCGATCACCGGCCCGGAGTGCTCGACCCTCGACACCGCCCATGCCGCTCACCAGGTGCGTGGCCCGACTGCCGAGCACGACCCCGGTCAGCAATCCGCCGGCCACGGCCAGATACGCGCGCGCGCCCTGCACAATCCGGCCGAACTTCAGGCGCTGGCCGCGCTCCACACCAAACGACGCCCCCATCGGCACCGGTCGCCCGTCGCACGTGACCTCGAACAGCGCGCCGACGATGGCGACCGTGGTATCAGCATCGAGGAGCACCTCGGGACCGATCAGCGTGATCTCCAGTGTCGCGGCGTCCGGATCGTTCCCCACCAAATGGTTGGCGAGGCGATGCGAGAAGGTATCCATGGGGCCGGCGACCGGCACGCCGACGGCTTGATGACCGTGTCGGCCGAGGTCCTGCACCGACGTCAGCAGTCCCGGCTTCGTGATCTCCAACGCACCGAGGTTCATGAACGGCGCCCCGTGATGGGGACAAACCTGACCAGGTCGCCCGGCGCCAACAGGCTCGGCGGGGTGCGGTTCGGGTCGAACATCACGCGCTCCGCGCGGCCGATGAGTTGCCAACCGCCCGGACTGGCCACGGGGTAGACGCCCGTTTGCTGGCCGGCAATGCCTACCGAACCGGCCGCCACGCGCTCGCGCGGCACGCGATGCCGTGGCGCGGCAATACTGGGCTCGACCCGCCCCATGTACGCGAACCCAGGCACGAACCCGAGCATGTAGACGCGATAGACGCGGCCCGCATGCCGTTCGATCACCTCGTCCTCGGTGCAACCCGCGTATGCGGCGACCGCGGCGAGGTCCGGGCCATCCGGCCCGCCGTAGTGCACACCGATCTCGATCGGCGTGCTCGCGGCCGTCGACTCGATCGCCGCCACCGCGCCGCCGTCGTCGGCAATCGCGTGTTCGAGCGCAGCGAGGTCGGTTTGCAGGGGGTCGAAGTGCACGCCGACCGTGCAGTATCCGGGCGCCACATCGCGCACCCCCCGCAGGTTCCGTCCGCGCAATCGCGCGGCCAGCGCGATCGCGCGCTCGTTCACGACCGGGTCGATCACCGGCTCGAATTCGACCAGCAGCATCGCATCCCCGCACTCGCGAACCCTCATCGCAAGGCGTCCAGCAACTTGCCGTGAATGCCCCCGAACCCGCCATTCGACATCACCACGATCACATCCCCATAGCGCGCCTCTTTCGAAACCGCGTCGACAATGGCGTCCACCGTGGGCAAGTGGCGGGCGGCTACGCCGGCGGCGTCGAGGTCTTCGACCAGCCGTGCTTCGGACAGCCGTTCCTCCGGCGGCAGGCTCGATCGGAAGATCGACGCCAACACCACCTGGTCGGCGCCGGCAAAAGCGCGGGCAAAGTCATCCTGGAAGACGCGGCGGCAAGAGGAGGCCGAGCGCGGTTCGAAGATCGCCCACATGCGGCGCGTCCCGATCGAGCGCCTGAGCGCCTTCAGGGTTTCGTCAACCGCTGTCGGGTGGTGCGCGAAGTCGTCGTAGACCGTCACGCCGCGCGCCTCGCCGACAACTTCGAGGCGACGCTTGATGCCTGCGAAGCTCGCCAGCCCCTCGCGCAGGGCCTCGCGGTCGAGGCCGAGGTCCACGCCCACGGCAATCGCCGCCACGGCGTTGCGCACGTTGTGTTCGCCTAACATCACCATGCGGAAGCGTCCGAGATCTCGCCCCCCGCGAACGACCGTGAACGCCGTGTCCGTGCCACTGGTGATGTCGAGGGCCCGCCAATCGGCGCCCTCGCCCAGACCGAACGTCTGCACGCGGCTGCGGGCCAGGGGTGCCAACGCCGCGGCATCGGGGCTGTCGGCGCCAAGCAGCGTGAGTCCGCTCCGCGGCACCAGGTTCACCAGCCGCTTGAACGCGAGGCGCACCTCGTCCAGGTTCGCGTAGATGTCGGCGTGATCGAACTCGATGTTGTTCACGACCGCGATGTCGGGCAGGTACTTCAGGAACTTGGCCGTCTTGTCGAAGTAGGCGCTGTCGTACTCGTCGCCTTCGATGACGAACGCCCGTCCCTTGCCCATGCGGTAGCTGGCGCCGCCGACGCCGAAGTTACGGGCGATGCCGCCCACCAGCACCGTCGGATCCGCACCCGCCGCTGTCAGTAACCACCCGGCCAGCGACGTCGTCGTGGTCTTGCCGTGCGTGCCGGCAATGACGATCGACTGCGAATCCCACAACCAGTGATCGCGAATCGCCTCAGGCAGCGAGGTGTAGCGCAGCTTGCGATCGAGCACGGCTTCGAGCTCGGCGTTGCCGCGGGAGATGGCGTTGCCGACGACGACCAGGTCAAGCGCGCCGGCGACGTGCTCGGCCCGATACCCCTCGAGCACCGTGATGCTCTCGGCGGCCAGGAAGTCGCTCATGGGTGGATAGACGTGTTCGTCTGAGCCACTCACGTCGTTCCCGGCATGCTTCAACAGCGCGGCCAACGTTGCCATGGCCGTACCACAAACACCGATTAAGTGAATCCGAGCCACTATGAAACCGCTGCCTCCATGATGACCACGGCCGGTGAGGACGAGCCGATGATGTCGGCGCGCACGCCGAACGGCAGCGTCCAGGTCGCACCGGCCGTATGGCCGGAGGGAAATCCAAACAGGACCGGACCGGCGAAGCCGGCCGTGAACTCGCGCAGTACGTCGCGAATGGCCGGGTCGCCACCCGGTTCGTCGCACCCGGGGAATTCGCCGAACACGATCGCACCGGCGCGGCTGAAGACCCCGGCCTGGGCGAGTTGCGTGAGCATGCGGTGAATGCGGTACGGCCGCTCGCCGATATCCTCGAGGAACAGCGCACACCCCGGCAGCGCGGCGAACGCCCAGGGCGTGCCGAGTGACGACACCAATTGCGTGATGGTGCCGCCCATCAGCGCGCCGCTGGCGCGTCCCGGCCGCAACACCTCCAGCCCCGCGGGGCGCAGTTCCCCCGCCGGCGCCGCCGTCATCATCACCCGGCGAAACGAATCCTCGTCGTAGGCGGACGGCCCCTGCGACAGGCGGCGGTCCACCATCGGTCCATGAATCGCGTTCAGGCCGTTCAGTTGGTAGAACGACAGCAGCGCGGTGATGTCGCTGTAGCCGATCAGCGCCTTACGCGCGTCGCGCAACCGGGCCACGTCCAGCAGCGGCAGCACCTGCGCACTGCCGTAGCCGCCCCGCATGGCAATCAACGCGGCGATCGATGGGTCGGCCCAGGCCTGGTGAATGGCGTGGGCACGCACTTCAGCCGAGCCGGCCACGAAACGCTGCCTGGCAAAGAGCGACTCGTCGTAGACCGCCTCGAAGCCCAGGCGCGCGAGTTCGGCGACGCCGGCGGCGACCTCTTCTGCGGGGAACGAGCTGGCCGGGGCGACCAGGGCCACGCGGTCGCCGGACTGCAGCCGCCGGAGCGCAATCACAAGAACGCTGCCATTTCGGCGGCCACCAGCTGGTGCTCCTGGCGTCCGAGGACCTGGCGCAAGTCGCGGATGCGACGGGCCGCCGGCCGCCGCTCGCCCATCAGGAAACGCTCTTTGGCCCGCCGCAGGCGCGCGAACGCATCGTCACACCGGGCCGCGGCGATCACCCCCGACTCCACCGCCCTCACCAAGGCTTCGAGGGTCCGCGCCTGGAGGTCGAGGTCGCCGCTGCACACCAGGATGCCGTCGCAGCCGGCGCGAATGGCCTCGACCGCCGACTCGGGCACCGGGTAGCGGGCGCTGACCGCCTTCATCTCGAGGTCGTCGCTCAAAATGACGCCCTCGAACCCCAGCTCGTCACGCAGGAGGTCCTGCACCACCTTCGGCGACAGGGTCGAGGGCCGCTGGTCGTCAAGCGACGGCACCAGGACATGGGCGGTCATGATGAACGCCACGTTCTCGGCAATGGCGGCGCGGAACGGCTCGAACTCGATGGCGCGAAGCCGATCGGGGGGATGCTCCACCAGCGGCAACTCGAAATGCGAGTCGGTGCTGGTATCGCCGTGGCCGGGGAAATGCTTGCCGCACGCCGCCACGCCGGCGGCCTGCAGGGTCTTGATGATCACCCGTCCGAGCCGGGCGACGTC
Source organism: Acidobacteriota bacterium (assembly GCA_030697165.1). Taxonomy (NCBI): domain Bacteria; kingdom Pseudomonadati; phylum Acidobacteriota; species Acidobacteriota bacterium. The sequence continues at coordinate 216,511 of JAUYQQ010000011.1, forward strand.
GTCGGCCCGTTCTGAAAGCGCGCGATCGCCGATCACCGGGTTCTTCGGGTTGGTGTGAATGTCGAGGACCGGCGCGTAGTCGAGCGTGATGCCGACGGCGCGCAACTCTTCGGCCAGCGCGTTGGCAAAGCGCTCGGCGAGCGCCTCGCCTTCCTCGCGTCCGGCGCGGCCCAGCGTGGCCATGGGCGGCCACTGGGTAAACGGCTCCTTCAGTCTCGCGACGCGGCCGCCTTCCTGGTCAACACTGACCCAGGCCGGGCTGGTGCGGCCAAGCGCTTCGCTTTCCGCCGCCAGTTCAGCCACCTGCTCCGGCGCTTCGATGTTGCGGCTGAACAGGATGATGCCGCCCAGGTCAAACTCCCGCGCCAGCGACCGCATCTCGACCGGCATGGTGCGATCGGGAATGCTGCCGATCAGGAATTGGCCGAGGTCGCGTCTCGTGGCTAGTGGCATTTGCTCCCTGTAGCCTCCGGCTTCAGCCGGAGCTCAGGTCCGCCTAAAGGCGGACTCCACAGAATTATAATTGCGCCGTGCGTATCTCAGCGTCCGCTCCGACACGAATTGATCTGGCCGGTGGCACCATCGACATCTGGCCGTTGTACCTGTTCCACCCGGGCGCGCAGACGCTGCACATCGCCATCAGCCTGCGGGCGCACGCCTGGATCGAGCCGCGGCCCGACGATCGAATCGAGTTGATCTCCGAGGACACCGATCGCATGGTGAACCTGCCGGCCGATCAGCTCAGGGGTGACGAGACCCTGCCCTTGCTCGGCCGCCTGGCGCACCGCTTTGGCGCGCATGGCCTGCGGCTGACGACCCGCGGCGAGTCGCCGGCCGGTGCCGGGATCGCCGGCTCCTCTGCCCTGAACATCGCCATCTGCGGGGCCCTCGCGCGTTTCACCCACCAGGAGCTCGATCCCGAGACCCTGATGGACGTCGCGAAAGATGTCGAGGCCCAGGTCATCCACGTGCCGACGGGCCTGCAGGACTACCGGCCGGCCATGTACGGCGGCATCGCGGCGCTCGAACTCGAAGCCGGCCGGCCAGTTCGGGTCGCGCTTGACGTCGACCCCAACGAGCTGCAGCAGCGCCTGGTCCTTTGTTACACGGGGGAACCGCGCAACTCGGGCACCAACAACTGGGAGATCACCAAGCGGCACATCGATGGTGACCGGCACATCTTCGACTGCTTCGAGCGTATTCGCGACACGGCGGCCGCCATGCGCGCGGCCCTCACGCAAGGCGACTGGGACACGACCGCGCAGTGCCTCGCCACCGAGTGGGACAATCGCAAGCGCCTGGCCCCTGGCGTCACCACCGCCGCCATTGACGAACTAATCGGGCGCGCCATGGCCGCAGGCGCGCAGGGGGCCAAGGTTTGCGGCGCGGGCGGCGGCGGGTGCCTGGTCTGCATCGCGCCCCCGGACCAGGTTCCGGCCGTGCGCGAGGCACTCGCCGACGGCGGCGCCCGCATCCTGGACTTCCAGATTGAAACCACCGGCCTGAGCGTCATCGAGGCATGAGCGCACCCCTGCCCGCGCCCCTCGACAATCGCGCCATCGCGCGCGTGTTGCTGGAGATTGCCGACCTGCTCGAACTGAAGGGCGAGAACCCCTTCAAGATTCGCGCGTATCGCAACGGCGCCGACGTCGTGGCGCATGCCGCCGAAGCCGCCGCCGGCCTGGACGAGGCCGCCCTGCGGGCCTGGCCCGGCATTGGCAAGGACCTCGCCACGCGGATTCGCGACATCGCGGCCACCGGCACCTGCGAAGTGCGCCGGGTGTTACTGCAGGAGTTTCCCGAGACGCTGCTCGAGGTCTTGCGGCTGCAGGGCGTGGGTCCCAAGACCGTCGCGATGCTCTACAAGGAACTTCACATCACGAGCCTCGACGACCTGGGCCAGGCCGCGAGGACGGGCCGGATCCGCGGGCTCAAGGGCATGGGCGCCAAGAAAGAGGAGCTGATCCTGAAGGCGCTCGACGAGCGCCAGCGCCACGCCGGCCGCCACCTGCTGCACAAGTCAACCGAGGTGGCCGAGGCCCTGATCGCCTACCTGACGACGCACGCGCCGGCGGCTACCATCGTGACGGTGGGCAGCGTGCGCCGGGGCGCCGAGACGAGCGGCGACCTCGACCTGCTGGCCACCGGCGCCGACCAGACGCTGGCGGACGCGTTGGTGACCTATCCCACGGTCGAGCGGATCCTCGGCCACGGGCCGACCAAGGCCAGCGTGTTGCTGCGGGGCGGCTACCAGGCCGACCTGCGCATCGTGCAACCCGATCAGCGCGGGGCCGCGCTGCAATATTTCACCGGCTCGAAAGCACACAACATCGCCCTGCGCGACCGGGCGCTCGAGCGCGGCTGGAAGCTCAACGAGTACGGTTTGTTCGATGCCAGGGACCGGGCGATCGCCGGCCCGACCGAGGAAGGCATCTACGAGGCCCTGGGCCTGGCCTGGATTCCCCCTGAACTTCGCGAGAACCGCGGCGAGCTCGATGCGGCGGACCAGCAGGCCCTGCCCGCCCTTCTCAAGCAGGAGGACCTGCGCGGTGACGTCCACATGCACACCACCGAGTCCGATGGCCGCGAGAGCCTGGCAACGATGGTGGCGGCCGCCATGGCCCGCGGCCTCGAGTACATTGCGATCACCGACCACACCCAGTCGCTGGCAATGACCAACGGCCTGGACGAGGCCCGCACCTACGCCGCGGCCGAGCGCATTCGCGCGTATTCCGCGACGCTAAAGGGCTTCACGGTTCTGGCCGGCATCGAATGCGACATTCTCGCCGACGGCCGTCTCGACCTGGCCGACGACTGCCTGGCTGGTCTCGACCTGGTCGTCGCTTCGGTCCACTCGGCCATGCAGCAGGACGAAGCCGAGATGACGGCGCGCATTATCAAGGCGATCGAGCACCCGTCGGTGGATATCATCGGCCACCTGACGGGCCGCATGCTGCTGCGCCGCGATCCGTCCCGTGTCAACGTCGAGAAGGTGATTGATGCGGCGGCGGCCAACGGCGTGGCGCTCGAGATCAACTCGCAACCCTACCGGCTGGACCTGTCCGACAGCCACGCCCGGCTGGCGCGGGATCGCGGGGTGAAGATCGCCATCAATTCCGACGCGCACGAGATCGACGCGCTCGGCTACACCCGCTGGGGCGTGCTGACCGCCCGCCGCGCCTGGCTCACCAAGGACGACGTGCTCAATACCTTGCCGCTGCCGAAGTTCCGAAAGGCCCTGCGCCGGAACCGGGGGTGAGAATGTGGCGGGGTGAGAACGTGGCGTCCGGCTTTAGCCGGACCGTGCCTACCCGTATAATGGCGGCCAATGGACGCGGTCGCGGAAATCAAGAAACTCTATTACGGCGCCACGAAGGCCACCATCCAGCGTGATCTGGAGCGGGCGATCGACTTGCTGAAGACGCTGCCGTCCGAGGAGGATCGCGACCGGGTCGCGGTCTACATGGATGGGTTGTCGCAGATGCGGTCGGAGTGGGCCCAGGCCAACCGCGGGGGCGTCGCTACCCCCGGTTCGCCGCCGCGCGCTTCTTCGCGGCCAGCCGCAGGGCCTCGGGGACGTTCCGGTCCGCCGCCACCTTCTTCACGTCGCTCTCGGTAAGGCGCTGCATCAGGTTCATCGACATGGCGACCGGGGTCTTCGAGTTCTTCACGAGGCTGAGCACCACCGAGTAGTTCTTCGTCCACGCGCGCGTGTTGGCGATCGTGCGCAGGATGTCTTCCGAGACGTTGCCCATCTTGGCAAAGGCCTCGACCTCGGCGTCGTTGACCTTGGGGCAGCTGAGCACCGCCGAGGCCACCAGGCGGTTGGGATCGCGAATCAGCACCGATCGCATTTCCCGCGTGCCCTTCATCGCGCACTTCAGCTTTTCGGGGACACCCATGTTGGCCAGGCGCTGGCCGAAGGTGAGCGCCGTCTCCCCTTCTTGCTGCCCGAACTCGAGCCCCGACTCGTCGGTGTCGAGCAGCGGCTCGTCGAAGTCGGGCGCCGGAGTCGCCGAGGGCGTGATGCCGCGGGCGATGAAGAACTCGCGCAGTTCCACCGGCACGTCCGAGCGCGCGATGAAGCTCGCCACCAGCTCCGGCGGCAGCAATCCCAGCGTGGTGTTGGCGATTTCACGGATCTCGGAATCGGCGTCCGAGGTGAGGATCATCAGGATACCGAGCTGCTCGAGCGGCCGCGGCGCGACGGCGCCCTGCGCCGCCAGCAGGCGCACATCGCGGGCCACTTCACCGCGCCTGAAGAAGTCCAGCAGCGGGCTGCCGAGGCCGGCGGCCATCAGTATCGGACCAGGAAGTCTTCGTAGTCGTCGCGGCCGATGCGCACCGACAGCACCTCGCCGGGCACGCCGAGCAAGCGGCCGGCTTGGCCGTTGATGCTGAACTGCACGGCCGACGCGTTATCGCCCAACAGCCACAGCTCTTCGCCGAGATCGATTCGCAGGGTCTCGCCCTGCTCGACCATGCGGGCCACGATCTCGCGGCCATCGGCCATGACGCGCAGTTGACAGCGGGACGACATGGTGAGCGTCACAACCACCGGCCGCGGCAAGGCCAGCGAGGCTTCCGTGAAGCCGCCGGCCGGCAGTACTTCGGCACGACGCGATGGAGCGGACACCGATTCGATACGGGCCGGAGTCTCGCCCGAGCGTGCCGGCCAACCAAAGTAAGCGACGCCCGCCAAGAGCGGCAGAATGGCGCCCGCGACCGCGATGATCCGTTGGAGCGGGCGCGACGGTTCCGGCGAGAGCACCACCGTGGCCGACACCGGCAGCGGCAGGTCGTCGGGATGCGCGGCCATGAACTCGCGCAGCAGTTCGTCGGGATTGAGGCCGACCTCGCTCGCGACCGACTTCACGATCGAGCGGCGATAGATGCCATCAGGCAACGCCGTAATGCAATTGCCTTCGAGCGATTCGATCGTACGCACCGAGAGCTTCGTGATCTCGGCAAGTTGCCGGCACGACAAGCCCTTGGCTTCGCGGGCCATCTTGAGACGCGTCGCCGGATCGAGCGGGCGTTGCATAGCTAATGCTGCGGTGTACGAACGTTGGTTAATTGCCAGAACTGCCTATCTTTCAAGGGGGCAGAACGACATATTAGGAAACCGAATGCTCCGAGTCAAACCCCAAACGCAGATCGATGACTCGTTTTTGCACAAACTGAGACAGGCGTTCTCCGCCTAAAGGGATGAAGGCGCCGATGGCCGCCACGCCGGCTGCGCCACTAGCTGCCACCAGAGGAATCGATGGCAGGTCGATCCCACCAATCGCCAACACCGGCCGGCCAGCTGACACGTCTACCACTGCCGCCAACCCCTCCCAGCCCAGACACACTGCCCAGGGCTTCGAAACCGTCGGGCACACCGTGCCTGCTATCAGGTGATCGGCATTCCCCGAAGAAACTGCGGCCGCCGCGCTGTGAACGGACCGCCCAATGCAGAATCCGGGAGCCGTCACGTGGCGGACGGCCTCGACCGGGAACGACCGCTCCTTCAGGTGAACGCCCGCTGCGCCAGCCGCCCAGGCGACGTCCAGTCGGTCATTTACCAAAACCCGGGTGGCGGTATCCCTGAGATCGCTGACGATCGCCTTGGCCAGGCCGACCAGGGCCGCGGCTTCGAGGTCGGGTTCACGAACCTGCACCAGGTCAACCCCCGCCTCGGCAGCCGCACGGACCTGCGTCCGGAGCGCCTCGACCCAGGCGCCCGTCTCGATCCCGAGCGCTGCGCCCAGGCGCCGCCGGTCGGTGACGAGGCACAGCATCATGGCTGGTCGTCAGCCGGCGGCTGGGAGGCCTTGGAGGCGAGCGAGTCGCCCAGTTCCACCAGCCCCACGGCGATGTTGACCAGGCCCAGACCGCTGATGGCCCCGCGCAGGTAGTTGCTGGTCAACACCGCCTCGAGGGCCGGCGACCACTCGACGAAGTAGTTGCGCTCCCAGAAGGTCGACCACGGGATCAACACCAACAGGAGACCGGTTTCGAGCAGGAGGGCGACGAAGAGAAGGCGCCTGAACAGAAATCAGCCCCGGGCCTGGACTTTGGACAGCCGATCGATATGCCCGGACACGTCGCGATACCCACCGGACTCGGATTCGAGTTCGACGAATACTGCCAGCGCGCGCGAACTCTCGCCGACCACCTCGAGCGTCTGGGCGAGATCGTACAAGAGCGACCGGCCGGCATCGGCCGTGGGCGCGGGCGCTTCCGCCGCCCGCTCCAGCCACTCGATGGCGTGCTCCAGGTCCTTGCGTTCGAGATACAGCCGCCCCAGCATCGAGGCGGCATCAAACCGCTGCCGCGGCGACCGGGTCGCCCCCTCGAGCGCCTTCATGGCGTCCTCGGTCATCCCCATCTCGTGATACGTCAGCGCCAGCCGATACTGTTCGGCAGCGGCCTCCTCGGCCGACTGGCGGTTCGACTCGTCGCGCAGGCCACGGAACACCTGGTCGAGCGACCGCGGCGCCGGGGACGTCAGCGGCGCAGGCACCGGAGGATCCGCCAGCGCATCGGTGAGATCGATCTCGATGGTGCCGGAATCGGAGAACGTCTCCACCGGAAGCGGCGCACCCTTTGGCGCGGCCTTCGCGACCGGTGCCGGCGGTGGTTCGGGAACCGGCGGCGTATCGAACGACACGCCTTCGTTCAGATCCAGCTTTTCGGTGGCCAGGAACGGGCTGTCGCCGCTCAGGCGATCGGCAATGATCGCGTCGGGATCGGCCTCGCCCAACATCACGAGGGCGCGGCGGAACCGGTCGAGGTTGGCGCGGTTCCACGGCTCGCGAGCGACGAGATCCTCGCTGATGATGCGCGCTTCGAGACCGCGGCCGACGTTCAGGTAGGCGTCGGCCAACTGCGCCTGCGCCTCGTACATGGTGGCCTCGAGGTCGCCGTCCACGCAGATCTCCACCAGCCGCATGAGGGCCACCAGGTGGGTGGGGACGCGAATGGTGAACTCGTGCAGCGACACGGCGGCCGCGGCGTAGTCGCCGTCCTCCAGCGCCGCATCGGCGACCGCGTCAATGCACTCGTACCCCGCCTCCGCGTTCGACTCGGCCAGGCGGCAGCCGACCACGACGGCCGCCTGCGCCTGGCTGCGATCCAGCGTCAGTGCCTGCTTGATCGCGGCGCGGCCTTCGCTGGTGCGGCCGGCCGTCAGCTCCATTTCACCGAGCGTGATCCACAGGGCTGGGTCGGCCCCCGCCGTCTCGGCCGAGAGATAGGTGCGCGCTTTCGCGAGGTCGCCGCGCGCCACGTACGCCATGGCCAGCCCGGCCCGGACCTCGAGGTCCGCGGGATCCGCCTCCGCCACCTGCCCGAGCACTTCGAGCGACAGGTCGCCCTGCCCCGCCTGGGCAAAGGCCGCCGCGACCTGCTTCAGTTCGACGGCGCCACTGGCCACCTTGCGCGCCAGGTCGGGCGTCTGTCCCGCAAGGTACGCGACAAACAAGCGTGTCCGCGTCTCCTCGTCCGAGCTGTCGAGGTCAAACGCCGCCTGCAAGGCGCTCAGCGCGTCGGCGCCGTGGTCCTGCTTCTCGTAGCGCGCGGCCACGTCGCGGAACTCACGCAGCGCCGTCACGACATCGCCGGTTTCGGCCGCCAGGTGGGCCGCACGCATGCGGGCCTCGAGGTCGTCGGGATCCAGGGTCCCCAGGCGGATGGCGATCTCCGCCGCGCCCTTCTTGTCGCCGCGGGCCTTGCGGCGGTCGGCGACGGTCTGGAAGTACTGTTTCGCGTCCGCGAGGGTGCCCTGCCGGGCGGCCAGGTCGCCTGACTGCAACAGGGCGTACTCGTCGTCTGGCTTGAGCTTGAGGATCTTCTTGAAGAGGGCCGCCGCCTTTGGATAGAACCCTTCCTCGGCGAGGTGGTCGGCGATGCGCGTGAACTGTTGAAGGCCCTTGTCGAGCTGGTTGCCCCGCACGTAGAGGTCGCCCAGGGCGTTGGCGCTGTTCCAGTCGCGCGGCTGGGCTTCGACTACCTTGACGTACTCCACGATAGCCGCATCAATGCGGCCCTGTCGGAGTGCTTTTTCCGCACTTTTAAGTGCGGCTTCACGATCGAACGGCGGCACTTTGTAAACGGCCCTCAGGCAATGGTATCAAACAGGGTCGCCGGCCGGAACGTTCGCCGGTGCTGCGGCGAGTAGCCAAACCGGGCGACCGCCGCCAGATGCTCGGCTGTCGCATAGCCCTTGTGTCGGTCGAAACCGTATCGCGGGTCAGCGCGGTGAAGCTCGTGCATCATTCGATCCCGGGTCACCTTGGCGACGATCGACGCCGCGGCAATGGCCGACGAGCGGCGATCGCCGCCAATCACCCCGCGCTGGGCCATCGGCAATGACGGAATTCGAAAGGCATCTACCAAAACTGCATCTGGCAGGGGGGCCAGCGCCAGCACGGCCCGCCGCATCGCCTGCAGCGTGGCCTGGTGGATGTTGATGCGGTCGATCTCGTCCGGGGTCACCGACACCACCGCCCAGGCGATGGCTTTCGAGACAATCTCTTCGTGCAACCGGTCGCGCTGGGCGGCGGTCAGGGCCTTCGAGTCGGCCAGGCCGTCGATGCGCCGCTGCGGGTCGAGGATGACGGCCCCGGCCATGACCGGCCCGGCCAGGCATCCCCGCCCGACTTCATCCACTCCGGCGACACAGACAAAGCCGTATCGTCGGAGCGCGTTCTCAATCGTGCGGCGCGCGCTTACCCTCGCCACACCGGCACCCTTGGCACCCTTGGCACCCGAGGCACATTAGGCACCTTAGGCACCCTGGCTACGACGTCTTTTTGACTTCCTTCATGCGGGCCGCCTTGCCCTTGAGGTCGCGCAGGAAGTACAGCTTCGCGCGGCGGACCTTGGCGGAGCGCAGCACTTCGACCTTGGAGATGGTCGGCGAGTGCATCGGGAAGATACGCTCGACGCCCTGGCTGAACGACACCTTGCGGACGGTGAAGGTGGCCCGGTTGCCGCCCTTGCGGAGACCGATGACGACCCCCTCGAACACCTGGATGCGTTCCTTGTCGCCTTCCTTGACGCGCACGTGCACGCGCACCGTGTCGCCGGCCTTCATGCGGGGCCGCTCGACCAGTTGCGCCTTCTCTACCATCTCCATCGCAGTCATCACTTGCTCCTTTTGCTCAACCACTCGTGTTCATCGGCGTCGAGCGCCGCGTCCGCCAGGAGGTCGGGCCGCCGTTCGGCCGTCCGTTCCAACGCCGCGTTGCGCCGCCACCGGCGAATTTCGCCATGATGCCCCGAGACCAACACCGGCGGCACCGCCCGTCCCTCGAATTCCGCGGGCCTCGTGTAGTGCGGGTAATCGAGCAACCCGCGCGTAAACGAATCCCCCTCCACCGACTGCTCGTCGCCGACGACACCCGGCACCAGCCTCGCCACCGCGTCCACGACCGCCAGCGCCGCAATCTCGCCGCCCGACAGCACGTAGTCGCCAATCGACAGTTCTTCGGTCGCCAGCGCCTCGCGCACCCGTTCGTCGATGCCCTCGTAGCGCCCGCACAGCAGCACCAGGTGGCCCAGACCCACCAGCCGCCGCGCCCCAGACTGGGTAAACGGCACTCCGGCCGGCGTCAGCATCACGACCGCATCGGGCGTCCCGCGCGTCTCGCGAATCGCGGCCAGCGCGGCGAAGAACGGCTCGGGCTTCATCACCATGCCCGGGCCGCCGCCAAACGGCACATCGTCCACGACGTGGTGTTTATCCGTCGTGTAGTCGCGGAGGTTGTGGACCACGATGTCGATCAGTCCACTGGTCCGGGCCCGCCCCACCACGCCTTCCGCGAGGCCGGCTTCGACCATCCGCGGAAAGATCGTGATGATATCGACCTTCATTTTCTCCTGGCCTCGCTCCGCTTCGGCGGGCTGTTTCCCGGCCTCGCTCCGCTGCGGCGGGCTAACGCCACTCTCCGTTCAGTTCCAGCAGGCCATCGGGCGGGCGCACCGTGATGCGTTTGGCCGCGACGTCCACCGTGCAAATCTCGTCAGCGAGGGGGATCAGCAGCTCGCTGCGCTTCCCCGCCACCACCAGCCGCGCCTGGGCGCTGTCGTCCAGCACGTCGGTCACGCGCCCCACGAACTCGCCGGCCTCGGTCACCACCTCGCACCCAATCAGGTCGCGGTGGAAGAACTCGCCCTCATCGAGCAGCGCCGTCTCGACTTCGTCGGTGCGCAGCTGCTGGCCGGCCAGCAGCTCCGCGTCGTTCATCGAGCCGATGCCCGAGAACATGATCACCGGGCGGCCCTGGTGCATTCGCATCGTGACCACGTCCAGAGTGGACGGCTCGCCGCCCCGGCGGCGCGTCCACAACCGGGCACCCTTGCGAAACCGCTCCTCCGGGAAGTCGGTCTCGGGATTCACGATCACCTCGCCGCGATTGCCGTGCGTCCGGGCGATCACGCCCACGAGGATGCCCGCGTCCCACTCCACGGGACTTAGCTGCGGCCGGTTTGATCGCGGATGTCGAGGCTGACCTTCTGGTCGTCGTCCTCGGCAGCGCTCGACAGCAGCGTCCGCAACGCGGCGGCGGTCCGACCCTGCCGGCCAATCACGCGGCCGAGGTCGCCCGAGGCCACCTGCAATTCGTAGACGGTCGCGCCGCGGCGCTCCGATGCCCGCACGCTGACGGCGTCGGGCTGGTCGGCCAGCGCGCGCGCCACGGCTTCGATGAGTCCCTTGAGGTCGGCCACAGGGAGGTCCTAGGCGGTCGGGGCCGCGGGCTGGGCCACGACCGGCTCAACCACGACGCCACGGTCGCGAGTCAGGTGCTTCGCCATCAGCGTGCGCACCGAGTCCGACGGCTTCGCGCCGACCTTCACCCAGTGGGCGACCCGGTCCTTGTTGATCTCGAACACCGCCGGCTGGTTGCGCGGGTTGTAGAAGCCGAGCACCTCGATGAACTCGCCTTCCTTCTTGGAGCGGGCCTCGGACACCACGATGCGGAAAAACGGGCGCTTCTTCGAACCGGTGCGACGCATGCGAATCGACAACATCTTGAACTCTCTACCTGCGGCACATGGTGGCCGCGCTTCTTGGTTTCCGAGGGCGCACTAAAGTGCGCCCCTACGAACGACGAACGACTAACGCATCAAGCTAAACGGGCTCTTCTTCTTTTTCTTCTTCGGTGCCGCAGCAATGGGCTCGCCCGTCATTTGGCCCACCATCTTCAGCATCCGCTGCATTTCCACGAACTGCTTCAGCAGGCGGTTGACGTCTTCAACCGTCGTGCCGCTGCCCTTCGCGACGCGCTTGCGGCGGCTCCCATCGAGGAGGTCCGCCTGCTTCCGCTCCGCGGGCGTCATCGAGTTGATGATCGCTTCGATCCGCGAGAGCTGCTTCTCGTCCGGCTTCTGGCCGGCCAGTTCCTTCATGCCGCCCATCCCGGGCAGCATGCCCATGATCTTGTCGAGCGGGCCCATCCGCTTCAGCATGCGGAGCTGATCGCGGAAGTCTTCGAGCGTGAACCCGCCCTTGCGGATTTTCGCTTCCAGCTTCTCGGCATCGCCCTGGTCGATGACCTCTTCGGCCTTCTCGATCAGCGACAGCACGTCGCCCATGCCCAGCATGCGCGACACGAACCGATCCGCGTGGAACGGTTCGAGGTCTTCCAGTTTCTCGCCGCTGCCGACGAACGCAATCGGCACGCCGACGACCGACACCACCGACAGGGCCGCGCCGCCGCGCGCGTCGCCGTCGATCTTCGTCAGCACCACGCCGGTGACGCCCATCTGCGCGTTGAACTCGCCCGCGCTCTTGATGGCGTCCTGGCCCGTCATCGCATCGGCGACATAGAGCAGGTCGGTCGGCGCCGCAATCTCCCGAATCGCGACCAGCTCTTTCATGAGCTCGTCGTCGATGTGCAGCCGGCCCGCCGTGTCGACGATCACGACGTCGTTGCCGACCGCCTTGGCTTCGGCCAGCGCGCTCTTCGTGCGCGACACCGGATCCAGGTTGCCCACCGGATCGTGCACGCGCACGCCGGCCTGCTGCGCGACGATGGCCAACTGCTGAATGGCCGCCGGACGCCGGACGTCGGTGGACACCACAATCGGGTGCTTCCCCTGCTTCACCAGCCACTTGGCCAGCTTGCCGGTCGTCGTCGTCTTGCCCGAGCCCTGCAGCCCGAGCATCAAAATCACGCGCGGTCGCGCCGAGCTCTCCTGAAGCCCGCCCTTGGCATCGCCAAACAGCGCGAGCAGTTCATCCCGGACGATCTTGATGACCTGCTGGCTCGGCGTCAGGCTCTTGAGGACCGCCTGGTCCATCGCCCGATCGCGCACGCGATCGACGAAGGCCTTGACGACCTTGAAGTTGACGTCGGCCTCGAGCAACGCCAGCCGGATCTCCCGGAGGACGTTCTCAACCGTCGCTTCTGTAAGACGTGTTTCTCCCTTGATGGACTGGAAGACGTCCTGCAGGCGATTACTAAGGGCGTCGAACAAACCCTTATCCTACATGAACTTCAAGCGATCGGTCAAACCGATTTGAGGCGGTGCCCGAGCTTGTCTTTCTTTACTTTCAGGTACTTACGGGTGGTGTCGGAGGCGGCAATCTCCAGTGGGAGGGTCGAGGACACCGACAGGCCGTACCCCTGCAGACCCACGAACTTACGGGGATTGTTGGTCAGCAGCCGCATGGTTCGGACCCCCAGGTCGCGCAGGATCTGGGCGCCGATGCCGTAATCACGCTGGTCGGGCTTGAAGCCCAGCTTCTCGTTCGCCTCGACCGTGTCGAGGCCCTGGTCCTGCAGTGCATAGGCCCGAATCTTGTTGGCCAGGCCAATGCCGCGCCCTTCCTGGTTGAGATACAGGAGCACGCCCCGGCCTTCGGCGGCAATGCGCCGCATCGCGGCATCGAGCTGGTCGCCACAGTCGCAGCGGGCCGAATGGAACACGTCACCGGTCAGGCACTTCGAGTGCACGCGCACCAGGATGTCCTTGCCCGAGCTGATGTCCCCTGCCACCAGCGCGACGTGGGTCATGCTGTCGAGGACGCTGGTGTAGGCGTGAATGCGGAACGGGCCGAGTTCGGTCGGCAAATCCGCTTCCGCCGCTTTCTGAACGAGGCCTTCGTGCTGCATCCGGTGCTGGATGAGATCCGCCACCGTGATCATCAGCAGTTTGTGCTTGCGCGCGAACTTCGCCAGTTCGGGCACGCGCGCCATGGTGCCGTCCTTCTTGGCAATCTCACAGATCACGCCGGCCGGCTCCAGGCCCGCCATGCGCGACAGGTCAACCGCCGCCTCGGTCTGGCCCGCGCGCACCAGTACGCCGCCGTCGCGCGCGCGCAGCGGGAACACGTGCCCCGGCCGCGCCAGGTCGGCGGGCTTGGTCTTCGGATCGATCGCCGTCAGGACCGTGCGCGCGCGGTCGTGCGCCGAGATGCCGGTGGACGTGCCGCGCTTCGCCTCGACGCCGACACAGAAAGCCGTCTCGAACTGCGTCGAGTTCATCTGCTGCGGCACCTGCAGCGGGATGTTCAGTTCGTCGAGCCGGGCCGCGGTCATGGGCATGCAGATCAGGCCGCGCCCGTGCGTCATCATGAAGTTGATCGCCTCCGGCGTCACGTGCTCGGCGGCAATCGTCAGGTCGCCTTCGTTCTCGCGATCCTCGTCATCGACGACGATCAGCATCTCGCCGCGGCGATACGCGGCCACCGCGGTGTCGATGGTCGCAAACGGCGACTGCGGCCGCGCGCCCGTCGCAATCTTCAGGGCCCGCGACTTGGGGCTGGCGGCTTGGGGCTTCGTAGTGGTCATGACTTCCTGAGTTCCATGGCGCGGACCGCGTACTTGCCGAATAAGTCGCATTCGAGGTTGACCTTGTCGCCGGCCCGCAGCAGCTTGAGCGTCGTCGTCCGCCAGGTAAACGGGATCACCTGCACGTCGAACTGCCGCTCGCCAAGGCCGGCCACGGTGAGGCTGACGCCGTCGACGGCGACCGAACCCTTGCGAATGAAATACGCGGCCAGCCCGGGGGGAAAGGCAATCGTCACCCAATGCGACTCGGCTTCGGGCCGGACGTCTTCGACGGTCCCGACCCCGTCCACGTGGCCCAGGACGAAGTGACCATCGACGCGGCCGTCGAACCGGAGCGGCCGCTCCAGATTGACCGATTGCCCGCGCTGCAACGCGCCAAAGGTCGTGACGCGCGCGGTTTCGGGGCCGACGTCGGCCAGCACGTGCTCGCCGTCAATCAGGATGACGGTCAGGCACACCCCGTTCACGGCCACGCTGTCGCCCAGCTTCAGCTCGGTGGCGAGCGGCGTGTGGATGCGCACGCGGTATCCGCCCCCCGTACCCTTGACCTCGGCCAGCGTGCCGACCGCCTCAACGATCCCCGTGAACATCTGCTTCCATCCAGGCATCCGGCCCGAGCGTCTCAACCCGCACTGGAATGAGTTGCGACATTGGCACCGGCAGTCCGTCGAACACCTTGGCGCCCTGCTCACCCAGTTCGGTGGGCGCCACAATCACAATCACACGGTCGACGATACGCGCCCGCCAGGCCGCGGCATGCAAAGCGCCGCCCCCCTCGAGCAGTAACGCTGAGATGTCCCACGCCAGCAGCGCCCGGACGTCGGTGGCCAGGTCGCCGGTGCCTGCCACCAGGGTGGCGCCCGCCGCCCGCAAGGCGTCGGCGCGACCCGGCTGCTGCGCCACCGTCTCAGCCGTACTGATTATTATGACCGGGCCAGCGGCCAGCGTCGAGAAGAGGCGCGCGCTGGACGGCGTGCGCAGCCGGCGGTCGAACACCACCCGCGCCAGCGGCCGCAAGCGGTAAGAGTCGCGGGCCGTCAGCACGGGATCATCGGCCAGGACCGTGCCCGACCCCACCCCCACGGCGTCCACCGCTCCGCGCAGGCGCTGGGTCCGGCGATTGGCCGCCGACGAGGTGATCGCGGTGCGCACCCCGGGGGCCGCCGCGATCTTGCCGTCCTGGCTGGTGGCGACCTTTACGGTCACCATGGGCCGTCCCGCGGTCTGCACGGTCGTGAAGGCCCGGTTGAGGCGCGCGGCGTCCTCGCCGAGCAGCCCCACCTCCACCTGGATGCCGCTCGCGCGCAACTGCGTAAAGCCCCGCCCGCTGACCAGCGGATTGGGGTCGGTCATGGCCGCGACCACCCGCGCGATGCCGGCGCCGATGATGCGATCGGTACATGGACCGGTGCGGCCGACGTGACAACAGGGCTCGAGATTCACATAGAGCGTCGCGCCGCGCGCGCGCTCCCCGGCGGCCTGCAGCGCGAACACCTCGGCGTGTGGATCGCCGACGCGAGGGTGCCGGCCCTCGCCGACGATCACGCCGTCGGTGCCGACCACCACGGCGCCCACCATCGGATTGGGCGTCGTGACACCCTCGGCCCGCCGGGCGTGAAACAACGCGCGCCGCATGTAATCGGCGTCGCTCACCATTTCTCTTGGAAGATGGCGTCGACGTATTCACGCGGCGAGAACGGCAGCAAGTCGTCCACGCCTTCGCCGACGCCGATGTACCGAATCGGCAGCTTCAAGTCGTGGGCAATGGCGACCGCGATGCCGCCCTTGGCGGTGCCATCGAGCTTGGTCAACACGATCCCGGTGACCCCGGCCACGCTGGTGAACTCGCGGGCCTGCGCCAGGCCGTTCTGCCCGACGGTGGCATCGAGCACCAGCAGCACTTCGTGAGGTGCCCCGGCCACCTCGCGGCTCGCCACCCGCCGGATCTTGTCGAGTTCGTTCATGAGGTTGGTGCGCGTATGGAGCCGGCCGGCGGTATCGACCAGCACGACGTCGCGCTGGCGAGCCTTGCCCGCCGTGATCGCGTCGAACACCACGGCCGCCGGATCCGACCCCTCGCGCGCGCGGACCATCTCGACGCCGGCGCGATCCGCCCAAATTTGCAACTGGTCCACCGCCGCGGCACGAAAGGTGTCGGCCGCGCAAATCAGCGGCGTGCGGCCCTCGCGCTTCAACTGATTCGCCAACTTGCCGATCGTGGTGGTCTTGCCGACGCCGTTGACGCCGACGATCAGCATGACGTGCGGCTTCACCGTGGGCGGAGCCAGCGGGGTCGTCGCTTCCAGTACGCGCAACATCTCCTGCTTCACGAGCTCGCGCAGGCTCTCGCCGCGACGTTGCCGCCGTGTGACGGCGCCGACAATTTCGCCCGACGCGGCGACGCCGACGTCGGCCATCAGCAGCACCTCTTCGAGCGCTTCGGCGGTCTCGGCATCGATGTCGCGGGTGCGCGCCTCGGTAGCGTCGGCGAGCCGCACGATGTCTTCAAACTTGTCAACCAGCTGCTGCGTCGTGCGCTGCAGCCCCTGCTTCAACTTGTCAAAAAGGCCCATTCGTTGGTCAGATCTTTCTACGCGTGTTCCAGCTTTTGCTTGCGGCCCATCAGGTTCCTGATCGCGGTCTGCGGGTCACTGCGGCCCGCCAGCACGTCGGACATTCCCTGGGCAATCGGGAGCTCGATCCCATGGCGGGCGCCGAGCGCCAGCGCCGCCTCGGTCGTGCGCACACCTTCGGCGACCGTCTTCGTCCGGGCCAGTATCTGCGCCAGCGATTCACCGCGCGCCAGCGCCATCCCTAACTGCCGGTTCCGGCTGAGATCGCCAGTACACGTCAGCACGAGATCGCCCAGGCCCGCGAGGCCGGCCATGGTTTCGCGCTGGGCGCCCAGGCCGACCGCGAGCCTGGAGAGCTCGGCCAGGCCACGCGTGATCAGGGCCGCCAGTGCGTTGTGACCGAGCCCGAGGCCTTCGACCACTCCGGCCGCAATCGCAATGATGTTCTTGAGGGCGCCGCCGATCTCCACGCCGACCACGTCGCTGCTGCCATACAGCCGCAGCGAGTTCGACCGGAAGTGGGCCTGGATCATCTCGACGGCGGCAGACGATGCCCCAGCGGCGACCATGGCGGTTGGCAGTTCGCGCGCCAGCTCGATCGCGAAGCTCGGGCCCGACAGGACCACCACCTCGACACCGGCAGGACATTCGGCGCGAAGCACCTCCGACATGCGCAGCATCGAGCCCTGCTCGAGACCCTTGGTCGCGCTGACCACGTTGCAGCCGGTTGCCATGAACGGGTTGGCCGCCCGCATCACGTCGCGCACGCCGTGCGACGGCACCGCAACGACGACGAACCGAGCGCCGACCAGCGCGTCTTCGAGCGCATGGGTCGGCCCCAGCGACGGCGGCAGTTCGATGCCCGGTAAATACGTCGCGTTGACCCGCGTCGTCGCCATCTGCGTAGCGAGCGCAGCGTCCCGGGCCCACAGGCGGACGTCGTGCCCGGTCCGCGCCAGGTGCACGGCCAGCGCCGTGCCCCAACTACCCGATCCCAACACCCCGATGGTGTGTGTCATGTCCCTAATGCGCGTTCGGTTCGCGACCACAGGCGGGCGACATTGCCGCGGTGACGGAACAGAATCAAGGCCGCCACGATGGTGGCGCCGAGGTCGACCGCGCGCAGGCCCGGCGTCGACCACTCGATCACCGGCAGCAGCACGGCGGCGACGATGGAACCGAGCGAGACGAAGCGGGTGCGGGCGACCGTCAACCCGAACGCCGCCGCGGCAATCGCCGTCGGCCACGGCGCCAGCACCCCGAACACGCCGCTGGCGGTCGCCACGCCCTTGCCGCCTTTGAAGCCCAGCCAGACTGGATAGATCTGGCCCACCACGGCGGCCACCCCGGCCGCCACCCCCGCCGGCCCCGGGCCCACCACCAACACCGCGCCGGCGCCCTTGGTGACGTCGGCGAGCATCACGGCGAGCCCCATGCGCCATCCGCCGGTGCGGTACACGTTCGCCGCGCCGACGTTACCGCTGCCGACCTGGCGCAGGTCCACGCCACGCGCCGACTGCGCGACGAGGTAGCCGATCGGCAGCGAGCCGACGGCGTAGCCGATCAGGATGGCGGGAAGGAGGTCCATACGAGTGGCGCACTGACCAGTCCAGTATAGTGCGGCCCTCGCCCCTCGACTGCGCTCGGGGCGACCCTGAGCCTGTCGAAGGGCCGTGTCAGATGGCTGCGATACAGGGTGACGCGATCCACCACCGATCGCGCGCCGCGCACCTCGACCGACTGCAGCACCTTGGGCCAATCGACACCCGCCCCGGCCATCTTGATGCGCCCGAGCGTGAGATGCGGCAGCAGGGGCCGCGACTCGGGATCGAACGTGCCCGCGAGCCGCCGGCTCACCTCGGCCTCGAGCGCGCCGAGCGGCGAACCGCCGGCGACCACCCCGAGCCACAGCGCCCGCGGATGACGCGGCGACGGGAACGCGCCGATGCCGCGCCACTCGACCTCGAACGGCGCCATGTCGTAGGGCGGGGACAGCTGCTCGCAGAGCGCCGGCAGCGCCGCCTCGTCAACCTCGCCGATGAACCGCAGCGTCACATGCATCGCCGCCGGCCTGACCCAGGTGATCTTCGGCGGCGTCTTCACGGCGTCGATCTTGTTGGTGATGACCTGGATGACCCGGGCGGCCTCGGCGCGAACGGCATCGCCGACATCAATGGCGACAAAGACCCTCGCGAACATCAGCCTCCCAGCAACGAGCGGCGCAACAGGTCGATGGCCCAGTTTGCCGACATGGCCTTGACCATGTCGCGCCCGCCGGGGAACCGGAACGTGCGCACGTGTGTGGCCGCGCCGGCGACGGCAATGCACACGGTGCCGACCGGCTTCTCGGCGCTGCCGCCGCCGGGCCCGGCGATGCCGGTAATGCTGACGCCGACCTGCACGCCGGCGCGGTCGCGAATGCCTTCGGCCATGGCGGCGGCCACCGGCTCGCTGACCGCGCCATGTTCCCTGATCAACGACGCGGGCACGCCAAGCAGGTCAACCTTGGCTTGATTGCTGTACGCCACGATGCTGCGCTCGACGTAGTCGGAACTCCCCGGCACGTCGGTCAACCGCGACGTGGCCAGACCGCCGGTGCAGGATTCGGCGAGCGCCACGCGCCAGCCGCGCGCGCGCAGCAACTCGCCCACCGTGGCCTCGAGCGACGCGCCGTTGGTGCTGACGACGTCGCGACCGAGTGCGCGCGTCAACTCATCGACCGCTGCGTCCAGCGCCGCCGCCGCCGACGGCGCGTCGGCGGATTGAAGCACCAGGTGCAGCTCGACCTGGCCAAGCCCGGCAAGAATGGTCGTGTCGATCGCCGGGTGCTGCGCCAGCCAGCGCGAGTAAATGGGCTGCGCGACTTCCTCGACCGCGGATTCGCCCTTACCGGATACGCGCACCAGGCGGCGAAACAGCCGCGTGTCGCCCGCGAGGGCGGCCAGGCGTGTCCGCACCTCGCCGGCCATCATCGGCTGCATCTCGCGGGGTGGGCCCGGCAGCAAGGCAATGACTGCCCCGTCGTGCTCGAGCCATAGTCCGGGCGCGGTGCCGTTCGGGTTGTCGAGGACGGTCGCGCCGCTCGGCACCTGGGCCTGGCGGCGGTTGACGGCCGGCATCTTCCAGCCGCGCGAGGCAAACCGCCGCTCGATCGCCTCGATGATCACGGGGTCTTCGCGCATCGACAGCCCCAGGTGGCCCGCCACCACCTCGCGGGTGAGGTCATCGTCGGTGGGACCGAGGCCACCAGTCATCACGACCACGCGGTGCCGATGCAAGGCGTGCGCAAGGTAAGACGCGAGCTCGCCGCGGTGGTCGCCGATGATCGCCTTGCACGTCACGGCGATGCCGAGATCGTTCAGCACCTGGGTGATGAAGAGCGAGTTGGTGTCGGTCTTCTCGGGCGTGAGCAGCTCGCTGCCAACGGCGATGATGGTCGCGTCGAGGGGGCGGGAGTCTACGCGATCAGCCACGACGGCATCCACCACATGCACAGGCGCAGCACGAGGTACGCATACACCCCGGCCATCGCGTCGTCGAGCATGATGCCGTAGCCGCCGGGCAGGTGCTCCAGGCGGCCGGCCGGGTACGGCTTGACGACATCAAACAGCCGGAACAGCAGGAATCCGACCAGGACGCCGGCGAGCGACACCGGCAGCAATGCCAGCGTGATCAACATCCCGAGTACTTCGTCGATCACGACCGGCCCGGGATCCTTGCGGCCGAGGGCGCGCTCGGCGCCGTTGGCCGACCAGATGCCCGCCGCCAGCACCACGGCAATGGTTCCCAGTTCGAACGCCGGCATCCCCACCCAGCGGACGAAGGCGAACAGCGCCAGGGCCGCCAGCGAACCGGCGGTGCCGGGAGCGATCGGGAAGAACCCGACGTAGCCAAAGGTGGCCACAAACAACGCCAACTGGTTCATTCGCTGACCACGCGGGTGCCCGCCAGACGATCGTGCAAGGCGCGATGATCGCTGCTGAAGAACGCCGGCACGTACGACAGCCCCAGCGTGGCCGGCACCAGCATGCAGCCAACCGCCCGCAACACGCCACCGGCCGCGTCGATCGGCCGGCCGTCGTCGCCAATCACCCGCAGCCCGAGGAGCATCTTGCCAATGGTTTGTCCGCCGGCCACGGTGAACGCCGCCACGTAGCCGAACGCCAGCAGCGCCAGGAAGGCGGCGAACGGCGCCACCGGAATGACCCGCAGATCCTCGATCGTCGTTTGCAGCCCGGAAATGCGCAGCGTGAGAAACAACACCGCGGCGTCCACCGCCGCGAGCAGGGCGAGGTCGATCACGCCGGCGCCAACCCGCGCCGCCAGCGTCGGCGCCTGCATCAGTGAGGCCACGGTTTCAGCAGTCAGCGCGCTGACCTCGGCGCTGGTCGGCGGCGCCGGCGCCGGCTCGAACGCGAGCGGCGCTTCCATGCGGACTGGCCGCGTGGTCCGTGGCCGGTTGCGCGGGATCTCGGGGGTGGCGCGGCGCACGGCCAGCGGCGTGCGCGCCGCGCGTGGCAGGAGCGGCGCGTCATCGAACGGCAGCGCGTTCGGATCCGCCGGCACGTCTGGCGGCTCGTGCTCCGGCTCGGCCCGGGCGTGGGGCTCGGCGAGCGACATCAACGACGGGGCTGAGGGTTCGAGAGCGCCGGACCGGGGTTCGGATGCGACCGCCGTGCCGGACTCGGCATCGCCAAACAGGCGATCGAGATCCAGCGCCCCAGCGGCGAGGTTGTCGGTCTGCCGCTTGATGGCCGGCAACTCGAAGTCACCGGACGATTCCGAGGCCGGGTCTGGTCGCAGGGCTAGATCGGGCTCGGTGCTGAAGGGCGACAGCGAGAAGTCGTACTGGCAGTTCCGGCACCGGTCGGTGGTCTCAAACCCAAGGTAACCGCACTTCGGGCACTTCATTCGCGGGGCGGCTCGGTGGACGGGACGGCGGGCGCGGGCGCCGAGGCCTCGGCGATCGCAATCGCCAGCAGCTCGGTTTGAATCGCGCCGCGCAAGCGATCCGCATCCGGGCGTAACGAGTCGCCGAGCGGCACGCGGTCGAGGACGCGCAGCGCGTCGCGCAACTTGCCGCTCCCAAACAGCGCGCGGCCCTGGACCAGGTAGGTTTCAGTGGGCGCCGGCACGGGCAGCGGCGCCGGCGTGACCGAAGCGGTCACCGGCGTCCCGGCGGTGGCCTGGACCGGGAACCAGTCGGCCAGGCCGTTCGGCGTGACGACGACAAACGAAATGGCGGCCACGATCACAATCGCCGCCGCCGTCAGCAGCCACAACACCAGGCTGCGCGAGCGCGGCTCCTCGGTCGGCTGACCGGTGGTCGCGGGCCTGACCCGGGCGCGTTCGCGGCCCGCCGGCGCCACGTGCGACGAGGTGCGCTGGCCCACGTCGAGGCGATCGATGCGTCCAATCACGCCGAGCGCCACGTCGTGCGAGGCGCCCTGGTCCAGGGCATCGCTCAGCAGCGCGCGGGCGCGCACCACCTCGCCGCGATCGAACGCTTCGAGGCCCTGGTGCACGAGCGCCTCGGAAATGCGCTGCTGCTCCGCCTGCGCGCTGCGCGCGCGATCGATATACGCCCGCGCGCGATCGTGGTTGCGATCGAGGAACAGCACGCGGGTCCACAGGTTGACCGCGGCGTCGAACTCACCGGCAAAATAGTGATCGAGACCCGTCACGAGCAGATGCTCGATACGCCCCTCGTCTTCAGCGGGCAGCGCCTCAGGCCGGCGAGGGCCTGACGTGTGCGGGTCGGCCATGGGTAAGTGACGGTGATTATAGCACTTACCCTGACCTACAATGGATAGCCATGCCGACCATTGAATGCGTTCCTAACATCAGCGAAGGTCGCCGCCTCGATGTCATCGACGCCCTGGCCGACACGCTCCGCGGCGTTGCTGGCATGCGCGTCCTCGACGTCCAGTCCGACGCCACCCACAACCGTTCTGTCTTCACGCTGGCCGGCACCGCTGAAGGACTGGCCGCCGGCATCCCCAGGCTGTTCGAAGGAGCCATCGCCGCCATCGACCTGCGCACGCACACGGGTGAGCACCCCCGGCTGGGCGCCGTGGATGTCGTGCCGTTCATTCCCATCGACGGCGTGACCATGGCCGAGTGCGTCGCGCTGGCGAAGGCCATCGCGGCCGACGTGGCGACGCGGTACCAACTGCCGGTTTACCTGTACGAGGACGCGTCGACCAACGCCGCCCGAAAGAACCTCGAGGACATTCGCCGGGGCGAGTTCGAGGGGCTGGCCGCCAAGATGAGGCAGCCGGCGTGGGCGCCCGACTTTGGTCCGGCCGCGCCGCACGCGACCGCCGGCGCGTCGGTGATCGGCGCGCGCATGCCGCTCATCGCCTACAACATCAACCTGGCCACCAACCGGCTGGAGGTCGCGAAGAAGATTGCGTCGGCCATCCGCATGAGCAGCGGCGGCTTGCGCTTCGTCAAGGCCATGGGCATTCCGCTCGAAGACCGCGGCATCGTCCAGGTGTCGATGAACCTCACCAACTACGAAAAGACGCCGATCTACCGGGTGTTCGACCTGGTGAAGCGCGAGGCCGAGCGCTATGGGGTGCAGGTGCTCGAGAGCGAGATCGTCGGGCTGGTGCCGTCGGCGGCGCTCACGCAAACGGCGGAGTACTTCCTGCGTCTCGAAGGATTCTCCAGCGGCCAGATTCTCGAGAACAAACTCAACCACGAAGACACCAAGGACACGAAGAAGCCAACCTAGGCTTCGTGCGCTTCGCGTCCTTCGTGGTTGCTATTTCTCGGTGCGCGGCGTGACACCGAAGGCACGCAGCTTCTTGTACAGGTTCGAGCGCTCGACCCCGAGCACTTCGGCCGTGCGCGACATGTTGCCCTGATGCGACGCCAGGGTCTTGAGGATGTAGTCTTTCTCGAACTCGTCGCGCGCCTCGGACAGTGGTCGCGCCGGACCCGGTGACGCCGGCGCGTCGGGCACACCGTCGCGGCCGAGGAAGCCCAGGTCTTGCGCCGTGATCGTGTCGCCCGACACCATGATGATCAGGCGTTCGATGACGTTGCGTAATTCGCGCACGTTGCCCGGCCACGAATACTGGCGCAGCCGCGCCGCCGCCTCCGGCGCCAGCCGCTTTGGTTTGCGGCCGTACTCCGTGGCCAGCAAGGCCATGAAGTGATCGGCCAATTGCGGGATATCGTCCTGACGCGTGCGCAAGGCCGGCACGAAGATCGGGATCACATTGAGCCGAAAATAGAGATCT
Source organism: Acidobacteriota bacterium (assembly GCA_030697165.1). Classification (NCBI taxonomy): domain Bacteria; kingdom Pseudomonadati; phylum Acidobacteriota; species Acidobacteriota bacterium. The sequence goes on from JAUYQQ010000011.1 coordinate 240,118, forward strand.
TCCCGAAAGCGACCGGCGGCAATCTCGCCGACCAGATCCTTGTTCGTCGCCGCGACCACGCGGACGTCCACTTTGATCCGCTGGGTGCCGCCGACGCGCTCCATCACCTGCTCCTGGAGGACCCGCAGCACCTTGGCCTGCGTCTTGAGGCTCATGTCGGCGATCTCGTCCAGGAAGATGGTTCCGTTATTGGCCTGCTCGAACCGCCCCGGCTTGTCAGCGACGGCGCCGGTGAACGCTCCGCGCACGTGGCCGAACAGCTCGGACTCAATCAGTTCCTCGGGAATGGCGGCGCAATTCACCTCGATGAACGGGCCGCTCTTGCGCCGGCTGCTCTGGTGGATAAGCCGGGCCACCAACTCCTTGCCGGTGCCGTTGTCGCCCAGGACCAGGACGCGACCGTTGGTCGGTGCGGCCAGGGACACTTGCTGCCGCAAGTGCGCCATGGCGGGGCTGTCCCCAACCATCGTGTAGTTCTGCTGCCGATCGACCTTGGCCCGCAGCACGCGGTTCTCGGCCTCGAGATCGCGCTGCCGCAGCGCGTTGCGCACGACCAGCACCGTCTTCTCCAGCGACAGCGGCTTCTCGATGAAGTCGAACGCCCCCATCTTGATGGCGCGCACCGCCGACTCGATGTTGCCGTGGCCCGAGATGATGACGACCTGGGAATCGATCTGGCGCTCGCGCAGCCGCTGCAGCGTGGTCAGGCCGTCGAGGCCGGGCAGCCAGATGTCAAGGACGATCACGTCAAAGGCATCGCTGTTCGCCCGCTCCAGGCATTCCTCGCCCGTGCCGACACTCTCGACCTCGAAGCCTTCGTCTTTCAGGACCCCGCTGATCGACGAGCGCACGCCGGGTTCATCGTCAACAACAAGAATGGACGGCATCAGGCTGGTAGCTCGATGATAAACCGGGTTCCGGTCGGCACGTTGTCGAACACGTCGATGCTGCCCCCGTGCTCGGCGACGATGCGCCGGACAATGGCCAGGCCGAGGCCGCTGCCGCGGCCCTTGGTCGAGTAGTACGGCAGGAACAGCTTGTCGCGCTCGGCCGACGGTATGCCGGGGCCGGTGTCGGCCACCACCACCCGGATCAGGCTGTTCGGCACGTCCCGGGCGGTCTCGACCACAATCGCGCCGCTGCGTCCCATCGCCTCAATCGCGTTGTCGACCAGGTTGATGATGACCCGCTTCATCTGCTCGGGGTCGACCCGCACCTGGCCGACGCCCGGGTCGTAGCGCTTCTCGAAGGTGACCGAGGCGAACAGCCCGTCGTACAGCGCGAGCGTGGTGTTCAACAGGTCGTGCAGTTCGGTCGGCACCGCGCGGGGTGCGGGCATACGGGCAAACTGCGAGAACTCGTCAACCAGGCCCTTGAGCGACTCGACCTCGCCGATGATGGTCGCGGTGCATTCCTGCACCAGGTCCTGCAGCGGCGGCGCCACGTCGCTCAACTTGCGGCGCAGGCGCTCGGCCGACAACTGGATCGGGGTCAACGGGTTCTTGATCTCGTGCGCCAGCCGGCGCGCCACCTCGCGCCACGCCGCCACCTTCTGCGCGCGAATCAGCGGTGTCACGTCATCGACCACCAGCACGGTGCCGTCGAAGCCGCCGTCGGTGCCAGGCACCCGCGTCGCCGCCGCCACCACGTGCCGCTCGCGGCCGTCCCGCACCAGCGCCACTTCCTGCGCGAACGAATCCATCCGCGCCTTGGCTGCCTGGTCGAGCACGTCGTTGATCACCGCCAGGTCGGGGCGCGCAAACACGTCCACCGCGGGACTGCCGACGACGGCGGCATCGACCTCGAGCAGGCGCACGGCCGAGGGGTTGATGGTGCCAATGCGGCCGGAGCGATCGATCGAAACCACGCCGGTGGCAATGCGCTCGAGAATGGCCTCGATATAGCGGCGGCGGCCTTCGCCCTCTTCGTGCTTGCGCTCGAGGTCGATGCCGGCGCGTTCCAGCCGGCGGCGGGTCGACGCCACTTCCGCGGCCATGGCATTGAACGCCTCGACCATGGAGCCGAACTCGTCGGTCCCCTCGTGGGCGATCCGGTGATCGTAGTGGCCGGCGCCAATCTCCTTGGCGGCTTCCGACAGCATCTGCACCGGACGGGTGATGCGCTTGGCCAGGTACAGGCCCATCCAGGTCGAACCGACCAGGATCAGCAGCGTGACCATGACGAAGAACGACACGTAGACGCCGGCGAGCGGCTGCTTCAAGACCCGCAGCTGGGTGTAGTCCTCGTAGGCCTTCGTCATGCGGCGCGCCCGCTCCGCACGTTCGCCCGACAGGTACTCGCTCACCACCACCGCGCCGGTCACTTGTCCGGCCCCGTTCCGGACGGCCTCGCCGACGTGCAGCAGGTCTCCCCCGCCGGCAAGCTGCTCGAGGACACTCGGCGCGTTTTCGGTCCCGCTCGCGGCCCGGCCGGCCAGGCGATCGGCCGACCCGCGCGCCCACCCCTGCGGCATGGCCGGTGCCGCGACATCGACCAGCGACACCACGCTCGGCGGCTGGCCCGGCACGCGGTCGGCGCGGTAGACCTGCACCACCGCCACGCGCGGGCCAGTGACTTCGGGCGCCACGATGTTTTGCACCCGCGTCATGTCGGCGGTGGTCAGGTCGATAGCCCCCAATTCGCGGGCCAGCCGCCCGGCCTGCTCGGTGACCAGCCGTTCGCGCTCCTGGTAGTAGTCGGCGGCAATGCTGTTCGCCCCGGACAGGATCTCTTCCATCGGCGTGTTGAACCAGCGGTCCACCGCGGTCAGCACGACGCGGCTGCCGACAATCAAGACCAGCACTGCGGGAATGACGGTGAGGCCGAGGAACGCGAGCACCAGCTTGGCGCGGAAGCGCCCGAGCGGCAGGCCGCTGCGGCCGTCGAACACCGACTTGATCACGTTGCGCGCCAGCACGAAGCCGAGCGCGACGAGCATGGTGATGTTGGTGGCGTAGAGCGCGTAGAGCACGACTTCGGTCAGGAAGTCGGGCGACAGCGTCGAGGTGCGATCGGCCAGCCAGACAATGCCGCCGAGCGCGACGAGCAGCATGACGATGCCGGCCAGGATTAGTGGCGGGTTGTCGCGGAACGGTCGGCGCGCCCGCACCGGCGCGCGGGGCTTGGCGGACGCCACTGGGCCTATTCCTTGCTGCCTCGCAGGGCGCGCGCTTCCTGCACGAAGTCGTCCACATCGCGGAAGTCGCGGTAGACCGAGGCGAACCGCACGTACGCGACCTGGTCGAGGCGCTTCAGTTCCTGCATGACGAGCGCGCCCAGGTCCTTGCCGGGAATCTCGCGCTCGGGCTTCTCAATCAGAAGCTGCTCGGCCATGTCGGCAATCTCTTCGATGTCGGCGACCTTGACCGGCCGCTTCTCGCAGGCCTTGAGCAGGCCGCCAATCAGCTTCTGGCGCTCGAACCGCTCGCGCGTGCCGTCCTTCTTCACGACCATGTACGGAATCTCGTCGATGCGCTCGTAGCTCGTGAAGCGCTTCCGGCACGTGTCGTTCAGGCACTGGCGGCGGCGGCGAATCACATCGCCCTCGCGGCTCTCGCGCGAATCGACCACCTTGTCGCCGAGTTCACCGCAGAACGGACATTTCACCCGAGGTCTCCTCTCGCCAGGCCGCCAATCTTCAGGCCCTCCTGGATCGTGAAAATCATGCCCGCGATCACCACCGGCACGACGCCGATGGCGTGCAGGACAATCGCCGCCCCGACGGCGGTGTCGTTATCGGCCCCGAAAAACGAGGTCGCGCCCAGCCGGAACGCCTCGTGAAAGCCGCCGACGCCGCCCGGCGTCGGAACCGCCACGCCCACCACCAGCGGCGCAAGCATCAGCAAGCTGCCGGTCATCGGCATGTCGATGCGGAAGGCCACCGCCACCGCCCACAACCCGCCGGCGACCACCACCCACAGGGCGATCGACCAGCCGAGGGCGGCCACGACCCGCCACGGACTGCGCAGCACGGCAAATCCTTCAGCGAACGTTCGCGCCAGTCGTGCGATCCACGTCGCGATCCGCGCGGGTAAGACCCGCTCGGCCTTGAGCAGCCACCCGTGCAACCGCTCGGGGTGGCCGGCCATCACGAACATCACCACCAGCATCCCGAGCGCCACCGGCGCCATGACGAAGCCGCCGTAGCGAATGGCGCTGAACATGGCCGAATCGCGCGACTCCAGCCCGGGATCGAACCACAGCAGGAACGCCGCCAGCAGCAGCAACACCGCCACCAGGTCGAGGATGCGCTCGACGATGATCGTGGCGAAGGCGGCCGTGGCGCTCAGCCCTTCCTTGCGGGCAAGCAAATACGGGCGAATCACTTCGCCGGCGCGGGCGGGCAAGACCGCCGACGCGGCAAACCCAATGACGGTGGTTCGCAACACCACCATGAAACGGGTCGGCCCCAGCGGGGCGAGCAGGTACTGCCAGCGCTCGGCGCGAATCAAGAACGTCACGCACGTCATCACCACCGAGACCACCAGAAGATCGACCCGCGCGGCCCTGACCGACGTCAGCACCTTGCCCAAGTCCGCATTTCGCAGGAAGAGGTACAGAAGCCCAACCGCCAGACCAAGGATGACCAGTGTCCGAAGGACGATGCGCAAACCACCGTCCATACTACATGAGGTATCGATTGGGCGCGGCACCCCAGCACATTGGCGTCTTGCGCATGGTCCGCCGGGCCGTTACCATGTTGCCTTCCTTTCACACGAGCGCCCGTGCCTTCACAACCTCTCTTAGATACCCAGCTTGATGGCTTGTCCCTGGTCCGCCGCGGGAAGGTGCGTGATGTCTATGCCATAGACGATGCCCTGATCCTGGTGGCGACGGACCGCATTTCGGCATTCGACTACGTGCTGGGTTCAGGCATCCCCGACAAGGGCCGCGTCCTGAACCAGCTGTCGGCGTTCTGGTTCGCCCGCACCGGCCACATCGTGCCGAACCACATGCTGTCGATCGACGTGCCGGCCTACCCCGCCGCCGCGCAGACGTACGCGGCGCAGCTCGAGGGCCGGTCGATGCTGTCCCGGCGCACCAATCCCCTGCCCGTGGAATGCGTGGCCCGCGGCTATCTCTCGGGCTCGGGCTGGAAGGACTACCTGGCGACCGGCGAAGTGTGTGGCATCAAGCTGCCGTCGGGGATGCGCGAGTCGGACCGCTTGCCCGAGCCGCTGTTCACGCCGGCGACCAAGGCCGACTCGGGCCACGACGAGAACATCAGCGAAGCGGCCGCCGCGCAGGTGGTCGGCGCGGAGCTGCTGGCGCGGCTCAAGAAACTGACGCTCGCGCTCTACGCCCACGGCGTGGCGCACGCCGAATCCAAGGGCATCATCCTGGCCGACACCAAGTTCGAGTTCGGCCTGACCGACAGCGGCGAGCTGCTGCTGATCGACGAAATGATGACGCCCGATTCGTCGCGCTACTGGCCCAAGGACCGGTATGCGCCCGGCGGTCCCCAGCCGAGCTTCGACAAGCAATACGTCCGCGACTACCTCGAGTCGATCAAGTGGAACAAGCAGCCGCCGGTCCCGTCCCTGCCGGCGGACGTGGTCGCGCGCACCCGCGACAAGTACATGGACGCCTATCGCCGGCTGACGGGCCAGGAGTTGGTGACCGCCTCCCCCTCCGCCGAGGCTACGGGGGACAGGGGTGAATAAGCTCCTGGACCAGTTGGTTGCCGAGATGGTGACACGGGGCGTGCACTACGCCGACGCGCAGCGCGAGTTCGAGAAGCGCTTCATCGGCTGCGTCATCGACAAACACGACGGCAACCTGTGCAAAGCCGCCGACACGCTGGGCGTGCACCGCAACACCCTCACGCGCAAGGTGAAAGACCTGAAGATTCGCGTCCGGTCCCTGTAGGCGCGCCGCTTCGCGGCGCGTAGGGCTCGAGCCCTCCGGGCTCTTCGTGGGGCTCGGCGCTACGCGCCTCGTGGGGCCCTACGACGCATAGCGAGCCCGACGAAGGCCGAAGGCCGAGCCCCACGAGCGAAGCGAGCCCCCGCCACCCCGGCCGCAGGGCACGCCTTGACGCCCTCTGCGGCCTCCGCTATCATTAGCAGTCGTGCATGTCGACTGCTAGCTAACAGGGCAGTCGACTGCCAAAGAACCATCACGCTACATAACCAGCAAACGTTAGAGACGGAGAGCAACAGCATGGCTTTAAGACCGCTCCACGACCGCATCCTCGTGCAGCGCACTGAGGAAGAAGAACAGAAGGTTGGCGGCATCATCATCCCGGACTCGGCCAAGGAAAAGCCGCAGCAGGGCAAGGTGACGGCTGTCGGCGCTGGTAAGGCTGACAAGGACGGCAAGCGCATTGCGCTCGACGTCAAGGAAGGCGACACCATCCTGTTCGGCAAGTACTCGGGGCAGGAAGTGCGTGTCGACGGCGAGGATTACCTCATCATGCGCGAGGACGAAGTCCTGGCGGTGATCGAGGGCGGGAAAAAGAAGTAACGACGGAGATTCATATACATGGCTAAGCAGATTATTTACGGCGAACAGTCCCGCCAGGCGATCCTCCGCGGCGTGAACCAGCTGGCCGACGCGGTCAAGGTGACCCTCGGCCCCAAGGGCCGCAACGTCGTCCTCGACAAGAAGTTCGGCTCCCCCACCATCACCAAGGACGGCGTGACGGTGGCGAAGGAAATCGAGCTGCGCGACCCGCTCGAGAACATGGGCGCCCAGATGGTGCGCGAAGTGGCGAGCAAGACGTCCGACACGGCCGGCGACGGCACGACGACGGCGACGGTGCTGGCCCAGGCGATCTACCGTGAAGGCGCCAAGAACGTCGTAGCCGGCGCCAACCCGATGGAACTGAAGCGCGGCATCGAGAAGGCGGTCGAAGTCATGACCGCCGAGATCAAGAAGATGTCCAAGCCGGTCAAGGGCAACATGATTGCCCAGGTCGGCATGATCTCCGCCAACGGCGACGAGACCATCGGCAAGATCATCGCGGAAGCGATGGAAAAGGTCGGCAAGGACGGCGTCATCACCGTTGAAGAGGCCAAGACCCTCGAGACGACGCTGGACGTGGTCGAAGGCATGCAGTTCGATCGCGGCTACCTGTCGCCCTACTTCGTGACCGACCCCGAACGCATGGAAGTGGTGCTCGAGAACCCCGTCATCCTGATCCACGAAAAGAAGATCAGCTCGATGAAGGACCTGCTCCCCGTGCTCGAGCAGGTGGCCCGTCTCGGCCGTCCGCTGCTGATCATCGCCGAAGACATCGAAGGCGAAGCGCTGGCGACCCTGGTCGTCAACAAGCTGCGTGGCACGCTGCAGGCCGCGGCCGTCAAGGCCCCGGGCTTCGGTGACCGCCGCAAGGCGATGCTCGAAGACATCGCGATCCTCACCGGCGGCAAGGCCCTGACCGAGGACCTCGGCGTCAAGCTCGAGAACATCAAGCTCGAGGACCTCGGCAAGGCCAAGAAGGTCACCATCGACAAGGACAACACGACCATCGTGGAAGGCGCCGGCGAAGGCAAGGCCATCGAAGGCCGCGTCAAGCAGCTGCGCGTCCAGGTCGAAGAGACCTCGTCCGACTACGACCGCGAGAAGCTCCAGGAACGCCTGGCGAAGCTCGTCGGCGGCGTCGCCGTCATCAAGGTCGGTGCGGCCACCGAAACCGAGATGAAGGAAAAGAAGGCTCGCGTCGAAGACGCGATGCACGCCACCAAGGCGGCCGTCGAAGAGGGCATCGTGCCCGGCGGCGGCGTGGCGCTGCTGCGCGCCAGCAAGGCGCTCGACACCCTCAAGCTCGAGGGTGACCAGAAGATCGGCGTGCAGATTATTCGCCGCGCGATCGAAGAGCCCTGCCGCTGGATCGCCACCAACGCAGGCCTCGAAGGCTCGATCATCGTGGCCCAGGTCAAGGACGGCAAGGGCGACGAAGGCTTCAATGCCGCCACCGAAGTGTTCGAGGACCTGGTCAAGGCCGGCGTCATCGACCCCGCCAAGGTGGTCCGCAACGCGCTGCAGAACGCCTCGTCCATTGCTTCACTGCTCCTCACCACGGAAGCGCTGATTTGCGACATTCCGGAAGAGAAGAAGGAAGCCCCGGGCGGCGGCGGAATGCCCGGCGGCGGTATGGGCGGGATGTACTAACACCTTAGGGTGCCTAGGGTGCCAAAGGTGCCAAAGGTGCCAAAGGGAAAGTCTAAAGGCCCGGGAGCTATTGCTTCCGGGCCTTTTCTTTTCAGGGCATGACCGCCAGTAGCTGAACGCCAGGGTTGTTGCGTTCGCAATACTCGAGCGCCCATTCTGACTCGAACAGGATCATCGGGCGGCCCTCGCGATCGGTGGCGCTGCGCGTGCCCGCCGTTGACGCCGACATCGCGGCTACCTTGTCGGCCGGCCCCACCACCCAGCGCGCAGCCTTGTACGGCAGAGAGTCCACGTCGCACATCACGTTGTATTCGTTCTCGAGGCGCGCCTTCAACACTTCGAGCTGAAGCGGACCGACCGTGCCCAGGATCGGCTCGCGCCGCCCCACGGTGGGATAGAGGACCTGCATCAGGCCCTCCTCCTCCAACTGCCGAATGCCATCGTCAAACTGCTTGAAGCGGACGTCGCGCAGACGGGCGATGCCGAAATGCTCGGCCGGGAAGCGCGGGATGGCCGGGTACTTCAGCGCGAAGCCGTGGTACAGCGTGTCGCCGATGCCGAACTGGCCCGGATTCACCAGGCCGACCACGTCTCCCGGGTACGCCCGCTCGATGGTTTCGCGATTGCCGCCGAAGAAGCGATAGGGCCGCGACGCGCGGATCTCCGTGCCCTGCCGCGCGTTGGTGATCACCATGTCCTTCTCGAAGACGCCGGAGCACACGCGCAGAAACGCCACGCGGTCGCGATGGCGGCGGTTCATGTTCGCCTGAATCTTGAAGACAAACCCGCTGAAGTTCGGCGACTCGGGCGCGATCATTCCCTGGTCGCTCATGCGGGGACGCGGCGGCGGCGCCAGCTCGGTCAACGCTTTCAGAAACGGCTCGAGACCGAAGTTCGACAACGCGCTGCCGAAGAACACCGGCGTGTGCTTGAAGTCGAGATAGGCCTGGTGATCGAACGAGGTGCCCGCGCCGGTGACGAGTGACGTCTCGTCGATCAAGTGCTGCCACGGCTCCTGCCCCAGCAGCTCGGCGAGCCGCGGGTCGTGCGCGTTCGACACCTGCACCGGCGCCTCTTGGGCGCGGCCCTTCCGCTCGTAGAAGTGCACGATCGAGTTCTCGAGGTCGAACACGCCGCGGAAGCGATCGCCGCTGCCGATCGGCCAGTTCATGGGCACCGCGTGAATGCCCAGCACGCGCTCGATCTCGTCGAGCAGGTCGAACGGGTCGCGGCTCGGCTGATCCAGCTTGTTGATGAAGGTCAGCACCGGCAGCTTGCGCAGCTTGCACACCTCGAACAGCTTGCGCGTTTGCGCTTCGATGCCCTTGGCGGCGTCGATCACCATCACGACCCCGTCCACGGCAAACAGCGTCCGGTAGGTGTCTTCGCTGAAGTCCTTGTGGCCCGGGGTGTCGAGCAGCGTCAGGTGGTGCTCGCCGATGTCGAACTCGACGGCTGCCGACGTCACCGAAATGCCGCGCTCGCGCTCGATGTCCATCCAGTCGGAGACGACCGCGCGTTCGGATTTGCGGCCGCGCACCGCGCCGGCCAGCTCGATGGCGCCGGCGTACAGCAGCAGCTTCTCGGTGAGCGTGGTCTTGCCCGCGTCCGGGTGGGAAATGATGGCGAACGTGCGGCGTCGCGCGACTTCGGCTTTCAGCGTGGAATCAATGGAGGCAGCAGTGGTCAATCAGTGAATCTCTGCGATGAATTTTACCAGTTCCCCGCCCCAGATCGCCGGAATCGAATGGGTGCCGTGGCCGCGGGTCTCGTCGGTGATGGGCAGCAGGATGAACCGCCCATTCTTCACCTGCTTGATCAGCTCCTGCATCATCGGTAGCTCGGGCGGGTTCACGAAGTCGTCGGCCGAGTTGATGGCCAGAAGCGGCGCCGTGATTTTCGACAGGTGCGGCGCCGGGTTGTAGTCTTCGATGGCGCGGTAGTAGTACAGCATGTCGTTGGCGTCGGTCGCCTTCGAGCGGCTGGCAATCTGGCCGGCCAGCCACTGGTCGGTCGCCTCACGGGTCGGGAACTGCTTCTGCCACTGCAGCGGCACGCTGGTCGCCATCAGCAGGAACCCGATCGCGCTCGACAAGCCTCGCGGCTGCTCCGTGTAGTTGCCGTCCTGCCACGTCGGATCCGTCACAATCGCGTCGATCAGCATCTTGCGCCACACGCGGTTGCGGCCGCCAATCTCCACCGGGTTGCTGGCGAGCGGCACCAGGCCCGCCGCGAAGCCGGGATACATGTAGCCCCAGTTCCACGCGTGCATCGCGCCCATCGACGTGCCCATCACCAGCTTCAGGTTCGTGAGTCCCAGCCCCTCGGTGACCAGCAGGTGCTGTAGTTTCACCATGTCGGCGTAGCCGTAACGCGGGAACTTCATCCGAAGCCCATCGCTAGGCTTGCTCGACCGGCCGTGGCCGACGTTGTCGGGCAGGATGATGAAGTACTTCTCGGCGTCGAGCGGCTGCCCCTTGCCGAACAAGCGCCCGCCGTATGTCTGGCTCAGAAAGCCGGCGCCCGTGCCACCCGTGCCGTGCAGGATCAACACGGCGTTGCGCACCACGCCGTCGGCATCCTTGCGCGGAGCGCCGACGGTGCGGTAGTGAATCTTGACTTCAGGGATGCGATCGCCGCTCGTGAAGACGTAGCCGCGCGCGACGTAATCGCCTTCAACTGGAGCCGGATAGGTGGCCTGGACCACCTGCGCGACAGCGTTCATCGGGGCCGCGACGGCGGCCAAGGCCAGCAGGAGTAGCACGCGCATCATGCGCGAATCCTACCGGAGCGTGAACGTCAGCTCAATCGTGATGATGACGGGCACGGGGTCTCCCTGGCGCATGCCGGGGCGGAAGCGCCACATCTTGGCCGCCTTGATGGCTTCCTGGTCGAGGCCGAAGATCGGGTCGAGCGATCGGGTGACCTTGACCTCGCCAACCGAGCCGTCGGGCATCACGATGCACTCGAGCCAGACCGAGCCCTGCACCTTGGCGCGCATCGCGTCGGCGGTGTAGGCGGGCTTGACTTCGCGCAGGACGACCGGCAAGGTGATCCCCGCCCCTGGACGGTAGGCGCCGCCGCCGGTGCCGCCCCCAAACCCCGCGCCGAGGCCTGAGCCCTGGCCAGAGCCAATCCCCTGCCCTGTGCCGGTTCCCGCTCCGCCGCCCGAGCCGGCGCCCTGCGACTCCGAAACGACGGGCACACTGGGCTGGATGACGCCAGGCAGGGTCTGCTCGGCCGCCGCCATTGTTTGCGCGGGAATCAACAGTTCCGCCGGCGGCGGCTCGGGCTTGGGCGGCTCCGGGGTTGGCGTGGGCGCCTTTTCCACCGGAACGGTGATCTTGTCCTTACCCGGCAGCTCCGCCTTGCGCGGCGGCTCAGGCGCCTTGTTGCCGCCACCACCGCCACCGCCACCGGGACCAGGCGTCGCCAGCCAGACGATGTCGTTGACGGGAGCGTCAGGAATGAATTCCGCTGCGCTCGGCTGGGGCCCAAACCGCACGGCCAGCAGCATGATCAGGCCCACCGCCACATGCGCGGCCACCGAGGCGCCGACACCGAAGCCCGACTTGCGTTCGGCGATCGTGAAACGCAGTTCCGCCGGACGGTCGGTGACGTACAGCGGCGCCGACCGGGAAGTCGCGTCAGGTCGCTTCGGTGTGGATTCGGCCATGAGCTAAATAGTTGGACCCACGGCCATTCTGACCGACGGGTTATGGGCTGACAAGTGCAAAGCCAGCGCCATACCCATTTGACGCCAATTGGGGACAAATGGCTTCACACCATGTAGCGTCCGCCTTCAGGCGGACCGTGCCGGTCCGGCTAAAGCCGGACACCACAGTTGCGCCCAGGTGCTACAATCGCTCTACGGTCGCAGTCTGTCGCGGCCTTAAGGAGCACTCATGCTTGGTTTGATTGGCCCACTCGGATTGCCGGAAATGCTCATCATTCTGGCGATTGTGATCCTCATTTTTGGCGCCAACCGGCTGCCGGAGCTCGGCAAGGGCATTGGCCAGGGCATCAAGAACTTCAAGAGCGGAATGAAGCAAGAGAGCACCGACGAAAAGTAGTCGTCAGATGACGAGGCGGACGTCACCCGTTCGCCTTGTCACGCGTTCCCGGTCGAGATACTCCAGCAACGGGATCGCGAACTTCCTCGACACCCCGTACTTGTCCTTGAAGGCGGCCATATCGACCGTGACCGGGCCGCCGGGACTCCCCGCCTTCATCGCCCGGATCTCATCCTTGAGCGCCTGCAGCGCGCTCGCGTGAAAGGTCAGCGTGTCCAGCCGGACCAGCACCTTTTCGCGAATTAGAACCGCGGTGATTTTCTCGGCCATCGCCGCCGGCGCGCCGGCTGCGGCCTGCACCGTCGCGGCGTCGGGCGGCTTCAATCCCGCCGCCGCGTAAGCCGCGGCAATGGCCCCCTTGATGCGGGCGTCCTCTCCAGTCGCTGCCACGGTGTGCGTCGCGAGGGCCAGGCGATCGGCCCCGACCAGCGTCCCGGCCTTCTTCAGATCGTCCACGATGCGCTCGAACACGGTGATGTCCAGGGACTCGTCCGCCGAAGGCCTGGCGAAGGTGGAGGCGACCTTCTCGCGAGCCTCTTCGCGCGGCAGGCCGTCACTGAGCGGCTGGGCGCGATGAAACGCCGTCACCAGTTTCACCAGTGCCTCAGTCGCCCGCGCCAGGTGGCTGGCCGCTACGAGGCGGTCGCCGGCGACTGCGATACCCCGCGCCGCCAGCGCGGCGATGGTGCTCGCGACCGCCGCCGGCGGCACGCCGGCTCGGGCCGTCAGGGCGTCGCGGGGCAAGCCGGGCAACCCCGCCGCGGTGATCATCGCCGCCACCGCGTCGGCCGAATGGCGCGCCGGGTCCAGGTCGAGGGCCGCTAGGCTCTCGGCTCCTTCGGCCGAACGAACGCCGGGCCGGGTCGGGGCCGGGTCGATCACCGTACCGCCGCCAATCGTGATGGGCGGCGAGTAGGCGCGAAGAATAAAGCGATCGCCACGCGTCAGCGCCGCCGCCGTCTCGAGCCGGACCCGCGCGAACGTGCGTTCACCGGGCGCGAGCTCGACGGCCGTGCCGGCAATGGAGACCCGGCCCAGCACTTCGGCGGTGCCGTGATGCAGGCGCACGCGGGCGCCATGCTTCAAGGGCTTCGCGGAAGCCAGCAGGTCGATCGCGGTGTCGATACGGCGGGTGACGCTCAGCGAACCGGCCTCGGCCAGCGTCTCGCCGCGCGCGATCTGTCCCACCTCCACACCGCCCAGGTTGACCGCGGTCCGCTGCCCGGCCACCGCCTCGATCGCCGTGGTGCCGTGCACCTGGATGCCGCGCACCTTGGCCCGCCGCGCCGACGGCAACAGGACCACGTCGTCATCCACGCCCAGCCGTCCCGACACCAGCGTGCCGGTGATCACAGTGCCAAAGCCCTTCATGGTGAAGGCGCGATCGATCGGCAGGCGCGTGGCGCCCGTGCCGGGGCGCTGGCTCACCTCGGCCGCCTGCGAGGCAATCGCCACGCGCAGCGCGTCCAACCCGTCGCCGGTGCTGGCCGACACCTCGATGACCGCCGCCCCTTCCAGGAACGATCCCTTCACCAACTCGGCCACGTCCTGGCGCACCAGCAGCCGCGTGTCGGCATCGGCGAGGTCCCCCTTCGTCAGCACGATGATGCCCCGCGGAATGCGCAGCAGCCGGCAGATGTCGAAGTGTTCCCGGGTCTGCGGCATCACCGATTCGTCCGCGGCCACAATCAGCAACACGCAATCGATGCCGCCCACGCCGGCCAGCATCGTGCGCACGAAGCGCTCGTGGCCCGGCACGTCAACAAACGCCACCCGCGTCTCGCCAATCACGGCATGGGCGAACCCGAGTTCGATGGTGATGCCGCGCGCCTTCTCTTCCTTCAAACGATCGGGGTCGATCCCGGTCAGCGCGCGGACCAGCGTACTCTTGCCGTGATCGATGTGCCCGGCCGTGCCGACGACGAGACTGGTCACCGCTGCTTCCGGCCCTTGCGCTCGGCCTTGCCCGGGCGCTGCGTCTTGGTCTTGCGGCGGCGCCGCTCTTCAGGCGTGCCTTTGCGCTGCTCTTTCTTCGGGCGCGCGGAACTGCGCGCGGGGCCACGTCCGCGCTCGTCCTGGCGAACCTTCTCGAGCACATCCTCCAGGCCCAGGTCGATCTGCCGGCGGTCCATGTCCACCTTGATGATCTGGACGCGGACGCGATCGCCGAGCCGGTACAGCTTTTTGCTGTTCTCGCCAAACAGCGCGTGCTGCGTCTCGCGGTAGCGGTAATAGTCGTCGGCCATGGTGCTGACGTGGACCAGGCCCTCGACGTAGTGCTCGATCAGTTCCACGAACATGCCGAACGGGGCGACGCCGGTGATGTAGCCGTCAAAGACATCGCCGACCTTGTCGGCCATGAACCGCACCTTCTTCCACTGCAGGATCTCGCGCTCGGCTTCCGCGGCGCGTCGCTCCATCTCCGAGGTGTGCCGGCCGACTTCCGGCAAGTCCTCCTCCAGTTCGAGCCGCCGTTCAGCGCTGATCTTGGTGTGCCGCAGTTCGCGCAGGGCGCGATGCACCACCAGATCGGGATAGCGGCGAATCGGCGAGGTGAAGTGCGCATAGCTGTCGGCGGCCAGGCCGAAGTGCCCCACGTTGACCGGGTCGTAGCGCGCCTTCTGCATGGTCCGCAGCATGAGGAACGCGACCGGCCGCTCCGCCGGGTTGCCGCGGATCTTGTCGACCAGCTTCTGGAAGTGCATCGGCGTCACGTGGCCGTCGGTCGCGCCCAGGCTGAAGCCGAACGCGCCGACGAACTCCTCGAACTGCATCACCTTCAGCGGATCGGGCTTCTCGTGGATGCGGTACAGCGCCGGCATATGGCGCGTTTCGAGGTGGCTGGCGACCGTCTCGTTGGCCAGCAGCATGAACTCTTCGATGATGCGGTGCGCGACATTGCGCTCCGACGCGATGATGTTCTCGATGAAGCCGTCCTCGTCGAGCACCACCTGGGCTTCGGGCAGGTCGAAATCGACCGACCCGCGACGCCGCCGGCGGCCATTGAGAATGGCAAACAGGTCCCGCATCAGCTCGAACATCGGAACGAGCGGCCGGTACTTCGCTACGGTCTCGGCATCGCCGTCCGTGAGAATGGCGTTGACCGCAGTGTAGGTCATTCGCGCGTCGCTGCGGATGATGCCGTCGTGCATCTCGTGCCGGACCACCTCGCCCGTGGCGCTCACCTCCATCAGGCACGATTGCACCAGGCGAACGACCTCCGGCTTCAGACTGCACAGCCCGGTCGACAACTCCTCCGGAAACATGTGGATGGCGCGCTCGGGAAAGTAGACGGACGTGCTGCGATCAAAGGCATCGGCGTCGAGGGCCGAGCCGTCGCGCACGTAGTGCGAGACGTCGGCGATGTGCACGCCCAGCCAATAGTGCCCGTTCGGCAGCCGCTCGATCGAGATGGCATCGTCGAAATCGCGCGCGGTCTCGCCGTCGATGGTCACGACGGTCCGGTCGCGGAAGTCGGTGCGGCCGGCCAGGTCGCTTTCGCGAACGGCGCCGCCAATTCGGGTCGCCTCGGCCACCGCGTCTGGGCTGTGTTCCTTCGGAATCCCGTGCTTGCGCAGGATGATCTCGGTGTCGACCCCGGGGTCGTTGATGTCGCCGAGAATCTCGGTAATGCGGCCGGCCGGGCCGCGCGTGGGGGTCGGCCAGCGCGTGATCGTCACGGTGACCATCTGCCCCGCCTCGGCCCCCAGGGTCTCTTCGCGCGGGATCTGCACTTCGGCGGTAATCCGCTTGTCAAACGGCACGACAAACGCCAGCCCGGAGGCCTCCACATCGAAGCGGCCGACCACACTGCTCGAGGCGCGCTCGAGTACCTGGACAATCTTGCCCTCGGCGCGACCATCTTCCCGGTAGCGTTCGATGCGCACGACCACCCGGTCGCCGTGCAGGGCCTCCTGCAGGTTGTGGGAGGCCACGACGATGTCGCGGGTCAGGCCCTCGATGGGCCGCTCGGGCGCGACAAAACCAATCCCCGAGGCGTGGCCGTCGAGCTTGCCGACCACAAGGTCCATGCGATCGGGCAGCCCGTAGAGCTTGCCCTTCACCAGGACGAGATCGCCGTCGTTGACCATGTGGCGCAGCAGGCGCTTGAAGGCCAGCCGCTCCTCACGGGTGATGCCGAGCACCCGGTACAGTTCGCGGGCGGTGGCCGGGTGCGGCACCTTGGCGCGCATGCGTTTGAGGAGGTCGTCACGGTTCATGGATCACGATCGCTTGTAAATCACCGACATTGGTTTGGGTGCGCCCCAGGCGAATCACATCGCCGAGCGGCGCGAAAAACGCGAGCGAGTTGTTCGCTGCAAGATAGTCGCCAGGGGCGTCGAGGCCGGCCTGCGCGGCGCGGGCCATGGTCGTCGAATCGATCATGGCGCCGGCCACGCCGGACGAACCATCAATGCCGTCGGTGCCGATACTGGCGGCGGCAACAGGCAACCCTAAAGGGTTGCCTCCACCTATTCCACCGTAGGGGCGCACTTTAGTGCGCCCGTCCAACGCCTCGGCAATCGACAACACAAACTCCAGGTTACGGCCGCCGAGACCGTCTCCGGTCACGCGCACGGTCGTTTCTCCACCAGAGATGACGCACACAGGGCCGGCGACGCCTCGCGACAACTGCCGCGCTTGCGCAAGCCAGGCGGGTCCGGCGACCCGCGCCTCGCCCACCACGGGCTCGTCGATCAGCAGCACCTTGTAACCGCGCGCCTCGGCCTCGGCGCGCGCCCCGGCCATGGCATCCCGCCGTCCGCCGATGACGCGTGCGCTGGCACGCCCGAGCGAGGGGTGCCCCGCCGCAGGCGTGTCGGCCAGCTCGCCGGCCACGCCGCGCGCGACCAAGGCCCGAACCGAGGCCAGGTGACCGGCGCCGCCGAAGCGGTCGAGGGCCGCCGCGGCATCACTCCACGTGGTGCTGTCGGGCACCCCGGGGCCTGATCCGATCGCGTTCAGATCATCGCCCACCACGTCCGACAGCGCGAGCGTGACGGTGCTGCCGATGCACGCCGCCGCCAGCCGTCCGCCCTTCACGTTGGATAGATGCCGGCGCACCGTGTTGAGCGCGTGGATGTCAGCGCCGGCGTTCATCATCAGCCGCGTGGTGCCGATCTTGTCGTCGAGGCTGATGCCGTCCACCGGCGCGGCCATCAGCGCCGAGGCGCCGCCCGACAACAGGATCACCAGCGCTTCCCCGGAATGCACCGACTGCGCGACCGCGAGCGCGCGCCGGCCGGCCGCCTCGCTGCGCGCATCGGGAAACGGGTGGCTCGACTCGAGCCATTCCACGCGCTCGGGCAGTCCCGCATCCGCGTGAGTGCCAATCGCGATAGCCTGCCGAATCGCCAGGTGGGTCGCGCTGGCGAACGCGGCGGCCATGGGCGCCGCCGCCTTGCCGACGGCCACGACGTGCAGGGGCCGCGAGGCGAGGACATCCGCCAACACGGCGTCAGTCAGCGCCCGCTCGATCACCCGCGCCGCGCCGACCGCGTCGACACCGGCGCGGACAATGGCGTTGAGATCTTGTTTGAGCGTGGAGAGCGGAACTGTCAGTGGACCTTACACGGATCGGACCAACCCGAAAGGCCGGTCACGACGTCGAACTCGCGGAGTAACTGGGCGACCACCTGATCGGCGTCGGCTTCGGCCGACAGGCGATCGACTCCGGCAATAATCTTGAGGAGCGCAGCTTCGGCGCTGTTGATGGCCTGTGCGCTGTAATACTCGCGCTGCTCCAACAAGCACTGGTGGTGCTTGAGAAACTCTTCGCGGTAAAACTCGGAGAGTGCCGACACGCTGGCCGGAACGGCACTATCCATCAGAAAGCGCGGGACTCTGTTCCTCGCCCTCGACATATTGGATGAATTTCAGTGTAGGGCGTTCGCGCGAATGTGTCAACGGGGCGACATTCGAAGACGTCCCGTTTCAATTTGACCGGTCGTTCATTTCGCTGACCGCGACGCCACCGATCCCGCGGCAGCCCCGACCCCCAGGCCGCCGAGCAGCATCACCACCGTTTCGCGAACGCCCAGAAACCTCAGCTGGCCCTCGCCGAGCAACCCGGCCAGGTCGGAGCCGAGCCAGCGAGCCACTGCCCAGTACAGGGCAGCCACGGCCAGCCACGCCACCACGGCACCGGCGCCCCCGAGCAGCAGGCCTTCGACGATGAAGGGGCCCCGGATGTAACTGAATGGGGCGCCCACCAACTGCATGATGTCGACCTCGTCGCGCCGGGCATGCAGCGACAGCCGCACGACCGCTGCCACCGTGAACGCGGCCCCCAGCATCAGCGCGCCGGCGACAACGGCCGCCGCCACCTGCGCCGACGTCACCAGGCCGGCCAGCCGCGTGAGCCATCGGCGGTCATAGCGCACGTCGGCCACCCCATCGCGGCCCGCCAGACCGGTCGTCAGATCGTCAACCGCATCGGTGCCGGTGGCACCCGGCTTCAACCGAACCTCTAACGCCGCCGGAAACGGATTCTGTTCCACGGACGTCGTGACATCCAGGAGCTCCGGAAAGTCCGCGCGGAACCGGTCGAGCGCGCGCTCTTTCGAGACGTACTCGAGCGCCGCGACTGCCGGCTGTTGCCGGACATACTCTTCGAGGCTGTCACGAAGCTCCGGCGACAAATCGTCGTAGAGGTAGACCGAGACCTCCGCCGACTCCAGCCACCGATCGAGGACCCGCTGCACGTTCACCGAGACGAGCATGAAGCCGCCCAGCGTCAGGAAGGCGATGGCGATCGTGCCGATCGACACGCCCGCCGATCGCCCGGCGCGGCGGACGCTCGCCAACGCTTCTTCGAAGGCATAGCCGACGCTGCTCATCGCGGCGCCTCCGTGGCCCCGGCCAGCTGGCCGTGTTCGAGTTGCACCACCCGCCGCCCCACCCACTTGATCAGCTCGCGGTCGTGCGTGGCGACGACGACGGTGGTGCCGCTGGCGTTGATGTCGCGGAACAGGTTCATGATCTCGAGCGACAAGTCGGGGTCGAGGTTGCCGGTCGGTTCGTCGGCCAGCACCAGGTGCGGCTCGTTGACGAGGGCGCGGGCCACCGCCACCCGCTGCTGCTCGCCGCCCGACAGTTCGGCCGGCAGCGCGTTCAGCCGATGCTGCAGGCCGACCCACTTCAGCACCTGGTACGTGCGGCGGCGCTGCTGATCGACCGGGATGCCGAGCACGCGCAGCGCAAACGACACGTTCTCGAAGATGGTCTTGGTCTGGATGAGCTTGAAGTCCTGGAACACGAACCCGACCGTCCGCCGGTAGGCCTGCACCTCGTGGCGCGTCAGCCGCGCCAGGTTGCGGCCGGCGACGATCACCTCGCCTTCGGTGGGCCGCTCCTGCAGCAGCAGGAGGCGCAGCAGCGTGCTCTTGCCGGCGCCGCTCGGCCCGGTCAGGAACACGAACTCACCCTTGTCGATGGTCAGGTTCAGGTCGCGCAAGGCATACAGCCCGCGGCCGTACATTTTGCCGAGTCCCTGCGTTTCGATCACGGTCGGTAGTCTACTAGCTTCAGTCGCACCCGGCCGAATCCGGCTTCCACTTCCACCATCAGCGGCACCCGGCGCGCATCGTCGCTCAGCCAGAGCGTCGAGGCAATCGCCTGGCGGCGCTGGACCCGGGCGCTGAACCGCGGCTCGACCCGCAGCGCCGACACGGTCTCGCCGTCGATGGTGATGGTCTCGCGTGCCGGCACGCCGACCGTCAGCGCCAGGTTGCGGCCAGCCTCGTTCAGGGGCATCGCCAGCGAGTACCCGGGGGCCAGCGGCAGGGTGCGGACGTACCACAGCGCCGTGAGCGCGTCGCGCGCGCCCGGCGGCAGCGGCAGGGTCAGCGCGCCGTCCTGCCGCGCGGTGGTTGGGCTATCGCCGGTGCTGACACGCCGGCCGGCATGATCGTAGGCGTACGTGCGGTCCACGGACCGGCTGCCTTCGCGCAGTTCCCGTTGGTGCAGCAGCGGCCGCAGTTGCGCGTCGGCGGCGGTGCGGAAGCGGTCGCGCGCCTCGAAGAACCGCGACACCCAGGGCGCCGTCGCCATCGCGACTTCGAAGACCCAAGCCGGCACCTCACCGCCGGCGCCGGCGTCACGCGCCTCTGGCGCGACGACGCTCAGGGTGATCTGTCCAGCCGTGAGGTCCAGCGGACCGTTGAGCCACTCGACCTCGTAACGCGCCTGTTCGCCGACCGCGAAGGGCGGCACTCCGGGGGGCGGGGGTTCAGCGATCGCGACCTCGTCCAGCGCCGCCTCGCTGTCGGGTGTCCACACCAGTTCGTAGATGACGCGGTCGTCGAACCGCGCCCGTTCGACGAACGGTGACGCGGGCTCGCCGGCGCCCGGCAGGCCGCCCGGGCTGACGACGAAGCGCACCGCCAACTCCTTCAGCATCGCGCGCGCGTCGGCCGACGCCGGATCCGCCAGCGCATCGACCAGTGACGTGTAGAACGCCGGCCGCTGGCCGCTGTAGCCGTTGACGATCGGCCGGCCATGCTCGAGCGCTTGCACCATGAACGGTGAGTTCTCGCGATCGAGCGTGAGTGGCAGGTAGACCACTGCGCCGGATCCGGTCTGGTCGGCAAGCCAGCGACCGGTCGGAGTCGAACTGGGCGGCGCGAGTACGAACGCCATCGGCGCATTCGCGTATTCCAGGCACATAAGGGCGGTGAGCAACGCGACCGTGCCGGCCTTGACGCGCGCCTGCGCGACGCCGACACCGGCCAGGACGCACAGCCCCAGCATCAAGACCACGGCAAACCGGGCCGGGGCGCGAATGGCCTGGAAGCCGAACACGTGGTCGGCGAGCCACGCGTACAGCGGGCGCACGCCTTCGGGGCCAAGCGACAACAGCAAGCCGGTGAGGCCGATGGCGACCGCCGACACGACCACGGGGCGCGCATCGCTACGCCAGCCGCGCCACACTCCGAAGGCGGCCAGCCCGATCAGGACCAGGCCAGGAAACATCTGGTGCTCGACGTGCCGCCGGTCGCGCTCGCCTGGCGCCGGCTCGCGGGGCAGCAGCAGTCCGGTCCGTCCATACAACAGGTTGTCCGGGGGGACCTGCGTGTAGCTGGGCCACGCCGCCGCGTGGGCCGCGGCTTCGAACAGGTTGCGGCCAAACCCCTCGCGCTGGCTCGATTGCCAGTACGGCCAGACCACCGGCGCCACGAGTACCGCGCCGACGAGCACGGCCAGGATGGTGCGCGACCAGAACCGTCGGCCGCGCCATTGGCCGCTGGTCCACGCCACCGCCGCCGCCCCAACGCCGAGGGCAATCGCGGTCATCACGCCGTAGTAGACCGAGGACATGGCCTGCAACGCCGCCCACAGTCCCAACCGCACAGCGCCGCTCTTCTTCCGCGCCGCCGCAAGCTGGTACAAGGCCAATAGCGCGAGCGGCAGGAAATACAACGACTGCAGCTGCAAGTGCAGGAGGTGTGCGGATCGGTACGGCCAGCACGCCCACGCCAGCCCGGCGACGAACGCGGCCGGCGTCGATGCGGTGACGCCCTTCACCAACGCATGCATGGCCAGCCCGCTGCCGGCAATCGACCCGAGCAGCAGCACGTTGTAGCAGAGCGCGAGGTTGCCCGTCAGCGCGTAGAGCGGCGCCATGACCAGCGACTGCGGCAGCAGGTGATCGGAAAACGTGAGCGCGCCGGCCGCGGGATGAAAAATATTGGCGTCAAAGACGCGGCCCGACAGCACCGACCCGGGATCGGCGAGCCAGGCCTTCATTCCCGTGCCGAGGATCCAGAGATTCAGGTACGGGTCGCCGGCGCCTTCAAGCGCGCCGAGGTGGGTGGTGAGTTGGGTCGCGAGCGGCCAGGTCAGCGCGACCGCGGCGACGAGATAGAGTCCCGCCGCTCGTATCCACATCGCTTACGAGCCGATGGCGGCGCGCATCAGGTCGGTGACGAGCTTGGGGTCGCCCTTCCCCTTCGTCTCTTTCATCACCTGGCCCACCAGAAACTGGAACTTGCGGTCCTTGCCGGTCTTGATCTCGGCCACGACGTCGGGATGCGCGGCCAGCACGCGCTGCACGATCGGCGCGATGCTCGAGCTGTCGGAGATCTGCGCCAGGCCGTCGGCCGCCACGATGTCGGCGGCCGCGCGGCCGGTGTCGTACATCTTGGCAAACACGTCTTTCGCGACGGTGGAGCTGATGGTGCCCTTCTCGACAATGCCAATGAGGCCGGCCAGCGCGGCCGGCGTGATCGGCACCGCCGCGATGGCGATGGCGCGCTCCTTCATGTTCCGCAGCACCTCGCCCATCACCCAGTTGCTCGCGGCCTTGGCATTGCCCGACTGGCGCGCGGTCTCCTCGAAGTAGTCGGCCACGCCACGCGTCTGCGTCAGCAGCGCGGCGTCGTACTCGGGGATGGCGTACTCGGCAATGAAGCGCAACCGCCGCGCCTCGGGCAGTTCCGGCATGGACGCCTGGATGGCCCGGCGGCGGTCGGCTTCGACAATCAGCGGCGGCAGGTCCGGCTCGGGGAAGTAGCGATAGTCGTGCGCCTCTTCCTTGCTGCGCATCGAGTGGGTGGTGCCGCGGGCGGCGTCGAACAGCCGCGTCTCCTGCACCACGCGGCCGCCGTGATCGATCACGTCGATCTGGCGGCCAATCTCGTAGGCGATCGCCTTCTCGAGGTAGCGGAACGAGTTGACGTTCTTCACTTCCGCCTTGGTCCCGAGCGTCGGGTCGCCCGCGCGCCGCACCGACACGTTGGCGTCGCAACGCAGGCTGCCCTCGTCCATGTTGCCGTCGTTGACGCCGAGCCACACCAGGATCTGGCGCAAGGTCTCGAAGAACAGCGCCGCCTCTTCGGCCGACCGCATGTCGGGCTCGCTGACAATCTCGACCAGCGGCGTGCCGCTGCGATTGAAATCCAGGTAGGTCTTGCGATCCGAGTCGGCAAAGCCATCGTGCAGCGACTTGCCGGCATCCTCTTCCATGTGGATGCGGGTCAGCTTCACAAACCGGCCGCCGACCGAGGGCGGCAGTTGCAGGCCGCCGCCGAGCGCCAGCGGCAACTCGTACTGGGAGATCTGGTACCCCTTCGGCAAGTCCGGATAGAAGTAGTTCTTGCGGGCGAAGACCGACCGCTCCTGCACCTCACAGCCGAGCGCGAGGGCGGCGGTGACGGCGAGGTCCACGGCCTTGCGGTTCAGCACCGGCAGGGCCCCGGGCAGCCCCGCGCACACCGGACACGTGTGCGCGTTTGGTGGCGCGCCAAACGCCGTGGAGCAACCGCAGAAAATCTTGGTGGCGGTGAGCAGCTGGGCGTGGATTTCCAGGCCGATGACGGCCTCGTACGACATCCGTAGATTCTAAAGGAAAAGTGAGAGGGGAAACCTCTCACTTCTCACTTCTCGCTCGGTTAGATCGTCGGGCCGGCGGCGGCGACCGCGGCGTCGGCATCGGCGAAGTTGGTCTTGAAGTTCTCGACGAACATCCGGGCCAGCTTGGCCGCCTGCGCGTCATAGGCCGCCTTGTCGGCCCACGTCCCGCGCGGATCGAGCACTTCCACCGGCACCCCGGGCACCGCGGCCGGCACCTCGATGTTGAAGACCGGATGACGCGTGTAGGCGACGTTATCGAGCTGCCCCGAGAGCGCCGCGCGAATCATCGCGCGGGTGTAGGCAATCTTCATGCGGCTGCCAACGCCGTGCGGGCCGCCGGTCCAGCCGGTGTTGACCAGCCAGACGCGCGACTGGTGCTTCGCGATCCGCTCGCCCAGTTGCTTGGCATACACATTCGGGTTGAGCGGCAGGAACGGCGCGCCAAAGCAGGTGCTGAACGTGGCGCTCGGCTCAGTCACGCCCTTCTCGGTGCCGGCGACCTTCGCGGTGTAGCCCGACAGGTAGTGATACATCGCGCCTTCGGCCGACAGTCGTGCAATCGGCGGCAGCACGCCGTAGGCGTCGGCAGTCAGCATGATGATGTTCGTGGGGTGTCCGCCACTGCCCAGGGGCGCGTGGTTGTCGATGAACTCGATCGGGTACGCGCCGCGCGTATTCTCGGTCAGCGAGGCATCGTCGAAATCGAGCACGCGCGTGCCGGGGTCCATGACCACGTTCTCGAGCACCGTGCCGAAGCGGCGGGTGGTCTCGAAGATCTGGGGCTCAGCCTCGGCCGAGAGGCGAATCATCTTGGCGTAGCAGCCACCCTCGAAATTGAACACGCCGCGATCGCTCCAGCCGTGCTCGTCATCGCCGATCAACTGCCGTTCAGGGTCGCTCGACAGGGTCGTCTTGCCGGTGCCGGACAGGCCGAAGAAGAGCGCCGTGTCGCCGTCCGGGCCGATGTTGGCCGAGCAGTGCATGGCGAGCACGTGCCGGAGCGGCAGCAGGTAGTTCAGCACCGTGAAGATCGACTTCTTGTTCTCGCCGGCGTAGCTCGTGCCGCAGATCAGCACCTCGCGCGAGGCGAAGTTGACGGCGATGGCCACTTCCGAGCGCGTGCCGTGGCGGGCCGGGTCGGCCTTGAAGGTCGGCGCGGTCAGCACGGTGAACTGCGGATCGAAGCCCGCCAGGTCGCCGGCGGGGGGCACGATGAACAGGTTACGCACAAACAGGCTGTGCCAGGCGTACTCCTGGATGAACCGGACCGGCAGGCGGTACTCCGCGTCGGCTCCGGCGTAGAGGTCCTGAACGAACAGTTCCTGGTTCTTCAAGTGCGCCACGATGTCGCGGCGCAGGAGGTCAAACTGGGCCGGTTCAATCGGACGATTGACCTTGCCCCACCAGACATGAGCTTCGCTCGACGGTTCCTTGACGACGAATTTGTCGTTGGGCGAGCGGCCCGTGTGCGCGCCGGTCCGGCAAACCAGAGGACCGTCCGCGGCGATGCTGCCCTCTTGGCGACGGATCGCGTGCTCGTACAACGCGGCCGCCCCGAGGTTGAAATGAACCGGCTTGGAGGATTGAACGCCGTGGGCTTCCAAGCCACGCCCGACCTGTGCAGTACTCATGAAATATGACTCCAAAAACTCGAACGTATCAGCCGATCGCATCCAAAGTGTGAATGGTACAGATTGAAAAGGCGCTAAGTCAATCTCGTATGCGGACTTGACCCGGGCCTGTTAAACTGCGGTAAACAGGCCACAACCGAATCCCGTAACACATGGCAGGAAAGCCTCTCGTCGACCTCGCCGCCCCGCCCCGTCCCGCCGACGGCGCCCATCCCTCGCCCGCCTCCGTCCTGGCAGCCGAGATCAAGGCGCTCGTCGAACGCGGTGATCGCGATGCGGCACGAGAGCGATTCGGGGCGCTCGTCTCGCTGCTGCAACGCCGCGCGGTGCGGATCGCGTTCCAGTACCTTCGCGACGCCGCGGATGCGGACGAGGCCGTCCAGGACGCCTTCATCAAGGTGTTCCTGCACATCGAGCAGTATCGGAACGGCCTGCCGTTCGATGTCTGGTTTACGCGGATTCTGGTCAACGCGTCGCTCGACCGCCTCAAGGCACGGGCCCGGCAGCAACGCTGGATCAGCCACTCGACCGACGAAGACAACGGCCGGCCGGTCGAACAGGTGGCCGGCACCGAGGCGTCGAACGAACGGCGGATGTTGGCGAGCGAACGGTGGGCGCAGGTGACCGAGGCGGTGGCGACGCTGCCCGATCGGCAGCGGCTGGTCTTCACGCTGTGCCACCTGGACGAACGGACCCCGGCGCAGATCAGCGCCGCGACCGGGATGAGCCAGGCGACGGTTCGGGTGCACCTGTTCCGGGCGTTGCGCAAGTTACGAGCAGTGTTGGGAGGTCAAGCATGAGCCGACGCGATATCACCGAGCCCGACCTGCACGCGACGCTGGCCGCGTACCGGGACGCGGCGCATGCCGAGGCCGACGCCCACTTCGACGACCGCGCTCTCGAGAGCCAGCGCCACAAGATCCTGGCCCGGCTCGCCCAGTTGGCGCACCCCGCGAAGGTGATTCGGTTCCCTGCAACCGCGCCCGTGCCGGCCCCGGCCAGTGGCGTCAATCGCCGCTGGATCAGCGTTGCGGCGGCGGCAGGGTTGATCATCGGGCTGCTCGGCGGCCAGATCGTCAACCTGTTGCCGTTCCAGCCCCGCCGAACGGCCCCCCTGGGGTCGTCGATCGCGCCAAGTGGTGGCAGCGTCAACGGTTACTTCCCCGCTCGTGCCACCCTGCCGCAGGATGACGGCCTGCTGGGCGAGGTGGACTTCGCGGTTCAGGTGCGCAGCGCCAGCGAACTGCGGACCCTCGACGAGCTGACCCCGTTTCACGACCCTCAATAGCCCGGGTTTTCGGCCCCATCCTGCCCAGACCTCGTTCTCTGCCTCGGGCGAAGCTCAACCGCTATTCCGTAAACGTCCGGCCGGGGCTGGTCGTAACGATACAGAGCCATGCATATCTTACGTAAGTCGTTCATTTATTTAGCTTTGTCTCTGGTTGTCGCCAGTGTGCAACCAGCCGCTGCCCAGGGCTTCAAGTGGTGGCAGATGGACCGCTTCCAGAAGGGTCTATCGCTGACCCAGGAGCAGATTGACCGGGTCGAGGCGATCTTCCAGACTGCCGAGCCGTCGCTGCGCGCCCAGAAGGCGGCGCTCGATAAGGCCGAGCACAAGCTGTCGAAGATCATCACCGACTCGACGTCGGATGAAGCCGCCGTGCTGCAGGCCGCCGAACGGGTGGAAGCCGCGCGCGCCGAACTGAGCCGCACCCGGACCCTGCAACTCTTCCGGATGCGCCGCGTCCTAACAGACGAGCAGAACACCAAGATGAAGGAAATGCACGATCACGATCGCCGCGAGCGCGAGCGTGCGCGCAAGCCGAAGGGCGAGCTGTTTCACGACCGCTCTAACTGAGTCGCAATCATTCGCAACCCTCGAGATCCTTGACGACCATGAAATCCTTTACGTGTGTCCTCCTGGCGGCAGCAGTCTGTCTCGCCGTCCCCCACGCCACGGCGCAGACATTGTCGGAGGCCGCCCGCCAGGACGCGGTCGTGCAGCAGGCCGTACGCACCTATCAGCAGGGCCTGAACGACCTCAGTCCCGCAGCCTCCGGCATCACCCAGCCCGGCTCGCCGTCTGGCGCGCTGCGCGATCTGCGGCTCGAAGACGCCGTGGCCATTGCGCTCGAGAAGAACCTCGACATCCAGGTCGCGCGGCTCGAACCCGAGTCGGTGGATTTTTTGATCGCGGGGTTCCGCAACACGTATCGTCCCGTGGCCAACTCCACGGTCGGCCTGCGCGATCAATATCAGCTGCCCACCAGCAGCTTGAATGGCGGTACCAAGGTCAACAACGGCACCAGGACCTACAACTTTGGCCTGGCGCAGAACGTGAACAAGTGGGGCGGTAATTACACGGTCAACTGGAGCAACTCGCGCGTCGAAACGTCGAACACGTTCTCGACCTTCAATCCCAGCTTCACGACCAACCTGGTCGCCGCCTACACGCAGCCGTTGCTGCGCGGTTTTCGGATCGACAACATGCGCCAGCAGTTGCTGATCAACCTGATCAATCGCGACGTGTCGGAAGAGAGCGCGCGTGCCACCACGTTCCAGACGCTGGCCAACGTGCGCAACGCCTACTGGGACCTGGTGTTCGCGCAAAGTGCGGTGGACGTGGCCCAGCGGGCGACCGAACTCGCCGACAAGCTGGTGGTCGACAACCAGGCGCGCGTCGAAGTCGGCACGCTCGCGCCGCTCGACATCGTCCAGGCGCAGGCCGAATCGGCCACCCGCCGCCAGAACCTGGCGGCGGCCGAAGCGACCGCGCAGACCGCCGAACTGGCGCTCAAGCGCTTCCTGGTGAGCGGCACCGATGACCCGCTGTGGCGGCAGACCATCCGTCCGGTCGACCTGCCGTCGCTTGGTCCGGCGCCCGCCGACATTGACGGCGCCATTCGCCGGGCGCTGGCCGAGCGCACCGACGTCGTGACGGCCCGCAAGAACCTCGACTCGAACGACGTCAGCCTCCGCTTTTTCCAGAACCAGTCCCTGCCGGCCGTTGACCTCAACGCGAGCTACGGCGCCCAGGGCGTCGGCGGCACGGCCATCGTCCGGACCGGCCCGCTGGGAAACCAGACGGTGTCCGCGATCATCCCCGGCGGATACAGTGATGCGCTCTCGCTGCTGAGAGCGCGCGACTACCCCACCTGGAACCTGAACGTCACCATGAGCTATCCGATCGGCGGGAACCAGGCCGACGCGCAGCATGCGCGCGCCCGGGTGCAGCGCACCCAGGCCCTGACGCGGTTGCGCGCCATGGAGGTGCAGATTGCCGCCGAAGTCGCCAACGCCGCGCTGACGGTGCAGAGCAATCTGAAGCGCGTCGAAGCGGCCACCGCGGCACGCGAGCTGGCGTCGAAGCGCCTCGAGGCCGAGCAAAGCCGGTTCGAGGTCGGCATGACGACCAACTTCTTCGTGGTCCAGGCCCAGCGCGACCTGCGCGATGCGCAGAACACGGAACTCCGG
Organism: Acidobacteriota bacterium; assembly: GCA_030697165.1. Classification (NCBI taxonomy): domain Bacteria; kingdom Pseudomonadati; phylum Acidobacteriota; species Acidobacteriota bacterium. The sequence goes on from JAUYQQ010000011.1 coordinate 268,763, forward strand.
GCGCTGGCCGACTACCGCAAGTCGCTCGTGAACTTCGAACGGGCGCAGCAGTCGCCGGCCGGCGGCGGCGGCGGCTTGAACGCGGCCACCGGCGGGCAGTAGCGCGCGACCGACATTCTTTCGACGAGGGTAGAGACGGATTCTTATATGCGTAAATTTGTAGTGATTGGTTTGGTCGTGGCCGTGGCCGCTGGCGCGGCGGCGTACCTCGGCGTCTTCTCGAATCCCGATGCCGCGACCACGGGCGGCCAACAGGGCGGCCCGCCCGGCGGGGCCGGACGCGGCGGCGGTGGCGGCGGCTTCCCCGGTGGGGGCATGGGCGGCTTCGGCGGCGGCGGGCCGCGCTCGCCCATGACGGTGGAACTCGGCACGGTCAAGCGCGGCGACGTCGCCGCGCACTTGACGGTCGTCGGCAACCTGATTGGCTTGCAAACGGTAGACGTGGCGCCGCGCACCAACGGACGGCTGCTGACGGTCTCGGTGCAGATGGGCGACCCGGTCCGGCGCGGCCAGGTCATCGGCAAGATCGAAGACCGCGAAATCGTCGAGCAGGTCAGCCAGGCCGAGGCGTCCCTCCTGGTGTCGAAGGCGACCATTCGCCAGCGCGAAGCCGACCTCAACGTGGCGAGGGTCAACTTCGAGCGCTCGCAGAACCTGTTCGAACGCCAGTTGCTGGCCAAGCAGGCCCTGGACGACGCCGAGTCCCGCTTCCTCGCCGCCGACGCGCAGATTGATTTGTCGAAGGCGCAACTCGCCCAGGCCGAGGCGCGCCTGCAAGAGCTGAAGATCAACCTGCAGAACACGACGGTCACCTCGCCCGTGGATGGCTTTGTCGGCAAGCGCAATGTTGACCCGGGCGCGATGGTCTCGCAGAACACCCCGATTGCCTCGGTGGTCGACATCTCGAAGTTGAAGATGGTGGTGAACGTCGTCGAGAAGGACATTCGCCTGGTCACGGTCGGCGACAGCGGCCAGGTTGACGTGGATGCCTATCCGGGCGAGAAATTTTTCGGCCGCATCGCCCGGGTCGCACCGGTGCTGGACCCGGCGACGCGCACCGCGACCATGGAAATCGAGATCGCGAATGGCGACCGGCGCCTGAAGCCGGGCATGTATGCCCGAGTCAGCCTGGTTGTGGAGGAGCGCAAGGGCACGCTCGTCGCCCCGAAGAACGCCGTCATCGACTTCGAGAACCGGCGCGGCGTCTGGGTGCCCAACGAGGACAACCGGGCCAAGTTCGTCGCGGTGCAGGTCGGCATCGAAGACCCCGAACGGATTGAAATTGTTGGGGGCCTGAAGGAAGGCGATCAGATCGTCACGACCGGTGCCACCGCCGTCCGCAACAACGACCAGTTGATGATCGCCGGTGCAGCCGGCCCCGGTGGTCCGGGCGGACGGGCACCGGGCGGAGCCGGACGCGGTCCGGCCGGCCAGGGTCGCGGCCCCGGTGGTCCGGGTGGCGGCCAGCGGCCGGCCCCGAAATAGCGCCAGGAGGGCGGCACGGTAGTGCCGCCAAGTAGCAGACAACGTCAGTCGCCCAATCGAGACCCTTTATGAGTATTCCGCGCATAGCCATCGAACGCCCGGTCACGATGTTCATGATCAGCATGGTCATCATCCTGCTGGGCAGCATCTCGCTCACCCGCCTGCCGGTGGACCTGATGCCCGACACGCAGATGCCCACCATCACGGTGCGCGTCAACTATCCAGGTGTCGGCCCGCTCGAGATGGAGGAGCTGGTCACGCGCCCGATTGAGCAGGCGGTCAGCGCCGTCGCCGGCCTCGAGCGCGTCGACTCGACCTCGTCGGAAGGCAACGCCAACGTCCGCCTCAACTTCGCGTGGGGCTCGGACCTCGCCGAGGCGGCCGACGAGGTGCGCACGCGCCTTGACCGGGTCCGCGGCCGGCTGCCCGTCGACGCCGACCCGCCGACGGTGTTCAAGTTCGACTCGACCGCGATGCCGATCATGGGTGTCGGCGTCGAGGGCGATTTCGATGCGGTGACGCTGCGTGAACTGGCGCAGAACCAGCTGTCGCCGCGTCTCGAGCGCGTCGCCGGCGTCGCCGCGGTCACCATCAACGGCGGCCTGCGCCGCCAGATTCGCGTCGACCTGTCGCGCGAGAAGATCACCGCGCTCAACCTCGCGCCGGATCGCATCATCCAGATCCTCCGCACCGAGAACCAGAACATCCCGCTCGGCGAGGTCAACGACGCCGATCGCACCCTGCTGCTGCGCAGCCCCGGCCAGTTCACCAACATCGACGAAATTCGCAACTTGGTGGTGCTGACGCGCGACGGCGTGCCGGTCTACTTGCGCGACGTCGCCGAGGTCCGCGACACCACCGAAGACCGCCGCTCGTTCATGCGCATCAACGGCACGCCGGGTATTCGCATGCAGGTGACCAAGCAGTCCGGCACCAACACGATCCAGATCGCCGAGGGGGTCAAGCGCGAAATCGAGAAGATCAACGCCGACGTCGATGGCATCACGCTGCGGGTGCTCGACGACCAGTCCCGCTTCATCCAGCGGGCGATTGGCAACGTGCAGGAGCACGCCATGATCGGCGGCTTCCTGGTGATCCTGATCATTTTCCTGTTCCTGCGCGACATCAAGTCGACGCTGATCATCTGCACCTCGATCCCGATCTCGGTGATCGGCACGTTCGCCCTGCTCTACTTCGGCGGCTACACGCTGAACACGCTCACCTTCGGCGGCCTCGCCCTGGGCATCGGCATGATCGTCGACGCCGCGATCGTGGTGCTCGAGAACACCTATCGCCACCTCGAGATGGGTAAGGACCGGGTCACCGCCGCGATCGACGGTAGCGAAGAAGTGTGGTCGGCGATCCTGGCCTCGACCCTGACCCACATCGCGGTGTTTGTGCCGATGCTGTTCCTGACCGGCGTCTCGAGCATCATGTTCGGCCAGTTGGCCGCGGTGGTCTCGTTCTCGCTGGCCATGTCGCTGCTGGTCGCCGTGACGATCGTGCCGGTGCTGTGCTCGCGCCTGCTCGACGCGCCACACGCGCAGCATGCCGGCGGCGGCGTGATGGCCCGGTTGAACCGCACGGTCGACGGCTGGCTCAACCACCTCGACGAGTTCTACGCCCGCACGCTGCACCTGGCCCTGCACCACCGGCCCACGGTCTTCGCCACCGGCTTCGCCCTGTTTGCGATCGCCATCCTCCTGCTGCCACGGATCGGCTTCGAGTTCCAGCCGCAGACCGACGAGGGCGAAGTGCAGGTCGACGCCGAACTGGCGGTCGGCTCGCGCATCGAACTGACCGAGGCCGTGCTGATCGGACTCGAGGAACGCATCCGCCAGGTCGTGCCCGAGGCCACGATGCTGATTACCCAGGCCGGTGGTGGCGGCGGCTTCGGCAACAGTTCCACGCACCGGGGCAACGTCAACGTCCGGCTGGTGCCGCGCGACCAGCGCACCCGCAGCAACGAACAGATTTCCATGCAGCTGCGGCGCGACCTGTCGGGCATTCCCGGCGTCAATGTCCGCGCCCGCCCGTCGGGCGGCATGCAGATGCGCGGCATGGGCGGCGGCGGCCAGGACGGCCGCCTGTCGATCGAGATTCTCGGCCACGACCTCGAGACGTCCAAGGCCATTGCCCAGGACCTCAAGACGATGCTCGACACCACCCGCGGCATTGCCGACTCGCGGCTGCAGCGTGAAGAGGGCCGTCCCGAACTGGCGGTCCGCGTCGACCGCGACAAGGCGGCCTTGCTGGGCCTGACCGTGACCGGCGTGGCCAACACCATTCGCACCAACGTCGCCGGCACGCAGGCGGCGATGTATCGCGATGCCGGCAACGAGTACCCGATCATCGTCCGCCTGCGCGAGGAGGATCGCCAGGAAGTGGCCGAAGTCGGCGACGTGCTGCTGAGCACGCCGGCCGGCCAGATCGTGCCGGCCAAGAACGTCATGGTCATCGCCCGCGAGACCGGCCCGGTATCGATCGAGCGCAAGAACCAGGAGCGCGTGCAGCGCGTCAACGCCGAGACCGAGACCACCCTCAGCGAGGCGGTAGCGGCCATCCAGGCACGCATGGGCGAGATTACGGTGCCCAAGGACTTCGCGGTCGGCTTCGGCAACGAGGTTGAAGAACAGGCGCGGTCGTTCAACGAACTGCGGCTGGTGCTGATCCTGGCGATCGTGCTGGTCTATACGGTGATGGCGTCGCAGTATGAATCGCTGCGCGACCCGTTCATCATCATCTTCTCGATTCCGCTGGCGGCGATCGGCGTGGTCGGCATGCTGATGCTCACCAACACGCCGTTCAGCATGCAGGCGTACATCGGCGTGATCATGCTCGCCGGCATCGTCGTCAGCAACGCCATCCTGCTGGTCGACTACACCAACACGCTGCGGCACCGCGACAAGATGGAACTGCGCGCCGCCATCGAGCTGGCCGGCAAGCACCGCCTGCGCCCGATCCTGATGACCTCGCTCTGCACCTCGCTCGGCCTGGTGCCGATGGCCATGGGTATTGGCGAAGGCGCCGAACTGCAGGCGCCGCTGGCGCGGGTCGTGGTCGGCGGCCTGATGACCTCCACCATCATCACGCTGGTGTTCGTGCCGGCGATGTATACGTTGTTCGAGGAAGGCTGGAGCGGGCTCTTCAAGAAGGGCGCTGCCGCGCCCGCTGAAGCAGCTCACTAGCGGCTGCCCCGCTGACCGGGTCGACCCAGTCAGGTTCCAGTTCTGCGAGCGGCTCGAGCACGAAGAGCCGCTCGCGGAACCTCGGATGCGGCACCACCAGGCCGGGCTCGGCCAGCCGCGCACTCCCATACAGAATCAGGTCGAGGTCGAGCGTCCTGGCGGCCCAACGCGCCGGCCGCTCGCGCCCGTCTTCCCGCTCGATCGCCAGCAACCGGTCCAGCAGCTCCCGGGGCGATAGGGTGGTCGTCCCGACCACCACGCCGTTCAGGTAGCGGGGCTGATCGGTGACACCGATGGCGGCGTTGTCGTGCCAGGTGGAGTGACGGAGATTGTTGAGGAGGGCGGCCAGCCGGCCGACGGCAAACGCGAGGTGGGCCTCGCGATCGCCCAGGTTGCTGCCCAGGGCGATCGCCACGAGGGTCGGCGGCGCTACTGCCCCGTCCACCGCGCGCCCATCACAACGCCGGAGTGGTCGTTGATGGCGAGCGACGTGCCGATCAGGTTCTGGTTGCCGGCCGCGGCCTGGTCGAACAGGCGCTTGTGCTCGAGCATCTCGCCGAGCACGATCTTGAGCATGCCCTTGTGCCGGGCATGCGAGACCTCGTCCACCTTCGCGCGCCACTTCTCCACGAAGCTGGCGTTGTCGCGGGCATCGTCGGCGGCGAGCGCCATCCAGGCATCACCCTTGCCGACGGCCACGGCCTGGCGCGCGGGATCGGCCGGCAGCGGCGCGCCCAGGTCCAGCAGCGCGTGCTGCAGCCACGACAGGTGCGTCTGCTCGCGCGCGATGATGTACTGATAGGCGTTGTTGATGTCGTAGTCCGGCACCTGCTGCGCGACGTCTTCATGGCGCATCAGCAAGCCGGTGCGCTCGATCAGGAAGTCCCGAATCAGGTCCGCGAGGGTGGATGTGGTGCTCACGCCTTCTGCTTTACCCTTTCTGCTTTTCCTTGCAGGTGATGCACACCCGCGTCCAGGGAATGGCGTTCAGCCGGGCCTCGGCGATCGGCTCGCCGCAGTCGCGGCACAGCCCGAATGCGCCCTTCTCGATGCGCACCAGGGCCTCGTCGATGGCCTGAAGAATCTTGGCATCGGTCTGTTTCAAGCGCAACTGGATATGCACTTCGTTGTTGCCCGAGGCCTGGTCGGCCATGTCGCCCTGCCGGCCGTTATTGTGCTCCATGGAGCTCGAGAGGGTATTGAGCCCAGCGCCTTCGACGAGTTCCGCCCGCTTCTTGAGCAGGGCGTCCTTGTGTTGCGAGACGTTCATGTGACTTCGTACTCCCAGCGCGCCCAACGGGGGGGCGCTAAACCTTGATATTACCACGCACGCTGTAGCGTCCGCCTTTAGGCGGACCGTGCCGTCCGGAGCGGTCCGGCTGAAGCCGGACACCACATTGGAACGCTACTCGGCGCGGAGCGTGGCGAGCGGTTTCCTCTGGAGGACTTCCCAGCTCGAGAGGACGCCGATCGCGGCCACCAGGACGGTGGTGACGGCCACGCCGGTGAGGCTCACGCCGAGCAGGGGCGTGAAGGGAATATCGAGGGCATAACGGCTGACCGCCCACGACAGGACGACCGCCCCCGCCGCGCCAATGCCGCCGGCCAGCAACCCGAGCAGGCCGTACTCGATCACCAGCACCATCGCGATCAGCCGGCGCGTCGCGCCGAGCGTCTTGAAAATCGCCGCCTCGTAGACGCGCCGGAACTTGGTCATGGCGACGGCGCCAATCAGGATCAGCAATCCGCTGAACAACACCAGCGTGCCGACGACGGTGACCGCCAGCGTGACGTTGTCGACCACCCCCTTGATCGTGGCGAGAATCTCGCGGCCGTCGATCACCGAGACGTTGGGGGCGGCCTCGACCAGCGCGGCCTGCAGCCGTGCCCGCGTCGCGGCGTCCTGCGGACCGCGCAGGAAGCCGATGAAGCTGTGTGGCGCCTGCTCCAGCACGCCCGGCCTGAACACGAACATGAAGCCGCCGGCGCGGCTGTCGCCCCACTCGACCAGGCGGATGCTCGTGACCGTTGCGGTAATGATCCGGCCGAGCACGTCGAAGCGGATGGTGTCGCCGAGGTTAATCTTGAACTCCTCGCTGAGGAACTGCTCGATCGACACCTCAGGCTCGGTCGACGGCGTGCCGTCCCACAACTGGCCCGCGACGATCGTCTCGTTGGGCTCGAGCGTCTGGCGGTAAGTGATCGTGTACTCGCGCGCCAGCGAGCCGCGGCCGCGCACGTCCTGGTAGTTCTCGAGGTTGACCTCGCGGCCGGCCACGCCGACCACCCGCGCCCGCAGCACCGGCAACAGGCGCGGCGGCACGGCCCCCGTCTCCTGGTGCGCGGTAATGGCGGCGCGCACGCGCGCCACCTGGTCGTTCTGGACATCGAGCAGGAACATGTCGGGCGAATCGGCCGTCACGTTCACGGCAAACTGGTCCACCAGGTTCTGCTGCAGCGAGCGCACGCCGATGATGAAAAAGCTGCCGAGGCCGACCGCCAACAAGACAATGCGCATCTGGCTGCCGGGGCGGCTCAGTTGCAGCACGGCGTGGCGCAGCGCAAATGATTGCGACCGGGCCAACGGCGCAATGGCCCGGATGACGAGGATGCCCGCCAGGTGCAGCACCAGCGCGGTGCCGGCAAACCCGGCGGCGACCACCAGGCCAATGCGCCAGTTGCCTGCTTGCCACACGGTGAGCGCCACCAGCGCGCTGACCACGAAGACCGACACCAGGACCTGGACCGCGTCTGGCCGCCGGCTGCGCGCCTCGTCGCGCAACAGCAACGACGGCTTGACGTGACGCACTTCAAGCAGCGGCACCAAGGAGAACAACAACGACACCAGCAGCCCGATGCCGATCCCCTGCGCCACGGCCGGCACCGTCAGGGCGTAGTCGATCGCCACGCCCGGCGTGGCCCCCGCGAGCAGCGACGGAATGGCCCGCATGGCCAGCGCGGCCAACCCGACCCCGAGCAGGCTGCCCGCCAACCCGAGCATCGCCACCTGCGCCACGTAGACCGCCAGCAGCTGTGACGAGCGCCCGCCGACGCACTTGAGCACGGCGATGCTCTTCATCTTCTGCTGCACGAACACGCGCGTCACGCTCGACACGCCGATGCCGCCGAGAATGACAATCACGAGGCCCACCAGGCTCAGGTAGTTCTCGGCGCGCTCGAAATCTTCGCCAATGTCGTCCTCGGTCGCCTGGTACGAACGCACCCGCGCAAACTCGTTGGCCAGGTCCGCCCGCAGGTCGCGCACCAACTGGTCGAGTCGGGCGTCAGGCACGCGAAGCAGCCGCTGCGACGTGGACCGGCTGCCAAACCCCATCAGCCCGGACTGTTCGAGGTCGGCCAGGTCCACAAACACGCGCGGGCCGATGCTGAAGGCGCCGAGCCGGCGGCCCGGCTCGTTCTCGATGACGCCGCGAATGGTGAACTGCCTGGTGCCAATCGCCAGCACGTCGCCGACCGTGACGTCGAGTTGCGCCAGCAGTTCCGGGCGCACCAGCACGCCGAACCCGCGCAACAGGGCGTGGTCGTAGGTCACCCCATCGGCCAGGCTCAAGGTGCCGTAGTACGGGAATCCCGCCTCGACGGCGCGCAACTCGACCATGCGGGCGCGGCCATCGGCACGGTCCGCGGGACGCGTCATGGTCGCCAGCTCGATCGACCGCGTGCTGTCCGCGCCGGCGGCCGTCACGCGATCGCCGATCTTGGCGACGACCTCCGGCGTCAGCGGCCGGTTGCTCGTGATAATGGCGTCGGCCGCGATCAGCGTCCTGGCCTCGCCGGCGAAGGTATGGCGCACGCTCTGGATCACCGAGCGCAACGCGACAATCGCGCCGACGCCAATGGCGATGCAGATGAAGAAGAACAACAGGCGGTGCCACGACGCGCGCATCTCGCGCGCGGCCATGAACAGCACAAACCTCATCCTTCGACTCGCTTTCGCTCGCTGAGGACAGGTGGTTCGATTCGCCCACCGCGCTGAAGCTCGCTCACCACGGGTGCGTCGGCCACCGGCCGGCCGTCGCGTAACACCAGCCGCGCGTCAGCGACCGCCGCCACCGACTGGTCGTGCGTCACCATGACGAGGGTGACCTTGCGCGCGTGCCGCACCTGCAGCAGCAGGTCGAGGATGTGCCGGCCGTTTGAACTGTCGAGGTTGCCGGTGGGCTCGTCGGCCAGGATCAAGGGGGGATCGTTGGCGAGCGCGCGCGCGATGGCAATGCGCTGCTGCTCGCCGCCCGACAACTGCGAGGGGTAATGGTGCCCGCGATCGTGCAGGCCGACCTCGTCGAGCAATGCCTGCGCCCGCGCCGCCGCGTCGCGGCGGCCGGCAATCTCCATCGGCACCTGGATGTTCTCCTTCGCCGTCAGCGACGGCACCAGGTGGAAGAACTGGAACACGAAGCCGATCTTCTCGCCGCGCAGCCGCGCGAGCGCGTCTTCGTCAAGGCTCGTGATCTCGGTGCCGGCAATGGCAATGGTCCCGGTCGACGCCGAGTCGAGCCCGGCAATCAGCCCCAGCAGCGTGGACTTGCCGCTGCCAGACGGTCCGACAATGGCCAGGCACTGGCCCTCGGGAACATCCAGGTCGAGCGGGTGAAGAATGGTGAGGGGCTGGCCGCCGCTCTGGACGGTCTTGCTGACACCGCGAAGCTGAATCATGGAAGGTTTAAGGGTTCAGGAGTTCAGAGGTTCCCGGCTTACCGGTTAGGACGCGCCAACACGGGCGTCAGTTCCGCCCACACCAGGTCGGCCACCATTTGCGCGCCGCGGGCGTTGGGGTGAATGCCGTCGCCCTGATTCAACGACGCATTGCCGGCGACGCCCTGCAAGAGGAACGGCACAAAGCGCACGCGATAGGTCTGCGCCAGGTCGGTATAGACGCTGCGGAACTGCCGGGTGTAGTCGGCGCCGAAGTTCGGCGGCGCCTCCATGCCGGCGAGGATGACAGTGATGCCCCTGGCCGTCGCCCGATCGAGCACCGCGCTCAGGTTGCGCTTGAGTTCCACCGGCGACAGCCCGCGAAGGCCGTCGTTCGCGCCGAGCGCGACCACCAGCACCTTCACGTCGCCTTCGAGCGACCAGTCCACCCGTCGCAGCCCCCCGGCCGAGGTATCGCCCGACACGCCGGCATTGACGATCTCGTAGTCGAGGCCCTCAGCGGCCAACCGCTGGCCGATCAACGACGGAAAGCTCTGCGCCGGATCCAGCCCGAGACCAGCCGTCAGGCTGTCGCCCAGGAAGACAATGCGCGGCCGCGGCGCGGTGGACGCCGGTGCGGCCGGCGTCGCGGCACACGGCGCCGGGGCCGCGGCCGGAGCCGGCGCCCCG